>JALZOK010000017.1:33028-39300 GCA_030857225.1 Actinomycetota bacterium
TCGAGGCCCCATTCGCAACTCAGGTGCCGACGCTGCACATTTACGTCCCAGAGTCGATCTTCGACGATGGTCGGCTCGAAGGTGTGCTCAGTCGTGGCCGTCTTCGGAAAGTCGACGAAGGCGGCCGAGTAATCCTCTGGCCGGCGGACAAAACGGCTCTTCGACTCAAGAAGACATCGGAGCGCGACCAGCTACCAGTCGTTAGTGCGCCGCGTCTGTATGCAGATCTTCTCGGCTTCGGCGGACGAGGTGTCGATGCGGCCGAGCACGTGAGGGAGATGCTCATTGACTTCTGAATTCGAGCTCGAGCGTTCACCTGCCGCGCGGGTGCTAGCCGAGCAGGCGCTGATCTGGCTCGTTCACGAGTTGCGAGACTCAGAACTCCCGATCATCGTCATCGGCGGTCTCGTGCCCGAAGTCCTCGCGCGTGAGGCAGAAGTGGAGGCTCCAGCGCATCTCGGTACAACCGATGTCGACATCCTCGTTGGCTTCCACGCTGTACTGGACGCAGACCTTCAACCCCTGGAGGAGGCCCTCGAACGAGCAGGATTCGACCTCGATCCAAAAATCGCCGAAGGCTGGCGCTGGCGGGCCAAGGTGGGGAACGTCGCGGTGAAGGTGGAATTTCTCTGCGACCTCGACGACCAGCCCGCCAACCAGGCGATTCGGCTTCCAGGCTGCAAGCGAGTGACTGCCGCGAACCTTCGAGGAACAGGCTTCGTTGCGCGCGACTACGTCAGCGAGTCCCTCACCGGCCAGCTTCCCGATGGTGAGTTCGTCACCGTCAAGGTCAATTTCGCCGGGCTCAGCGGCTATCTCATGGCGAAGCTTGTCGCCGCTCGCGAACGCGGAAAGGAAAAGGACTACTACGACCTCACGTACGTCTTGCTGCATAACAAGGCTGGTGGCCCGCACGAGGTCGGTCAGCGGCTGCGTGACGGGCAATTCGGTGACGACGTCCGGGCGCGAGTGCCGCTATTCCGCGAGATCGCTGCACGGTACTCTGGGCCGCGAGACGTTGGGCCGAGCGGCTACGTCGCCCAGACACTCCAGATCGATCCCGATGCGGAGGCCGCGATTCTGCGACAGGACGCAGTTGGCGCGATGGCTGAGTTCATTGCCGGTCTCGGGATCGACCTCACCTAGGACATACCACGGCTCCGTGGACCCGAGGCGCGAACGCCCGACCTACGCTCTATAGGTGTCGAGTTGCGCGATGCGAGCGCGCGTATCGGCACGCGCTAGATAGGCATCGAGAGCGCCGTTGCCTCGGTTGACGAGTTCTCGGCCTGAAAGGAAGTTGACCCATCGCACAGGCTCATAAGTCGAACAGGTCAACTTTTCGATGAGCCGAGTTGGTCGAGCCTGCTCGCAGTGCTGCTCGAGCGAGATAGGCGTCGACGAGCGCCGTGGCCTCGGACTCCGAGCCGGGCATGAGCTTGCCGTAGAGGTCGTAGGTCGTCTGGATCGAGGCGTGACCCATGTAGGTCGTGAGCGCCTTGGCGTTGACGCCGGCGGCGATCAGGACTGACGCGAACGTGTGGCGTGCCTCGTGGAGGCCGATCGGTTCGAGGCTGGCGCGACGCCACGCGGTCTGCGCGCGGCGCCAGAGGTTCGACGGCTGGAACGGCGTCTCATTGGTCGAGCCGAAGACGAGCCCCTCGTCTCGGTCCTGCCGGGCCTTGTGGTCGACGAGGACATCGCGGAGGGCCCCGACGATCGGGACCGCACGGTGGCCGGCGCGGCTCTTCGGCTCGATCTCGACGCGGCCCTTGTCGTCGTAGGAGCGCTCGACCCGAATCACCCCGGCGGCGAGGTCGACGTCCTCCCAGCGAAGGGCCATCAGCTCGCCGCGGCGAAGGCCGGCGTACAGCGCCGTCGCCCAAATCGGTCGGTCGCGATCCGGCATGGCGTCGAGCAGCTGCTGTGCCTCCTCGGGTGAGGCAATCCGTTCTCGTCGGCCCCTGACCGCTGGGAGCCGGAGGCTGGTACACGGGTTGACGGCGACGTCGCCGTCTTCGAGGGCCCTGCGGTAGATGACGCGCAGCGGCATCAGGGCATTTCGGATCGTCGACGGGTCGCGTCCCTCGGCGAGGAGATCGTCGGCGAGCTTCTGGACGTCCCGCCGCTGCACATCGCCGAGACGCTTCCCGCCCAAGATCGGCACGATCCGGTCGCGGAGCGCCGCCTCGTAGCCGCGGATCGCGCTCGGCTTGTAGCGGTCGCCTGAGCGAGTCCTGACGCGGCCCGAACGCATCCCTTCGACGAGCTCCTCGGCCGCTTCACGGACCGTGACCGGGATGGGAGCTCGCATCGTCCCGCGGCGGATCGCGGTCTGCGCCTCGGCGCGCCATGCACGAGCGGCCGCAAGTGTCGGAAACGTCTTCCGCAGCCGCTTCTGCTCGCGGGCGCTCCAGACACTTGCTTGGTACGCCGGCTTGCAGCTGCACTTGCCGCCCGAATGAGAGGCGCAAGTAGTCCGGTGACGGACGTCGATGCCCGCGAGCTGGGTCATCTGGACTCGAGGATACCACCGTTGCGACAGTTTTGTGACAGTCTGCGACAGTCCAGAGCGGTCACCAGCGGATCACAGCGGACAACGCACTTGAAGTGCTTTAAATATAACTACCTGCAAATAGGCTTTTTCTGATATGAGATTGGAAGTGCCCCCGGGCCGAATTGAACGGCCGCACGCGGTTTAGGAAACCGCTGCTCTATCCACTGAGCTACGGGGGCAAAACGCCGCTTTGCAGGGATTTTTTACCGCGCGGCATCTCAGGGATTCTATCCACCGACTGGTCCAGTTCGATGGCCTTGCAGGCCTTTTCGCGATACCGGCGGTTGGTGCGATGATGTCTCCAGCACCAGTCGGCGGAAGATTCCGCTGCTGCCGCTCGTCTGGTGATGGGAGACCACATGAGCGAGAAGCGCGAACAAGAGTCCGAGCCGCTGCCCGAGATCTTCGACGATCTCTGGGAGTTCGACTCGGACTCCGACGACGAAGATCAGCCCCAGGCCGAGCTGCAGTCCGACGAGAACGACGTCGAGGCTCACGGCGGGAGCGGCTTCAGTCGACCCGAGTAGCTCGCGCGGACCAACGCGTGCTCGGCGTCGGCGCGCTCGTACGAATATGCCGCCACCGTCCCTAGACTGACTCGGGGACATGACCATCTGGACGTGCGCAGCCTGCCAAGGCGAGAACGCGGAGGGAATGCGTTTTTGCGGCCATTGTGGAACTCCGGTGGCCGCGGCGCCGCCCGCCCCTGACGTCTCGCAGACGCTCCGCAGCTTCGTGGCAGAGCCGGTGGCCGAGGCGCTCGTCGAGGGCGGAGGAGAGCTTCCCGAGGAGCGCCGGCTCATCACGGCGCTCTTCGCGGACGTCTCGGGGTTCACAGCGCTCGCCGATCGACTCGACCCGGAAGACCTGCTCGAGGTCATCGATCCCGTCATCAGCGGCCTGAGCAGCATCGTCGGCCGCTACGGGGGCTACGTCGAGAAGTTCGCCGGCGACGCGCTGCTCGCGCTCTTCGGGGCGCCCGTGAGCCACGAGGACGACGCCGAGCGAGCGTTGCTCGTCGCGCTCGAGATGCACCGTGAGCTCGCCCGGATGTGCCAGAACCTCCCGCATCAAGCGGAGCTCACGTTGCACTGCGGGGTCAACTCCGGGCACGGCATCGCCCGCATCCTCGGCAGTGAGGCGCGCATGGACTACGCCGTGCTCGGCGACTCAGTGATCCTCGCCCAGCGGCTGGAGTCGGCCGCGCCGAAGGGCGAGACGTACGTCAGCGATCTCACCTACCGCCTCACCGCCGACCGGTTCGAGTTCGAGCCCGTCGGCGAGCTTACGCTCAAGGGGAAGAGCGAGGCGGTGGTCGCCTGGCAGTTGCTCCGCGAGCGAACCGCGCCGCTTCTGGGCACGCTGAGGCGCGCGCTCGTCGGCCGCGAGCGCGAGCTCCAGACGACCGCCGCGGTCCTCGAGCGGGCGGAGAGGGGCTCGGGCGGCGTCCTCACCGTGACCGGCGAGCCGGGCGTCGGCAAGTCGCGCCTCGCAGAGGCCGTCCGCGAGCACGCCGAGGCGAACGGTTTTCAGTGGTTTCAGACGCGGTGTCTCTCCTACGGCGCCGGGCTCGCCTACTGGCCGTATGCGGACCTTGTGCGCACCGTCGCCGCGATCGACCCGCAGGCCGGCGTCGAGCAGAATCTCGATGCTCTCCGGCGCGGCGTGCCGACCGTTATGGCAATTCCGTACTTCGCCCGACTCCTCGGACTCGGGCCGGAAGACGACGAGGTCGCGGCGCTCGAGCCGGAGGCTTTTCGACGCGGTCTCCATGACGCCTTCGGGGCCTGGCTCTCGGAGCTTGCCGCCGAGCGCCCGCTCGTCCTCGCGCTGGAGGACGTGCACTGGGCGGACGCATCGAGCCTCGAGCTCACGCGCGAGCTCGGGCGGCTGTGTGAGGAACAGCGACTCGCGCTGTACCTCACGGCTCGCCCCGAAGCCGAGACGACTCTCGAGGAGCTCGCGCCCGGAGCATGGGCGATTCGCCTCGAGCCGCTGGACGAGGCCGGAATCGAAGAGCTGGTGCACCACGTTCTCGAAGGTCCGGCGCCCCTGGGCCTCGTGCCCTGGATCGTGGAGCGCACCACCGGCAATCCGTTCTTCGTCGAGGAGCTCGTACGGGCTCTGCGCGAGCGCGAGATCCTCGTGTACGCGGACGATCTCTGGTCACTGCGACCGGGCTGGGAGGAGGGCGAGGTGCCGCCGACGGTGGAGGGGCTCCTCGCCTCGCGCATCGACCTGCTACCGAAGTCGGCAGCCAGCGTTCTCCAGACGGCGTCGGTGATCGGGCGCGTGGTCAGGCTTCCGCTCCTCGCCGCCGTGCGCGGGGAGGCGGCCGATCTCGACGCCGGGCTCGAGACGCTCGTGCACCGCGGGTTCCTCGACCGCCTCGACGAGGACGGTGCGCCGACCGTTGGTTTCCACCACGCGCTCGTGCAGGATGTCGCCTACTCACGTCTCCTGCGACGGCAGCAGCGCGATCTCCACCGGCGCGTCGCCGAGGCTGCCGAGGCGCTGTACGGCGCCGGCGACGACGTTCTCGACCTGCTCGCGCGCCATCTCTATCTCGGAGAGGCGGGCGCGAAGGCGGTCGATTACCTCGTCCGAGCCGGCGAGCGCGCAAGGGGGCTGTACGCGAACGAGGAGGCGATCGTGCACTTCGCCCGTGCGGCGGAGGTCGCCGAGAAGGACCCCGAGTCGTACCAGCAGCGGACGGAGATCCTGCTTTCGCTCGCCGACCTCCGCGACCTCGTCGGCGACTACGACGATGCGGTGGACCTGTACACGAAGGTGCGAGACGAGACCTCGGACATTCGCGCGTGGCGCGGCCTGACCGCAGCCCATCGCAAGCGCGGCGAATACGAGCAAGCGCTGGCCGTCGCCGAGGAGGCGTTTCGAACCGAGGCGCTCACCGGCGTCGACCTCACGCCGTTGTGGCTCGAGCAAGGGACGACGCTTTCGGTGGCGGGACACTTCGACGCGGCCATCGGGGTGTTCGAGCTCGGCTTGGCCACGGCCGAGATGCGCGGCGCCGGCAGCCCCGCGCCGTTGCTCGTCCCGCTCGCTCGCGCGGAGCTGATGGCCGGACGTCACGAAGATGCACTGCGGCACGGAATCGCTGCGCAAGCCCAGTTCGAGGCAGACCCCGACCTCCGGGCGCTCTCGAGCACAGCCCGGCTGCTCGGCGACATCTACACAACGCTCGGCCGGCCGGCGGAGGCGGTCGAGACTCTCGAGCGCGGCCTCGAGCTCGCCGAACGCGTCGGGAACGTCGAGGAGATCGGCGGTTGCCTGATCAACCTCGGCCTCGCGCAGCTTGCGCTAGGCGCCTTTTCCGAGGCGATCGCCTGCAACGAGCGCGCGATCGCCGAGTTCGAGCGGATCGGGCACGGCTCGGGCCGCGCGCTCGGCTACTCGAACCTCGCCTGGGTGCTGGCGAACCGGGGCGACTACGACGAGGCGGAGCGCTACTGCGAAAGGGCGATCGAGCTCTCCCGCTCGATCGGGCACCTGCTCGTCACCGCCGAGACGACGGACACGATGGCCTTCATTCATCTGCGGACGGGCTCGGCCGACGAGGCCGCCGTGAGGGCGGAGGAGGCGGCGCGCCTCTTCCTCGAACTCGGCGCCTCGCCAAAGGCAGCGCAGTCGCTCGATCTGGCGGCGAGTGCCTGGGACGCTGCAGGAGACGAAGCGCGGGCCAGCGAGACTCGCT
>JALZOK010000017.1:39310-46440 GCA_030857225.1 Actinomycetota bacterium
TCGTTTGACTAGCTGAAGCCTGACCCCCCGCCCGATGCCGGCGCGGTGATTTCGAGGCAGCCGATATCCGGTGCCCGATCGAAAACGTGGCCGCCTTTGCTGGCGGTCGTCGCATACACACAGATCGTCGGGTCGTCGTCGTTCACCGTCGTGGTGAACTGGGGGTTGCCCGTCGCCGAGGCGCCGGTTTGCAGGACGGGGGTTGGTGCGCCCGCCGCGCCCGTGGCGCCCAGGTCTTGGATGATGTACACGGTGTAGACCACCGACTTACAGGCTGGCGCCGCCAAGATCAGCTCCATGCCAAAGGTGTACGGAGGCTGATTCTGCGCTGTACCCGTGCCGCGGTAGAAATGCGTCTGGCCCTGAAGCGTGACGGGATCGCCAATGTCCGCACACTTCGGTCCGCTCTCGGCACCCGCTGACACCGCACCGACTACGAGAACCATCGAAGCGAGCACGCCGCCGGCCAGCACTCCTATTTTGAGTCGACTCATTTCTCTCCCCTTTCTCGATATCTCTAGCCCTGCACGAAGGTCGTGTCGGAGCCCTCGAAGCTCCACGGCGGCGCGCCGGATCTGCCGGCTACCGTGATCGTGATGACGCGGTTGTGAATGTTGCGATCCGCGAGATACTGAACCAGCTTCTGCCGGTCGAACTTGGCGATGCCGACGCCGCTCTTGATCGTCCAGGCGATATTCGCGAAGCGCGAGTCGGTCGACACGTCCTCGTCGGCGATGCGCGTAATACGCACGCTCGATGCCAGGACCTGCGCAATGTTCCGACCCGGGACCCGCACCTCGACCGTGACCGTCGTACCAGTCGAGCCTGTGGGAAGCGGGTCAGGGGTGAAGTCGACGATCGCCGTGTACGAGGTCGCCGGGACACACGGCTGCGGGTCGTTCGCGTTCGGGATCCCGTCGCCGTCACTGTCGTCGTCGGCGTTCAGGGGGTCGTTGTCCGCGCCGGCTCCGAAGCACGACTGCGATTCGACGTTCGCCGCGATGCCGTCATTGTCGGCGTCGGTGAGCACGGTGAAGTTGACGATGTCGGTCGCCGCACTTCCCCCACCAGGCGCCGAAAACGTCGCCGTGTAGACCCCCGCCGGCCACCCGCCGTTCGGCGGCTGCAGGTCGACGATCGTCCCCGTCCCGCTGCGGGTGAACGTGCCGGGCCCGTCGACCTTCCACTCGAGCGTGGCGCCCGTCAGCTCCGCCTCGGCGTTCCTGATCGAGCCGCGGAGCGGGATGAGCCCGTACTGCAGGAAGGTGGCATCCTCTCGCGGGCTCGAAATCGCCGCGACGAGCGCGTTCGGGCCGCTGGTCGTCGGTTCGGTGCCGAGTGCCGTGAACGAGGACCGGCTGAAGCCGTCCATCACGATCGCCTGCAGCTCGCAGTTCGCGGGAGCGAGCGTCGAGTCGTAGTTCGTCGACCAGCTCGCCGTCGTCGCGGTGACGTTGTTCGGAATCAGGCCGACCGCGATCACCTGCTTCGGTTTCGAGGGCCCGCAGTCGAGGTAGAGGTCCAGCGTGTCGTCCTCGGGGTTGTCGTCCGTGGACTGCACGAAGACCGGCTCCTGGCCGGGAGGAGGCGCGTTTTCAACGGTGACGCAGTTCGAGAACTCGGAGGTGTTGCTGTTCGTCGTGCTCGTGAGCGTCGTCGTGACGACGTCGCCCAGCGCGAACCCATTCAGAGTCTTGCTGAATGGCTCGCTGCCATCGGTGACAGTTACGGACGCGAAGTCGAAGATGTACGTCTTGCCCTCGCCGAAGCCCGAGGAGTCGCAGTTGGCGTTCCGGAAGAACTCGACGAAGTACGTCCCGTTCGGGGCGGTGATCGAGCCCCTGACGGTCGTCGTGCTTCCGGAGAGCGACGCGGAGCTCAGTGCAGGCGCGCCCAGGTCGCCGTTCGCGCCTTCGTTGAGGCCGATGCCCGGGCCGACGTTGTCGTAGATGGAGTTGGCCACGATGCGGTTCCCCGAGCCGCTCGCCACGCGGATGCCGGTCAGCGAGAACCCATTCTGTGTAACCGTGTTTCCCGGTCCAAGCTGGTTGTTGGACGAGCCCGAGACGCGGATTCCGGTTCCGTTTCCGAGATTCGTGGCGGTTCGCGTTCTGTCGGTGCCGACGAAGTTGCCGGCGACGATCGTGCCGGTGGTGCCGGTAGTGCCGTTGCTGCGCAGCGAAATGCCGTATCCGCCTCCCTCGCTCGGCTGAGAGTCGACGATGACGTTGCCGAGGTCGTAGTTGATAATGCCGAGCTCGCTAGGGCCGACATTGTCCCCGATCACGGTGCTCGGCGTACCGATCACGCCCACGCCGACGTCTCCCGCGCTCCCGACGTTTGCCTCGTCCAGCCCGATCGTGTTCCCAGCGATCTCGTTGCCGCTGCCGGCCGTGTCGAGCTTCACGCCGTGCGAGCTGAAGTTCCAGATCCGATTGCCCCGGCCTGCATCGTCGCTACCGCCGATCTGATTCCCCGACGCGCCTGTTCCTGCGACGACTATGCCGTCCAGCACGGCCGAGATCTTGTTGGCTGCGACCGTGTTGTTTGCGGACGCAATGCGGATTGCCGCTCCGCCGAAGAAATCACGGATCCTGAGCCGCTCGATCGTGGAGCCGCCCGATCCCGAGGCGAGGACGAGACCGTCCGCCGTGCCCGCTCCGTCCCCGTTCAGAGTGACGATCCCTTCGGGCGGGACCGTGCCGTCGATGTCGACAGGACTGGTGATCGACGGAAGACCGGACGTGGGCGCGATCTGCGTGCTGCCCGGGAGGGCGAAATCGATCGTGTTCGCGCCCGATGCCGCGTTCGCCGCGCTGATCGCCTCGCGAAGGGTGCACTCGGAGGTCGTGCAGCCCGCATCGGCAAACGGCTGCACATCGGTGTTCGTGTTCACCGTGAAGGTCGGACCCGGCTGCGCGCCACCGCCGCCTCCGCCACTGACCAGCAGGCAGGGGGAAAGCTCGGACGTGTCACCAATCGCGACGCTGGCATCTGTGGCGGTTGCGGTCACATACTCGCCGGTCGCGAGCGTCGGAGGGGAGGCACTGAAGCCTGTGTTCCCGGATGGGTCGGTGCCCACCGCGAAGGATTCGAGAAAGCGCGCCGCCTCTCCGTTGCCCGAACCGTCACAGGCCGCACTGGAGAAGAGCTCGATCACATACTGGGTGTTCGGCGCGCTCGAGAGCCCGCCCTGAACGACCCCGCCGCTGGCCGACGTGAGCACCGGGAAGTTCTGGAGATTGTTCGCGCCGGTGTCGCCGTCGCCCGCGTCGTTCGCCGTCACCCCGTTCGCACCGAGATCGATCCCGAGGCCGCCGTTCGTGTGGATCTCGTTCTCCCGGATCGTGTTGCGTACGTTTCCGGTGTCGCTCGAGATCGAGATGCCGTCACCGCTGTTGTAAGCGATGACGTTCCGGCTCGCTGCGCCCCCAGCGCCGATCACGTTGCCGGAGATGCCGCCAACGTTGACGATCGAGATCCCGTGTCCGTTGACACCGCTGTTCGGGATGCTCGAGTTGCCGGTCACGTCGGTACCGATCAGGTTCCCCTGGATCGTGTTGCCCGTGACGCTCGGTGAGGCGCCGCTAGAGTTCAGCAGAATCCCCGGCCCGGTATTCCCCGAAATCAGGTTGCCTGCGCCGGAGGCGGTTCCGCCGATCGTGTTGCCGTTGGCGCCGAATGGTGCGCTGCCGCCGAGCAGCTGAATCCCGCCCGGACCGTTGGGCACCGCCGCGGTGCCGGCGGCGTTCGTGCCGATCCGGTTCCCCTGGATTGTGTTGTTGGACGCTCCGTTCACGATGATGCCGACGTTGTTGTTCCCGGAGATCACGTTGCCCGCGCCGGGCGCGGCACCACCGACCGTGTTCCCCGAGGAGCCGTTGAAGAGAATGCCGCGGAGCCCGTTGGAAACGGCTGCAGTGCCGGCGGCGTTCGTACCGATGAGGTTTCCCCGCACGATCGTGCCTCCGGTGCCCTGGATCTGGATTCCTTCGCGGGTGTTGCCGGAGATCACATTCCCCGGTCCAATGGTCGTGCTCGAGGCGCCACTGCTGATGAAGACGCCGTCGTTCGCGTTCCCGAGGTCGGTCACGCCGTCCGCACCGATGCCGACATAGCTCGCCTCAAGCGCGCTTCCGGATCCGCTGTCGAAGAACACGCCTGAGTCGAAGCGCACGATCGCAAGCCTCCGGATCGTCGTGCCACCGGCACTGATCCTCAGCCCGAGGACACCGCCTGCGCCGATGCCGTCGAGCGTCACGCCAGGTGTCGTGGAGCTTCCCTGCGTCCCGTCAATCGTCACCGCCTCGGTGATAGTCGGAAGGGCAGAGGTGGGCGCGATGGTCATCGTGTCGGTGAATGTGATGGTGTCGGCGCCGGGCGTCGCGTTCGCGTTAAGGATCGCCTGGCGAAGCGATCCCGGGCCTGAGTCCGCTGTCGTATTGACGATAAACGTCGCGAGGATCCGCGCCGAGCGCGGACCCGGCCGGTAACCGATTGGCGCCTCGCCGACGCTGAAGCTGCTGACGACGGGCGGTGTCGTTCGGTCGCGGGCGTAGATGAGCAAGCCGGAGTCCGGCGCTCCTTTCCAGAGCTCGATTCGACTCGCATTCGGATCGAAGGGAAGGACGAATGAGAAGAGCCCCGAAGAGCGCGTCCCGTTCCCATCCCCGCCTCCGTGTCCCGAATGGAAGAACGAGACCGGTACGCCCTGGTCGAAGAGCGGTCCTGTAGCGCCACGCTGGACGAGCCTGTAAGTGCTGCTCGGACTCGGGGCTGTCTGGGGAACGGTTGACGCGAAATAGGACTCAACAACGCTCGTACCGGAAGCGATACCCGTACAGGTCGCGCAGATGCTCGCCGTGCTGGAGCTGTCGGTCGTACCTGACATAACGAACGAGAGGGTCGCCGCCACCGGAGCTGTCGCGCTTACCGTCCCGGGTCCGTAGGTCGCACATTCCGAATTCGGTGTCCCGCCGCCGAAGACGCAGAGCAGGAACGCGTGGTCGGGCACTTCGAGAAGCGTGTTGATGTTGTCCGGAGGTGGCGACGTCGCGGAGGGCTTCAGCAGGCTCCTGTCGATGGTGATGAACGAGCGCTGGACGGTGTTGTAGCGCCGGTTGACCGACGGATTCTCAGCCGCGGTGTTCTGCGAGTGCGCACCGTCAAAGGGGCTCTCGCGGCTCGGGGGCGTCAGGCCGAGCGTGTGCGCAAGCTCGAGGCCGATGAGATTTCCCGCCCGGCCGGCAATCGCCAGGGCCCAAGCCTCCTGAGAGTTGACGACAGCCATCCCCTCGAAGCACGGGCTCGGCGGTCCGAGGCCAATGGCCGGATCGACCACGCCCACGACGCGGTTCGCCTGCGCGTTCGGGTTCGCCGAGTTGTGCGAGAGACGGAACTGGGCCAGCTGGCCCTTGATCACGTCGTAATTGGCCCCCGTACCGCAGAACTTGCCGTTGCCGTCGAGCAGGTTGAGCGCCTTGAGATCGAGCAGCGTCGGAGTCACCGAGTACCGGAGTCCCCCCGTACCGCCGAGAGAGCCGGTCCCCGCCGGCAGCGGGTACTGGCGGGCGACCGCCGCCGTCATGCCGTCCTGAAGTGCCTGCTGCCCGGCAGCCGTCCACTGGCTCGAGTACGACTTCGTGGCGTCGCCCATCGGGACGAACAGGACGCCGAGCGCGTTCGAGGGGCGGTCAAAGCTCGCCGTAATCGGCGTTGTCGTCCCCGGCCGGTTCGAGAACGTGATCTGTCCTGCCGTAAGGGCCCCCGTCCGCGTCGGCTTCGACTGGTACCTGAGCGTCATCGAGAACGAGGCGGTGAACGCGCTGCTTCGTGAAACCATCGGGGCCGGGACGACAAACTTGGGGTCGCCCGTGGAGTCGGTCATCGGGGCGGCAGTGAACGACGCGATCGCTGGGTAGGCGGTCGATGTCGGCACCGGTGTCGGGTTGTCGACCGTGCCGCCGCCGGACACGGTGAGGGTGGTGCCCTCCTTGACCTGGATCGACGCTCCCGACCCAGCGCACGAGGGCATGCTCAGGTAGAAGCGAACGAGCGTCTCCTTGCCGTTCACGAGCACCGGGTAGGCGCCGACACCCTGGTTGATCGTGACGTCTCGCAGCTGCGGGACGAGATTGCACGCCGGCGCCTTCTGAGCCGTTGCGCCCAGTGAGGAGCCCACCGCGATCAGAGTGGCGGCGAGCACGAGCACGCTGAGAACTCCGCGCCGCGTGCGCAGCCGAACAACTTCCCCCGATAGTCCCAAACCCAACCCCCAGTTTGCCGCAGGCGTGAGTATCGGACAATACAGCCTTGTTAGCGATGCAACAAGGAACTCACAGATTCGGTGGTTTTGGGGTCCCAGCACGTCGGGTATCGACTAAGCGATGAGCTCTAGAGCGCTCGCAATCGTCAGCGTCTCCTTGCTAGGTCTCCTCGCCGCCGCGACTGCCGCAGCGGGGACGACCCTCAACCAAAGCATCCCCTTCACGTCGGTGGCGTACAACAGCTGTACGGAAGAGTTCGTCGCCGTCGAGGGCAATTTGCACACGACGTCGCGCGTGACTCTGTCAGGCGATCGAGTCCACATCGGAGTGACCTCTCACTTCACGGGGGTCAAGGGAACGACGACTTCGGGTGCCCGGTACACAATGATGGACGTCGAGAATCAGCAGACGAACTTCAGCACGAATTTCGCTCCGTCCGAGTTCACCGCCGAGAGGACCATGAACTTGACGCGGCTCGGCGAGGACGGAACCTTTGTCGACGGGGACGACCTGCGCGTGCACGTGATCGCTCACATGACCGTGAACGCGAACGGATTCGTCACGGCCGACAAGCTCGACGCCCGATCCGACTGCCGCTGACGGCGTATCGCGACCGCGCGGGCGGCTACTTGTGGCGGTAGACGATGCGGCCGCGGGTCAGGTCGTACGGTGAGACCTGGACGTTGATCCGGTCGCCGGGGGCCATGCGGATGCGGTAGCGCCGCATCTTGCCCGCGGTGTAGGCGATCAGCTCGTGGCCGCCGTCGAGCGCGACGCGGAACATGCCGCCACCGAGCGCCTCGAGCACTTCGCCTTCGACTTCGACCTTCTCTTCTTTCGCCATATTCTCCAAAGAGTAGAGGG
>JALZOK010000077.1 GCA_030857225.1 Actinomycetota bacterium
CACCGGAGCCGCGCGTCGTGACTCGAGCCGCTCTCTGACGTCTGCCTCGGCAAAACGCAGCGCGTTCGACGCGATCCGGTAGCCGGCGAGCTCGCCGCGGCGGTGGTAGCGGAGGACCGTCTCCGGGCTCACGGCGAGAAGCTCGGCAACCTGGCGAGTGGTGAGTAGGCGCGCGTTCGTCGTTTGAGCGCTCACGGCTGCGACCACCTACTGCGACTGCGTCGTACCCCTACGGGGTCCGACGCGCCGACGCAGTCGCAGGGAAAATGGGCACTTTCCGACGCAGTGCCGACGCAGTCAATCCCTTTACTCATGCGGGTTTGCTCCTGACTGCGTCGGCGCGTCGTTTACCGACGCAGTCGCACTGGAACGCAGGAACCACAAAAGAGCCCCTCGCTTGCCCTCGACGCAGTCGAATTGGTCGCCGTCGAGCAGCGCTCGGATGCGGCTATTCGTGCCCTTCACATTCGTCCAGACGGCGTTCGTCGTCGCTCCGGGGTTCTTGCTCAGGAAGTCGACGATGCGCTCCTCGAGCTCCGAGTTGGACGCACCGACGGAGTCGAGCTCGGTGACGGAGTATCCCTGCGTCTCGACGATCCACTCGAGCATGCACGCCTTCGCGGGACTCGTCTCTTGCGTGAGCGTTGCCCACCGTGTCTTCGCCCAGTCGAGCTTCGTGCGTGGCTTGTTGCCGTCTTGCTGTAGCGACACCTTCGTGTCCGGGTGTCGGCCCCAGTCGCCGGAGATTTGGCCGCTCTTGTTCTCGTGGTGTAGGAGCCAGAAGGCACGCTCGGCCTTGAGCCCGCACTCGACGAGCCAGTCGACGAACGCCTGCGTCTCGTCGGGTCGGCCGGAGGCGGCGACGCCGAGGCCAAGCGTCGGATTCGCGGTGACGACGTCGACGTCGTGCTCGTCGCAGAACTCGACGAGCGCCGCGCGTGCCTCCGCGTCGGCGAAGCTGAACTCGCCCCACGGTCCCTGGAAGGCGAAGATGTTGTCGGCGAAGTCGGCGCCGTCCCAGCTCGCGATCTTCGCGGCCAGCTTGTCCTGAAAGAGCGACGGCGGCCCCTCGTTCTCGATGACGCAAACCCGTACCGGCCGCGGCACGGGCACGCCGAGCCACTCGCGGCCGGCGGCGAGATGCGCGACGCCGTCGATCGTCCAGGTCGACTTCCCGGAGCCGTCGGCCCCGTACACCATGAGCAGTGAGCCGCGAGCGAGGAGGATTGCTCCCGGCTCGCCGAGAAGCGGCTCGGCCTTCGGGAACGGATGCGCGAGGAACTCGGCGAGCGTCGCAAAACTCGAACCGCGGCGGCCGTTCGGCCTCGACGAGCTCGAGGAAGTCGTCGCGGTCTCCGTCCCAGTCGCACCAGTCGCCACCTTCGACCGGCGGGCGAATGCGCAGCGTCTTGCCGCCGAGCAGCTTGGCCGCCTTCTCGGCACCGGCGTCCCGTCCTCGTCGGCGTCGTGGCAGAGGGCGACGCGCGCACCGCGGGGGATGAGATCGGCCCACTCGCGGCGGAAGGTGCGCGCGCCCGCCGGGAGCACCATGATCGCGCACGCATCCCCGACGAGCTCGTACAGCCGCGCGGCGTCGGTTTCCCCCTCGCACAGAATCCAGTCGAGCGAGTCGAGCTTGCCGGCAACGATAGGGCGTACCCATACGCTCGGCTTCTCCGCAAACGAGTCGTGCGAACTGCCGGAAAGCGGCCGGTATTTGAGCGCGGTGATTGCCCCGTTCCCATTCGAGCCGCCAAAGGCCAGGCAATAGGTGCCGTTCCGAACCGCCATGCGAGCATCGAGGGCGGTGAGCGCGTCGAGCGTGATTCGCTTCGACTCGCAGAAGCGCTCGAGCGCTTGGCGGGTGGCGTCGTCGGCGTCGGCAATCGGCGTGAGCTTGTTCCAGGTGGCCGCCCAGTCGCGCACCGTCTTCGGCCGCTTGCTCTCGCGCTCGAGCTCGGCGTAGCTCACAGCTCGCTCTCTGGCACGACTTCCACTCATAGGTAGCGCTCCGCGTCTGTGCGCTCGAGCGTGCGCGTCACTTCCTGGCCGTCGGCATCGCGCACGACAAACCAGAGCTTGCGCGCGACGAGCCGGTATCGCCCTTCGTCCGGGTAATCGCGCCACTCCTCGCGCAACGTGCGGCCCCCGGTTCCGGGGATCGGCCGAGGCTCCTTCGGCAGCGGCAGGAGCTCGCGCAGGTACTCGAACTCGCGCGACATGCACCCGTGACAGAGGTTGAGCCAGGCGCTGAGCTCCGAGCCGCAGAGCCCGCACTTGCCGCCGCGCCGGTTCTCGGCGAGGAAGTAGGGCGGCCGGTTCTTCGCACGCCAGCGGCCCCACGCGTTCGCGTTCAGGTCTTTCGGAACCGTGGCGAGGTAGGCGGCGAGCTCATCGCCCGCCGCCGTCTCGTGCTTCTCACTCGGCAAAGCCGAGCACCTCGTCGAGCGTGAGCTCCTTCTGTCCGACGTACTCCGCCCACGCCTGGTGCCCCTCGAGCCGTTCGATGCGGTACCAGTGGCGGACAAAGCCGCGCGTGGCCGCCACCCAGGAGCCGACATCCAGCAGCTCGCCGCAGCTACACACGTGCGTAAGCCAGGCGCTCTCACCGCAGCAGGCACCGCCGATGTACTCAACGAGCAGGTCGCCTGCCGCCGTCTCGTCGTTTCGCTCTTCAGTCGGCATCCAGCACCTGCTCGAGACGATCGACCGAGAACTCCCCGCCTGGTGGAAGAGCCGGCTCGTCGTGGTCGAACAGGACGACGTACACGTCCCCACCGTTTCGGTAGTCGGGGTGTGAGAACACATCCGCGACGGTTCCGACGAGCGGCCTGGTCAGCCCTTCGTCGAGGTAGATGTCCTTCACGCGCACACGCGTGCCGGCGTTCATCACGCCACCGTCGGCGCGAAGGGGATGTCGTCACCCATCGCCGAGCCGCCACCTGATGCGACCGGCTCGGCAGGCTCCTCGAGCGTCGCCTGCTCACCGCGTGCCGGCTTCCGACTCACGCGGAAGTTCGGGTACGTGTACCTCGCTCCCTCGACGTCGCCGAGGTACTTGAGCGAGACGACCTCCCCCGGCTGCACCCAGCCGAGCGTCTCGGTCACGACGAACTCGTTGCGCTCCTCTGACCACTCCTCGACGAGCCCCTCGATCAGCTTCTTCGAGAGCACGACGGAGCCGACGAGAACGCTCCAGCGCTTGCCGTCGCGGTCGATTCCCTGCATGAACTCAGCCGGGCCGAGCTTCGTGACACCCTCGCTCCACTCTGTGACTTCGATCGTGAGCGGGTTCGGCGCGTCGGACTCTCGGTACAGCCACGGCGAGCCGTGGTCGGCCTCGGCCTCGGCCTCGTCGAAACGATCGTCGTATTCGTTTGCAATACTGGACACAGCTGGACTCCTTTGGGTAGCGCCGCGTGATGGCGGCGTTTGCGGATTAGGGCGAGAGGCGGGCCGGGATTCACCTCCTTTGGCCCGCCGTCTCTACGGGGCTAGTTGGTCAGTCCCTGCGACTACACGGGGTCAGCACGCCGCTCGAGCCAGCGCAGGACGTCCTCGCGCCTGTAGCGGACATGCCGGCCCACCTTGAAAGCGCGAGGCCCTCGCCCCTTAGCGCGCCAGAGCTGGAGCGTTGCGCGCGGCACGTTCAGGTAGACCGCCACCTCGTCGGGCGACATGAGCGGTTCGGCGGTTCCCGTAGCCCGCTCGATTGCCCCGTCGATAGTGTCCGCCATTCAGTACCTCCGTGTTCGCTATGTTGTACCTCGCGGTGGACGTTACCACCCATGTGCGAAACCGTGTATCCTTTGGTGCGGAAACCGATACCAAAGGAGGCGACATGGGAGACACGGAAGAACCGCGGGGGGTGTCCCGACAGGAGAAGCGGGAGAGGATCCACGCCCTTTATCCGGTACGCCGACGCCCGAGCGAAGTGTTTGCCGAGCGCCTGAAGGCGATCCGGAAGGCCCGCCAGCAGAGCCAAACGGAGGTCTCACGTCGGATGACCGAGGTCGGTAGGCCGATGAGCAAGCCGGCGCTCCTCCGTATCGAGAAGGGGAGTGCCCCGGAGGACGGCGGCCGCATCCTCACGCTCGACGAGGCGCTCGCCTTCTGCTCCGTTCTCGGCATCGCGCCAGCCACCATGTTGTCTCCCCCTGAGGGGGAGTTGGTCTGGCTCGATGACGAGCATGGCGTCGACGGCGAGGCACTGCGGAACTGGCTCCACCTGGGAGCGGTGTTCAGCCCCGCTACCACACGCGAGAAGCTGCGAAAGGACATCGAGCAAGTTGTCCTCTCGCACGCGCAGGCACTCCAGGACGCTAATCGGCTGGGCGATGAGGCCGGAGTGCGGGATGCGGTGAGGAGCTTGGCTAAGTCCGCGATCAGGTACAGCACGGAACTTGACACGAGGGGTGTCGCAGGGGAGGTCGAGGAAAGTGCCAGCTGATCAACGCGGAAGCGCTCGCAGGCTGCCGAGTGGGAAGTGGCAGCTCAGGTGGTACGACCGGGACGGGAGGCGTCGCTCAGGCGGCGCGTTTGCGTCGAAGACCGAAGCGCTCAACCACTACCGCGACGTCATCGAGCCGGAACTGAGCGGACGCCCGGCCGCACGTCGCGACCTGACGCTCGCGGATCTCGCCGATGTCTTCCTCGAGCGCCACGCGAAGGTCGCGGCGCCGCGGACGATCCGGGGGCTTCGCGAACGACTCAAGCGCCCGCTCGACGACTTCGGCACGACGCCGCTTGTCGAGCTCGAGCGCATGACGGATGAGATCGCTGGCTTTGCCTCGCGCCTCCCAGCGCTACCGCTACAGCGTCATGAGCGCTTTCCGGCAGTCGTGCGAGGCTGGTGTCCGCTACGGCTACCTGACGCGGAACCCCGCGAAGGCGGCGGGAAAAAACCCGATGCCTCCTCCACGACCCGTCCGCGTGTTCAGCGCGAACGAGCTCGACGCGATCGCGACGGAGCTCGACAAGCGCGGGGCCGCGGCTGTGCGCTTCGCGGCGGCGACGGGATTGCGGCCGGGGGAGTGGTCGAGCGTCCAATGGGGCGACGTCGACCGCACTCGCCGCATTCTGAGCGTCCGGGGTACCAAGACGCAACGCTCAAGACGCGAGGTTCCGCTGACCGCGCCTGCGCTCGACGCGCTCGACGCCGCGCCTGCGCGGATCCCGTTCGTGTTCGGCGGGCAGAAGGGCGGACCGTTCGACTTGCACAACTTCCGCAAGCGGGCGTGGGGCCCAGCGGTGGACGCTGGCGGAATCGCGAAGCCGGCGAGGATCTACGACCTGCGCTCGACGTTCATCTCCAATGCGCTCGCCCGCGGGCTGACAGTGTTCGAGACGGCGCGGGTTGCCGGTACCAGCGTCCAGATGATCGAGCTTCACTACGGCGCCTTGCTCGACACGGCCCACGAGTCTCTGCTCGAGCGGCTCGAGGGTTTGGGGCACTAGAGGGGCACGGGCAGACCAGTGCCTATACCGCGAACCCGCATGAAACCTAGTGGAGCGTGCCGGGATCGAACCGGCGGCCTCCGGCTTGCAAAGCGAGCCCGGATAGTCGCCGTGAGTCGCCGGTAGTCGTCCAAGCCGCGTGACGAGACCCAATCGGCGTCGCCTCCGCGCTCGCCGATCGCCGCGAATCGCCTGGAGCGGTTTCCATCCCGTTTCCAGGATCACCTGTATGCCGAGGGCGGTGGACGATGATCTCACGCTCGGCGATCTCGCCGCCTCGCAGACGCTCGACGCGCTCCAACCTGAAGCGCTCGCCTGTTTCGTGGCTCGGGCGAACGCGCTCCTGGAATGCCTCCTCTGCCTTCTCATCGGACGTGTCCACTCCACCCGGACGCGCGGCTGTCATGCGACGCTCGCGCGGACGCCGTCCCCCATTTGCCTGCGCCTTCGCGATGCACCCCTCTAGAGCAACACCACCCGTCATACGGTCGACCGGCGGCCTCCCGAATACGAACGTGCGTCGCGTTGAGTGGGAAACGGCGCTCCGTGCGTCGCGGACGGCTTTCCGGCCAAGAACCGATCGGCGTCCTGAAGCTCGTAGATCGACGGTCACGCCCTCCCCTCCGGCTCGGGCTGGTCTTTCGAGACTCACGATCCCCCGCGTTGGGAGAAGCTTCCTGCATTCGTCGTGCTCCTCCTGCTCGTGCCCGCGAACGGTAGAGACGGGCGCCACGGGTAACGGCGCCCGTCTCTAGCCGCCTACGGGATAGTCGGGCAGTTCGCTGGCTGCGGCTGGTCGACCCGGATCGCCGCGTTATCGATCCCTGGCGGGAGAAGGTAGAACGCATGCAGGACGAGAGGCGTTGAGCCCTCGTTCCGCATGTTGTGCACCTCGGTCGAGTGCTGCAAGAACCCTGCGCCCACCGCGTACTTGGTAGGCGTGCACCCGGTTCCGCCGCCGCGGTACAGCGTCCCCTCTCCTTGCGCGGGTGCGACGAACGTTGGCCCCGGATGGGTGTGCCACCCCGTGTGGCCGCCGGGCTGGATCGTCAGCACCTGGAACACCATGTCGCAAGCGGTCGCGCCGCACGTGATGTGCCGTTCCATCCCGGGCACCTGGAACTTCACGCGAGTTCGGACCGTCCCCTGCTTGGTCTTGACTCGCACAGTCCGCGTGATGGTGACGGTCTTCGGTGTCGCCAGGACTATCTGCTCGGTCGCGCTGCCGACCGTGCCGCGAGCGGTGTACACGGCCGACGCTCCCGATCCCGGCGTCCCGAACGCGACGCCGATGCTGACGGACAGAGCGACAATGGCGAGGACCGCACCGATCACGACGGTTCTCTTCTTCATCACAACGACCTCCTCTTCGCTGATGCTGCTATCCGGCCGATCTTGCCTCATCCAAGCGCCCATGTCACTAGGCTGCGCCGCCGGTTGTGAAGCGCATGCTCGCCGTACTCCAGGTCCTGCTCGGCCCAAAGCCTTCGCTTTCTTGATGCTCGTGCGGGAAGCGCCGGAGCTTATGGGCCAAATGGGCGCGAGCGCGCTCCAGTTGTGAGGTGATTCGAGGCGATGTGAGGGGGCTTCGTTGAGCGATGGAGCGTGCCGGGATCGAACCGGCGGCCTCCGGCTTGCAAAGCGAGCCCGGATAGTCGCCGTGAGTCGCCGGTAGTCGTCCAAGCCGCGTGACGAGACCCAATCGGCGTCGCCTCCGCGCTCGCCGATCGCCGCGAATCGCCTGGAGCAGTTTCCATCCCGTTTCCAGGATCACCTGTATGCCGAGGGCGGTGGACGATGATCTCACGCTCTGCGATCTCGTCGCCTCGCAGACGTTCGACGCGCTCCAACCTGAAGCGCTCGCCTGTTTCGTGGCTCGGGCGAACGTGCTCGCGATTGGCAAGGAGACGCCCTGTGCATCGCCCAGTTCATGCTCTTTCGGTGTCGAGTGGCGAGGGCGGCCGCTTCGAGAGTGGCGCGGCGAGGCTCCGGGCGGCCCCGCAGGGGCCGCGGCTTGATCTTGTAGAACACACCGGTCCCACGCGGCCGATGCAAACTGCTGTGTGTCAGAACGGCTCGATCTTGATCTTGTACGACATGGCCTGGGCTAAGCGCGTCGGGAGCCGTCATTCCCTTCCGCTGATCTAGCTCAGATGGACCGAGCGTTCAGCAAGAGCCCGACTGGGGGCTGATTGATCTTGCTTGCTCGCGTACATGGCTTCGTCGGCGCGGCCGATGAGGCTGCTGGCCGTCTCTCCGCCGCGCAAGAGGGCTGCGCCGATACAGAGTCGCGGGAGCTGCGTACTGTCGCAGTCGTGGTCTGGGGCTTCCAGAGTCTCGCTGACGCGCGATACCACTGCGTCCAGGTCCTCCGGGCACTCCAAGCCAGGACAGACGACGACGAACTCGTCTCCACCGAGCCGAGCGACAGTGTCAACGCTTCGAGTGGCCTTAAGCAGGCGATCAGCAATTCGAACCAGCAGGCGGTCTCCGGCCTCATGGCCGAGTCGGTCGTTGACCGATTTGAAGCCGTCGATATCGCAGAAGAGCAATCCGACGTGGCCGTCGCTTCGCTCGCGGTGGGCGATGGCCAGCTCGAGACGGTCGTCGAGCAGCGTTCGGTTTGCTAAGCCGGTCAGCGGGTCTTGGACAGCAAGCTCGCGCAGCCCGTCGTTATGGTGGCGCAACTCCAATTGCCTGGAGGTCTGCCGAGCGAGCGCTAGGAGGGCCTGCTCCTCGCTCTCGCTAAGAACGCACGGCTCATCGCCGAAGACGCAGACCACACCGATCGGCTCACCCCTGACGACGATCGAGGCTCCGGAGTAGAAGCGCACCCCAGGACCTCCGACAACAAGAGGATGCGATTGCCAGCGCGCGTCGCGTAAGGTGTCGGGCACGCTGAACAGGGCCTCCGAGCTGGCGATGGTCGCTGCGCAGAAGGACACCTCGGCAGAAACACTGGAACCGCGCGCGCCCGGAACACCCACGATGGCCTTGGTCCAGTGTCGATGGTCATCTACGAAGTTGACTGCGGCGATCTCACTGTTACAGCAGGCGGAGGCCAGCAGGGCAATGTCGTCGTAGGCGGGCTCCGCCGCTGTGTCCATGATGGCGAGGTCGTAGAGGGCCGCGAGGCGAGCGGTGTCCCGAAGGCGATTGGCGTGAGCCATGCCAAATGTATCGGCCATTCTGTGGGCAGCCTGAAGCCGAACGGACGTCGGACCATCCCCGACGAAACAGAAGCCGAGCGCGCCGCGAGTCTCGACAGATGTGCGACGACTAGGAGATGGAGCGTGCCGGGATCGAACCGGCGACCTCCGGCTTGCAAAGCGAGCCCGTGCAGTCGCCGTGACCCGCCGTCGATCGCCGAGGTCGCAAGAGCCAGCGGAAATCGAAGGCGCCAACAGAGCTTGAGTTGCCGCGAGTCGTCCCGACCTGTTTCCATTGCGTTTCCATGCTTGTCGGCCCGGTAGGCCCCCAATGATGCGCCGACACGGGGGCGAAAAATTGAAGGGTAGATCTGTTACAGGCCGAAGCAATGATCGTCAAGCGATCCGCACTCATTCTTGTCCTCGTTGCTGTCCTGGCAGTCGCATCGGATGCTCCCGCAGGTGGCATCTCCGACGAGACGTGTCCGAATGTCGCGGGCGAGTACACGAACACCTGCCCCTCAGGAACCGTCGGTGTGCCGTACTCGGTCAGATTCGGCGAGAGCGAGGGCTCGGGCTGTGGACCAGGCAGACAGACGTTCCATCTCGACTCGGGCGACCTCCCGCCGGGGCTGGCTCTCGCGCCAGACGGCAACCTGAGCGGCACGTCATTCCAGCCCGGGAGCTTTCAGTTCTACGTGGAGATGCGCGAGCCCCGGGACGACCCGGCGAACTGCGCGGGGAAGACAACTCAGAAGAAGTTCACGCTCAAGGTCCGACGGCAGCCCTGGATTGTCTCCACTCCCGCTATGCCGCCTCACTCGGAAGTGGGAATCCCTTTCCGAATGACTCTGCGGGCTCGGGGGGGATCCGGGATCTTCGTTTGGAAGGTCGCTGGTGGACGACTCCCTCCGGGTGTCAGGGTCGGCGTCCACGGAACAATTGCCGGAATTCCTTGGACACCTGGCACTTACCGCTTCGTCGCAAGTGCGAAAGACACTGAAGCGCGCTCGCTGATCCGGCAGATGAAGATCAGCGTGGCCCCGCGACTCCGCATTCGGACTCAGAGGCTTCCCGCGGCGGAAATCGGTCGCCGATACAGCGCCGACCTCAGCGCCGCTGGCGGCGTCGCTCCGACCGAGTGGAAGCTCACGCACGGTCGCCTCCCCCGCGGGATGCGGCTCGCGTCGGCCCTGGGTCGGCTGACGGGCCTACCGATGGAAACCGGCACGCGGGTGGTTGCGATCGAAGTGAGGGACGGACTCAAGGCGAAGTACGCGAAGACTTTCCGCATCGTCGTACTGGGTTCGACGCGGCCGCCGTTGACGTCGCCTCGCGGATGAACGAGCGACCGCGCGCCGCGCACTATCGGCTGCGCGCGCTGCTCGAGGTCGAGCTTCGGCACCGAGTTGGTTTCGCCTGCCGTGAAGGTCGGAAACGAGGCGGTGTGGAGCGCTGATTCTCCCATTCACGCTGACCGGCGGGGGCCTCTGCATGCTGCCTCCGTCCACTCGATCGCCGTTCGATCGGCCATCAGCCCCCTGTCACCCACACCACTACCCGCGACGACCATGAACCCACCGCGGTGCTGCACACACCTACCCCATCGCCCGTAACCCCGACCGACTGTCGGGCGCCTTGGGCGCGAAGTCCTCAGTGAGGTCGCGGCCCGGACCGCGCGCGCTATCGCGATGGCGCGGACGCCCGCGGGCTAAGGAATTACCCGGTCGGGCATGATCAGCCGGCGCGGCCGCGAAGGGCGTGGTCGCCCGGGCAGGAATCAAGCGCCCTGCCCGACGTTGATCATCAACCCGCCGTCCATGAAGTACGTCGAGCCCGTGACGTAGTCGCTGTCCGCGGAGGCGAGGAACACCGCCAGCCGGCCGATCTCCGCTGGCTCGGCGGCCCGCTTCCAGGGGATGCTCTGAACCTGCTCCTCGAGGAGTTCCGGGTCGTCGATGGCGGCCTGGTTGAACGGCGTCAGAACCATGCCTGGACCGAGGCTGTTGACGTTGATCTTGAGCGGCGCAAGCTCGAGGGCCAGTGTTCGGGTGAGCATGCGCAGCGCGCCCTTCGAGCAGTCGTAGTCGGCTCCACCGGCGTTCGGGATGTCCTGATGCACCGACGTGACGTTGATGATCTTGCCGCCTGTCACGCCGCCCGCCTTGCGCAGCCGAACATAGCGCCGGCAGCAGAAGAAGGCGCCGTAGAGATTGGTGCGGATCGCCTTGTCGAAGGTCTCGGTGGAGAGGTCGGCGACCTCGTCGCCGGAGGCGTCCACGCCGGCGTTGTTCATGAGGATGTCGACGCGGCCGAACTCCTTCACCGCGTCGTCGAAGAGGCGGGCGACCTGAACCTCGTCAGCGATGTCGGCCTGCACGACGATCGCGCGCCGGCCCTGCGCCTCGACCTCCTGCCGAGTCTCCTCGGCGCCGTCGGCGTCCTCGAGGTAATGCACCACCAGGTCGGCGCCCTCCTTGGCGAACTCAATCGCCGTCGCCTGTCCGATCCCCGAATCGGATCCGGTGATCAGGGCGATCCGGTCCTGCAGCCTTCCGTTCATGACGCCTCCTTGGGTGCTCGATCGGGTGATTGCGCCGCCGCCTCGGTCAGGCGCCAGGCCGCGTTGATCAGCCCGACGTGCGAGAAGGCCTGCGGATAGTTGCCCAGGAGCTCCCTGCGGTCGGGGTCGGCTTCCTCGGCCAGGAGGCCGAGATCGTTGGCGTAGGAGGTCGCGCGCGCAAACCACTCCTCGGCGCGCGCGAGCTCGCCACCGAGCGCGAGACACTCGACCAGCCAGTAGGTGCAGATGAGAAAGCCCATCGGATCGTCGGGCCAGCGCCGCACGAGGCCGATGTCTCCGAGCTCCCGTTCGACCGCCTCGATCGTCGCCCACATCCGCTCGTCGCGCGCCGGGAGGAAACCCACGAGCGGCAGCAGGAGAACCGAGGCGTCGAGATCGTCGGAGCCGAAGGCGCCCGCGTACGCCCCGGCCCGCTCGCTCCAGGCCTTCGTCAGCACGGCGGCTCGCACGCGCTCCCGAGCCGCTTCCCAGCGCTCGAGCGCGACGCCGTCGCCGAGCAGCGGAGCCAGCCGGATCGCGCGGTCGAGCGCGACCCAGCACATCACCTTGGAGGAAACGTACTGCCGCCGCTGGTCACGAGCCTCCCACATGCCGGCGTCCGGCTCGCGCCAGGTCGTGGCGGCCCGGTTCGCGAGGGCGATCAGGAGCCCACGGGTGGGCTCGTCCAGCCCGCCGAGCTGCTCGCGCAGCTGCTCGACGGCGTCCAGAACCTCGCCGAGCACGTCGAGCTGCTCCTGGTCCCAGGCAGCGTTTCCAATCCGCACCGGCTTGCTGTCACGAAAGCCGGGCAGGTGGGCGAGCTCGTGCTCGGCCAGGTTCCGCTCGCCCTCGACGCCGTACATGATCTGGACGCGCTCGTCCTCCCCGAGCTGGCCGCTCGCGTCCGCGATCCAGCGGAAGAGCCGGTTGGCCTCGTCCGGGCACGCCGCGATCCAGAGGGAGCGGATCGTCAGGCTGAGGTCGCGCAGCCAGGCGAAGCGGTAATCGAAGTTGAGCTCGCCGCCCATCTTCTCCGGCAGCGACGTTGTCGCGGCCGCCACCACCGCCCCGGTCGGCTGGAAGGTCAGACCCTGCAACACCAGCGAGCTGCGCTTGACCGCGTCGCGGTGGCGTCCCCGGTAGCCGTCGTGGAGCTGTACCCACGACTCCCAGCCGGCGATCGTGTCCTCGAGAGAAGCAGCGTCGCCGCTGTCGGCCCCGCTCGGCCCGGAGGAGGGTGCGTACGCGAGCCGGAACTCCACCTGCTCGCCGGCGCGGACGGTGAAGCGGCCCGTGGCGCAACCGGGACGTCGCGAGAGTGTCACCCCGCCCGTGAGGGTCAGGGCGACCGGCCCGCCCCTCGCCACCACGCCGTCCGCGGCGTCGAGGACGTTGGGAACTGTCAACCCGTACTCCATGCGTGGAGCGAACTCGGTGACCATCTCGACGACGCCCTCCGTTCCGTCGACGCGTCGCACCAGGACGTGCGGGCTGCGGAGGCCGATCTCGTGTCCTCGCGCGCCTGGCGCGAGTGCGAGCGCATCCGAGATCGTCACCTCGCCACCCGCCGTCGTGAAGACGGTTCGCAGCACTAGAGAGTGGGGAACGTAGAGCCGCGTCGACTCGAACGACGCCGAGGGGCACAGCGACCAGTGTCCCGCTTCAGGGCCGAGCAGCCGTCCGAAGACCGACGGGGAGTCGAAGCGTGGGAGGCACCACCAATTCACGGAGCCGGCACGATCGATCAGCGCGGCGGACTGACAGTCCGACAGGAACCCGTAGTCGCCGATAGCGCTCGCTCGTCCGCGTCCAGCGTCACCCATCGCTAGTCGCGAGTTGTTCCTCTGTGCAGGGCACCGGTCATCCCGCGACGCAGCACGCCGATGATCCCTTCCTCACCGGCACTCGCATCCTTGCGCAAGAGCTCGTCGATCTCGATGCCCACCAAGAAGATGATCGAGGCCGTGTACAGAAAGGCCGCAAGGACGAGAAACACGGTGAGGGCGCCGCTCGCGGAGGTGAAGTCGGCGAACGAGCCGACATACCAGGCGAAGAGCAGCGACTGGACGATCCACGCTGCCACGACGGCGACGGCGCCGCCGCTCGCCCACCGCGCCTGTCTGCGTTCCGCCGGGCCGTAACGGACGAGCAGTCCGACCCCCAGTCCAAGCGCGACTACGGCAAACGGCCACCGGGCGACGAGCAGGAGAACGTGGCTCGCCCCGCTCCTCTCGATCCGCGGACCCACCGTCACCGCGAAGACCGCCGATACGACGGCGACGGTCAGGCACACGGCGAGAGCGAACGAGAGGCTCCAGCGTCGTACGAGCGTCCGATTCTCGTCGGCCTCGTAGATCGAGTTCACAGCGCCCATGGAGGCACGTACCAAGCCGGAGACGTACCAGAGCAGCAAGGCACCGGCGAAGAGCGGCAGTGCCGGACTCCCCTCGGTGACGATCTTCTCCACGGCGGTGTCGATCGCGACGAACACCGTGGGCGTGAACTGAAGTGCGACGCGCTCCCGGAGGTGATCGTCCCACACGTCCGAGAACCCGAGGACGCCCGGCAAGGTGATGCCGAAGAGCGAAAGCGGCACGAGTGCCTTGAGGGCCTGAAACGAGATCGCGCTGGCGTTGGTCAGGATCTGGTGCCGGTCGAACAGCTCGATCCAGAGCCGCACCGCGGCGCCGGCGCGTTCCTTCGCGGTTGGCGGCGTCAGGGTCGGAGGCGTCGTCTGCACGAGGGGAAGCGTCATCGACGCCGGCTGGAAAACTACGCGAAGGCAAGGGAC
>JALZOK010000124.1 GCA_030857225.1 Actinomycetota bacterium
TCCGCCGCGCCTCAAGCGAGCGTACGCCCAAGACCGTTCCTACGCCGTGCGCAGCAAGGCTACGACAAGCTCGGCTTTGGGACCGTCCGAAAAGTGCCGCGCGGTACATCACCAGCGCTCGGTAGACCTCCGAGGCCGTGCGGGGAGCGGTCCCGGACTTTTCCGGACGATCCCTCGGAGTGTGGATGAATAGAGTAGGATGTTCATGGGATGACGCGTTTCTGGATCGTCAGCGTGACGGCCGCCGCGATGATCGCCTTGGCGGCCCGGTGGGTACCGCTCGAGGTGGGCGCCGCAGGGGACGGGTGCCCCGGCGGCGGGACGTGCGCCGCCGAATTCACCGCGCCGAAGGGCTCGGGCGGTCCCGATTGGTTCTACGGGGGTGAGGGCGTGGACAGGACCCGTGGGGACGACGATCGCCCCAACACCCAGGGAGATCCCAGGAGCGAGTACGAGTTCCGCTGCGACCCAGGCCGCGACGAGGCCCCAACGGGCGCGGGTGAGGAGCTTCCGCGTAGCTGCGAGGATGTCCGTGCCAGGTTCTACTGAGGTGCGGCGTTCGCGGTGGCACAATATCCTTTTACGATTTAGCCGAAACAAGTTGCGTTTCACCACCGCGCTGCATTTCTGGTCGGGTCGGAGCGCATATATAGCAACCGTAGTTGCACACGAATTCCACGCGTGCCATACTTACGTTGCGCCCACGCCAGGGAAAGGAATCGCATGAGGTCGATGAAACTGAGTATCTTACGCCTGCTCGGGCTACTTGTTGTCCTGTCCGTCGTTGCCGCGGGCTGCAGCGGCGGAACAACCGGCGGCGTCGGTAACCAGGGCGGTGGCGAAACCCCGAAGGTCAGCCTGTCCGGCGCCGAGTTCACCGTCGGCTCCAAGGAGTTCACCGAGCAGCTTATCCTCGGTCAGATCGCCATCCAGGCCCTCGAGGCCCGCGGGGCAACGGTCAAGGACGAGACCGGCTTGCCTAGTACGGGGGCCGCCCGGAGGGCGCTGGAATCCGGCGAGATCGACATGTACTGGGAGTACACGGGGACCGGCTGGATCACTCACCTCGGCCACACGGATCCCATCCCGGACGCCCAAGAGCAGTACGAGGCCGTCGCTGAGGAAGATCTCGAGAAGAACGATATCGAGTGGCTCTCCCCCGCGCCCGCCAACAACACCTTCGCCTTAGCCGTGCGTAGCGAGGCCGTTGGGATCCTGGGCACCAGGAGCCTCTCGTCGCTGGGCGTGCTATCCGAGGTGCGTCCGGAGAACGTGACCTTGTGCGCCGCGAGCGAGTTCCTCAACCGCGAGGACGGCCTGCCGGGTTTGGAGAAAGCCTACGGATTCGAGATACCGGACGATAACATCGTCAAGATGGAAGAAGCCCAGATCTATAAGGCCGTCGACGAGGGCGACGAGTGCAACTACGGGGAGGTCTTCGCGACCGACGGGCGTGTCAGGGCGCTCGACCTGACGCTCCTCAAGGACGACAAGGATTTCTTCCCGGTCTACAATCCGTCACTTACCGTCAACAAGCAGGTTATTGACGAGAACCCCGAGCTCGCGGAGGTCTTCGCCCCCATCACCCAGAAGCTGAACAGCGAGGCCTTGCAGGACATGAACGTTGCCGTGGACGTGGACGGGAAGTCCGAAGAAGCGGTCGCCCGGCAGTTCTTGAGGGAGAACGGGCTCCTCTAAAGAGGATTCCCGCTCCTAGCGCGCGGTCTCGTCGCGCTCGTTAGCATCATCGCCCGCGGCCGACGGCACGACGCGGCGCTCGAGATCCGCCAACCCCCGGACGGTGCCGACCACCCGCACCTCATCGCCGGGGGCGACGGGGACGTGCGGCTCCGGGAACGCTGTCCCGTTCACTGCCAGCACGCGCGCCTGGCACGCGCCCTCGAGGGCGCTCACGTCGGTCGGCCGCTCGGCGGTCAGGTCGACGATCTGCAGGACCTCGTTGCCGATGGGAAGCACGGCCGCGGCCCGGCGACCGAAGATGGCGGCGACGAAGGCGGGGGCGGCGAGCGAGGACACACTGCGCGAGAGGTGGATGCCGGTGGCGCGTTCCACGCGCGTAGCGAGATCGTGATCGAACAGGCGCAGCACCACCCGCAGGCGAGGAGCCTGCGCGTGGGCCAGCAACGCGCACTGAAGATTCGCCATGTCGTCGTTCGTCATCGCCATGAGCGCCCGCGCCGACCCTAGCCGAAGACTGTCGAGTGTCTCCTCCGACGATGCGTCGCCCACGACGAGGGGGACGCGCAGCCGCTTGATGAGCGCCGAGTCGATGGCGGCTTCGTCGCGCTCGACGGCGACGCAGGGGACCCCGGCCTCTACGAGAGCCTCGATGATGCGGCCGCCGGTCTTCCCGACGCCACAGACGATGACGTGGTCGCGCCTGGGCACCGGATGCTGACCGAGCGCCCGGGCGACCCGGACGCCGACTATGGCGTCGGTAACCAGCCCGAAGACGAGCGCCAGCACGAGTCCGCCAACTATGATCATGACGATGCCGAACAGCTTGAGCGGTGCCGGTGCCTCCAGCAGGTTGATGTCGCCGTAGCCCACCGTCGCGAACGTGACGACGACGAAGTAGAGGGCGTCGAGCAGGCTGACGCCCAGGTAGAGGTCGAACACCAGCGTGCTGGTCGCTATGAGGAGCAAGAACAGCGCGCCGACGACCGCGAGCCGGCGGTCCAGGATGCCGGCGGTTCCCCGGACGAGCACCCACCCCGTTCGCGACAGGCGCCTGGCCGTCGCGACGAACCCAGCATGACGCCTGGCGATGCGCGCGTCGAGGTCACCGATCGGCTCGGGACTCGATTCGCGGGCCTCCGCCGCCCGCCCGCGATCGACGATGCCAACCACCCGCGGAGCGTCGACGGGAAAAAGTCCGGGTTCGCCCTCCATGGACTCGGCCTCCGCGAGCGCCAGCCGGAGTTGGGGGTTGCTGCTGTCGACCTCCTGCACGGCGACTTGACGGTCGCCCACGCGGAACGTGAAGCCGGCGCTGCCGCGCAGCGCGGCCTCGACGAAGGCGGGCACGGCGAGCTCCGTCGACGACAGCACCGTCACGTCCCCCACCAGACTGCGCATGGCGCTGGCGAGGGAGGTGTTGAAGAGACGTAGGACGATCCTGGCCTGCGGCGCCAGCTCCTGCAGCTCGAGGGCGACATGCAGGTTGGCGAGGTCGGCGTTCGCGAGCAAGCCACACGCGGAGGCGCCTTCCACGCCCGCCTCCCGCAGCGTGTCTTCGTGCTCGGGGTCGCCGACGACGAGCGGTGCTGACGCGGACCGCGCCGCACGGGCGAACGGCGAGTCGCCCCGCGCGCACACCGCGGTCACCGCCACGCCGAGCCCGTGCAGTTCCTCGAGCACACGCACCCCGAGACCGTCGTCCCCCACCAAAACGACGCGACCGCTAGAATGAGGGTACCTTGGCTCGCTAGTCATCGCACGGGCGCCGGGCACCACTCCTTAGCAACGCGACTAGGATCCCTCGCCGGAGCACGGCCACGTGGGTGGAGCCGGGACACTCCGAGAAACCACCGTAGAGGTTCGGGAACATGAGCCTGAGGCAGCCAACCTCCTCGATGACCGCTACGAGCGGTCAGGATACCGCACACAGGTTACCATTTCCGGGTAACGAAGACCGGCTCGTCAGACGGCGAAGGCTAGGAAGACCGAATACAACCGGACGTTTTCTCCACCCGTTGCAAACACAGCAACCACGGTTGCGCACTGATCTAGGGCGTGATACATTCCGGCTGCGAGGAGCGTAGAACAGGAGGGCAATACAGGGTATTTCGCAGCGACGCACCCGAATCCGAACAAAGAGGGTCACAGATCACGACATCCCAGGAGGTAATGCTTTGCGCATACCCTACGACACCCCGAGGATCCACATGTACACGCGGATCCGCAAGGGGCCATTCTTCTACTCCCACCAGCGCCACGGCGTCCAGTCCTACACGGTCACCAACCGCCAGTACCACCCCAGGCACTACGACGACATGCTCGTCGAGTACTGGAAGCTCGTCAACGACGTCACGATGTGGGACGTCGCCGCCGAGCGGCAGGTCGAGATCACAGGCCCCGACGCGTTCACCCTGACGAACATGCTCACCCCGCGCGACCTTAACAAGTGCTCGGTCAAGCAGTGCAAATTCGCCCTCAACACCGACGTCGACGGCGGCGTCATCAACAACCCTGTGCTCTTGCGCCTCGGCGAGAACCACTTCTGGCTGTCGGTGGCCGACGGCGATGTGCTGCTCTGGGCGAAGGG
>JALZOK010000018.1 GCA_030857225.1 Actinomycetota bacterium
AGCCGGTCGACCATCGCGGCCGGCTGTCTCGGTCTTCCCAGGCAATTACGCGCGATCGAATCCAACTTACGCGCGATCGAACCGATGCCAGGCCGAAGCCGAACAAGCTCTTGGGCGGTGGGATCAATCGGGCCAATCTCACCATTAGTCCAGCTCGCCGCTCCCTCTTTACCCGTCCCACGGGTTTCTCGACTCTGGCGTGGCAGGTACCATGCGACAGGCGGGGCGGGTGACTCCTTACGCCCGTGAGGCTCACCAGACCCTTTTCAGATGGCATTACTCGAGATCAAGAACCTTCACGTTGCGCTGGATGACGGCACCGAGATCGTCAAGGGTGTCGACCTCTCGGTGGACCGGAACCAGATGCACGCGATCATGGGCCCGAACGGATCGGGCAAGTCGACGCTTGCCTACGCGCTGATGGGTCACCCGGCCTACGAGGTGACCGAAGGAGAGATCCTCCTCGACGGCGAGAACATCACCGAGCTCGGCGCCGACGAACGTGCCCAGAGAGGCCTCTTCCTCGCATTCCAGTATCCCCATACGATTCCCGGTGTCACCGTCACGAGCTTCCTGCGGAGCGCGATCAACGCGATCCGCAAAGGGCGTAACGGCGGCGAGGAGGACCCGATCCCGATCCCTGAGTTCCGCAAGGATCTGATGGGGATGATGGAGGAGCTCAAGGTCACCCGCGAGCTGGCCTCGCGCTACGTCAACGACGGGTTCTCTGGCGGTGAGCGCAAGCGAATCGAAGTACTCCAGCTTGCGATGCTCAAGCCGAAGATCGCCATACTCGACGAGACTGACACCGGTCTCGACATCGATGCGCTGCGGGTCGTCGCAACTGGTGTGAACACCCTCGTCGGCCCGGACATGGGTGCGCTCCTGATCACGCACTATCAGCGGATCCTGAGCTACGTGAAGCCGGACTTCGTACACGTCTTCATGGGCGGCACGATCGTCGCCCAGGGCGGGCCGGAGCTCGCGCACAGGCTCGAGGCAGAGGGCTACGAAGCATTCACGCCGGCCGGCGTGGGAGGAGGCGAAGCATGACCGCGCACGAGACCGAGGTCGTCCGCGAGATCCGCTCTGACTACCAGTACGGGTTCTCGAACCCCGACGAGGCGAAGGACTACTTCTTCAAGTCCGGGAGAGGCATCTCGCACGACGTGGTCGAGGCGATCTCCGAGCACAAGTCAGAGCCGGAGTGGATGCGCGCCTTCCGGCACAAGAGCCTCGACTACTTCTTCGCCCGGCCGATGCCGAGCTGGGGCGCGGATCTCTCCGGGATCGACTTCGAGAACATCTACTACTACATCAAGCCGACCGAGAAGCAGGTCCAGAACTGGGAGGACCTGCCGGCCGACATCCTCGACACCTGGGACAAGCTCGGCATTCCGGAGGCCGAGAAGAAGTACCTCGCCGGGGTCGGCGCCCAGTACGAGTCGGAGGTCGTCTACCACAAGCTCCAGGCCGACCTCGAGGCGAAGGGCGTGCTCTTCCTCGACATGGACTCGGCGCTGCGCGAGCACGAGGACGTCGTCAAGCAGTACATGGGGACGATCATCCCGCAGAACGACAACAAGTTCGCGGCGCTGAACTCGGCCGTCTGGTCGGGCGGCTCGTTCATCTACGTCCCGCCGGGAGTCAAGATCGAGCTGCCGCTCCAGGCCTATTTCCGGATCAACGCGGAGAACATGGGCCAGTTCGAGCGCACGCTGATCATCGTCGACGAGGGCGCATACGTGCACTACGTCGAGGGCTGCACCGCCCCGATCTACTCGTCCGACTCGCTGCACTCGGCGGTCGTCGAGATCATCGTCAAGCGCGGGGGGCGTTGCCGGTACACGACGATCCAGAACTGGTCGAACAACGTCTACAACCTGGTGACCAAGCGGGCCGTCGCCTACGAGGACGCGACCATGGAGTGGGTCGACGGAAACCTCGGCTCCAAGGTCACGATGAAGTACCCCGCGATTTGGCTCATGGGCGAGGGCGCTCACGGGGAAGTGCTTTCCATCGCCTTCGGAGGCAAGGGCCAGCACCAGGACGCCGGCGGAAAGGTCGTCCACGTCGCACCGCGGACGACGTCAGTGATCACCTCGAAGTCGATCTCCAAGGACGGAGGGCGTGCGGGCTATCGGGGCCTGCTGCAGGTCGCCAAGGGCGCCGTCGGCTCGAAGTCGAAGGTCGTCTGCGATGCGCTCATCCTCGACGACGAGTCGCGCTCGGACACGTACCCGTACATCCAGGTGGACGAGAACGAGGTCGACCTCGGCCATGAGGCCACCGTCTCCAAGATCGGCGAGGAGCAGCTCTTCTACTTGATGAGCCGCGGCCTCTCCGAGGCGGAGGCGAGCGCCATGATCGTCTCCGGCTTCGTCGAGCCGATCACGAAGGAGCTTCCGCTCGAGTACGCGGTCGAGATGAACCGGCTGATCCAGCTGCAGATGGAAGGCAGCGTTGGCTAGTCCGATTGTCGGAGTGGATTCGATCGGCGTCCCTTCTCAGGATCCGGAGCGATCTCGTGCGTTCTACGTCGAGACGCTCGGACTCCGTCCGGACGAGCACGCTCGATTCGAGTTCTGGGCCGGCCAGACGTGTTTCGCAATCTGGGAGCCCACTCGCTTCGGGATGGAGTTTCAGCCACAGAAGAACGCTGCCCCCCTGCTCCACGTGGACGACGTAGCGGTGGTCCGCGAGCAACTCGAGCAGAAGGGCGTCAAGTTTGTCAGGGAGACGATGGACACGGGCGTTTGCCACATGGCCCTGTTCTCGGATCCGGACGGCAACGATCTCGCGCTCCACCGCCGGTATGCGCCGTACTCCGGCAACTCGAAGTCCTGATGCCGGTGACGTCAGAGGTAGAGCGCGTCGACTTCATCGCGGTCCCAACACTCGACCGAGAGCGGTCCGCGAAGTTCTACGGAGAGACGCTCGGTCTCGAACGAAACCCGAACTCGTCCGAGCAATGGATGGAGTTCGAGATCGGGAACGTCACGCTCGCCCTCCTTGCGCACGAGTACACGGGGAGGAGCGAGTTCACGCCGAGCAGCGGGCCGATCGCACTGCGGGTCCCAGACGTTGACGAGGCCCGCCGCAAGCTCGAGGAGGCGGGCGTCGAGTTTCCCACGGAGACGATCGATTCCGGGGTCTGCCACATCGCCCCATTCTTCGATCCGGACGGCAATAGCCTCATGCTGCATCGTCGCTACGCGCCCTACGCAGACGGCTCGACGCCCTGATGCAGGCTCAGAAAGTCGACTTCGTGTCCATCCCGACGCGCGATCTCGACCGCGCGGCGTCGTTCTACGGCGACACCCTCGGCCTCGAGCGCGATCCGCTCTCGGACTCGGCGTGGCCGGAGTTAACCGCCGGGAACGTGACCCTCGCGGTCGTCGTCCCTGAGCAGATCGGCATGGAGTTCGCGCCACTTCCCACCGGAGCGATAGCGATCCGAGTTCCGGACGTTGCAGACGCGCGGACGGAGCTCGAGCAGCAGGGAATCGCGTTCGAAGGGGACACCTTCGACTCCGGCGCCTGCCACATGGCGTTCTTCCGGGATCCTGACGGCAACGGGCTCATGCTCCACCACCGCTACAAGCCGTACCACGACGGCTCGACTCCGTGATCGAAGTCGAGCACGTCGACTTCGTGTCGTTCTTGACGCAGGACATCCCCCGCGCAAAGCGCTTCTACTCCGAGACTCTCGGGCTCGAGATCGAGACCGAAGGAGAGGACGACATGGAGTTCCGGGTGGGGCAAGTAACGCTCGACATCTTCAACCCGGCCAGCCAGGGCGAGCCGTTTGCGCCCAACCTCGGCGGCATGGCGCTGCGCGTCCCCGACGTGGACGCTGCGCGAGCCGAGCTCGAGGCCAAGGGAGTGGAGTTCCAGGGCGAGACGCGAGAAACGAGCGTGTGCCGGATGGCCTTCTTCCACGATCCCGACGGAAACCTGCTCATGCTCCACCGACGTTTCGACGTCGAGTGATGCAGATCGAGCAGGTGGACTTCGTCTCCGTGCCGACGCGCGACGACTCGAGCGCGGTCGCGTGGTACCGGGATGTGTTGGGATTGTCCGAGAGCGAGTTCTCGGAGGGCGAGGTCGAGACGCCGAACCTCACGCTCTCCTTCTGGAAGCCCGAGGAGCAGGGCGAGCCGTTCGTCCCGAACGAGAACGGCATCGCGCTTCGTGTGGCCGACGTGGAAGCAGCCGTCGAGGAGGTCCGGACGGCCGGTGGCACCGTCTTGGGCATCGAAGACACCGGTGTCTGCCACATGGGCCTCGTGAAGGATCCGGACGGCAACGTGCTGATCCTCCACCGTCGCTACGCCCCGAAGGTGCGCCGTGACCAGGGCTGAGCGACTCGGGCGCTACCAGGCGCTGCCGCTACCGTCGACGAAGGACGAGCACTGGAGGTTCACGGACCTCAAGGGGTTTGACCCCGAGGCGTGGACTGCGAACGGCGCTGCGGAGATCGCCTCGCCGCCGTCCCTCGTCGACGTCGAGGTCGCCGGCGTGGCCCACGTCGGCGAAGCCGGGATCGAGATCGACCGGGCGCCGGACGGCGTTCGATTCGAGCCGCTCACCGACGATCACGAGCTTCTTTACTCGCTCGTCGGCTGGGACGAGAAGTTCGCGGCCCACAACGCGGCGATGTGGAAGCACGGGTTGCTTGTGCACGTGCCGCGCGGTGTCGTGGTCGAGAAGCCGCTCTACGTTCGGATAGCGAACGCGGTCGAGGGTGGCTCGCTCTTCTGGCGCCTCCTCATCGTGGCAGAGCCGGAGAGCCGGTTTGCCGTGATCGAGGAGTACGCCTCCGCGACCCCCGACCTCTCGGCGTACTCGAACGCCGCGGTCGAGATCGTCGTGCAGGACGCCGCGAAGGTCGAGTACATCTCCCTTCAGAACTACTCCCGCAGCACCTGGCACTTCGCGTCCCACCACGGGCGCGTCGAGCGCGACGCCGAGCTCGACTGGGTCGCTGCCGGCTTCGGCTCCGCAAAGGGCAAGGTGCGGATTCAGAACGACCTCGCGGGACCGGGCGCAACCTCACGGGTAACCGGCGCGTACTTCGCCGACGGCACGCAGCATCTGGACTACGACACGTTCCAGGAGCACATGGCACCGTCGACGACGTCCGACTTCGCGTTCAAGGGCGCGCTTCGCGACAACGCCCGCACGGTCTGGCGCGGGATGATCCGCGTCGAGGAGGGCGCGCAGAAGACGAACGCCTACCAGGAGAACCGGAACCTCCTCCTCTCGAAGACTGCGCATGCGGACTCGATCCCCGGCCTCGAGATCCTCGCGAACGACGTCCGGTGCACGCACGGCGCGACCCTCGGCCAGGTCGATCGCGAGCTGCTCTTCTACCTGATGACGCGTGGGCTCAATCGCGCGGAGGCCGAGCGCGTGATCGTCCGCGGCTTCTTCCAGGACGTGCTCGACCGTGTCGAGCTCGAGCCGGTGCGCGAGGCGCTGGCAGCCGCGCTCGAAGCTCGGATCCCGCAGTCCTAGATGCTTGATCGGGAATTCACGGCGGGACGGATGACGGCCACGACACTGCGCCCGATCGCCACCCTCCCTCGTCGCCCAGGCTTACCAGCCTGCGCGACGAGTGAGTGCGTCGCCCGGCTTGGTCGTGACCGCCCCCGGCTGCGCGCCAATTCCCGATCAAGCATCTAGCGCGCGTCCAGTTCATCCTGGAGCGTGCGGAGCGCTTGTTCGAGTTTCGCGACGCGGTGTTCGAGCAGGGCGACTCGATCACCCGCAATAGGCGCACCTGCAACTTCGGCGGGCTCATTCTCTCCGAGTAGATGCGCGTATCGCTCTTCCTTCTGCCCGGGTCGACGCGCGAGCCGGGCGACGAGCTCTTGCTCGATGAGGGTCGCGAGCACGTCCTCGATCTCGGCGAGCGACCCGAACGGATGGAGCCGCTCGGCTCGCTGCTTGAGCTCACCTGGAGTCTGCGGACCTCGCAGCATCAGTACAGCCAGCAACGACAGCTCGGCAGGGGAGACGCGGATCGCCTCGTCGAATAGGTGTCGGTACTTCGCTGCACGGCTTCCAGCGCCGCTCGCAAGTCGCGTCCAACCCTTCCGCGAAAGTCGCTCGAGCGCCGAGCGGATAGTCGGCTCGTCGTACTCGACGACAGGCTCCCGATTCGTCGCTTGGTTGCAGGCCAGCCGAAGCGCGTTCAGCGACAGCGGATACGCGTCGGGCGTCGTCCGCTGCTTCTCGATCAGGCAGCCGAGGACTCGAATCTCGATGGCATCTGCGTCCACGACCAGCATCTATGGCCGGTAACGCTACTCTGGATGCATGACCGAGAAATTGGAGCTGACAGAAGCGGAGTGGCAGGACCGGCTAACCAGCGAGCAGTACGAGATCCTGAGGCGAAAAGGGACGGAGCGCGCTTTCACGGGCGCCTACTGTGATGAGCATTCGCCCGGTATCTATCGCTGCGCCGGCTGTGGAACCGAGCTCTTCCGCTCGGAGGACAAGTTCGACTCAGGGACCGGCTGGCCGAGCTTTGTGGAACCCGCAGATCTCGACAGCGTCGTGACCGAGACCGATGTCACGTACGGGATGGTTCGCACCGAGGTCATGTGTGCAACGTGCGGCGGTCATCTCGGCCATGTTTTCGACGACGGGCCTGGGCCCTTAGGGAAGCGGTACTGCATCAACTCGGGCGCGCTCGATCTCGAGCCGGCCTCGTAGCGTTATCGTCACGCCGTGACGAGTTGCTGCCGCGCCGGGCCGTGCGAGCAGATATTCAAGCCGCGCCTGGCTCGCAAGAGCCTGGCACGTCATCGCAAGAAGGGCTTGGACGATCTCGAACGGAGGATGGTCGCCGCCGCGTCTGTGGGCGGTCTCGACGGCGCGTCCGTGCTCGAGATCGGAGGAGGAATCGGGACCTTGCAGTCCGAGCTCCTGGGCGCCGGAGCGGCACACGGGGAGATTGTGGAGCTTGTGACGGCGTGGGAGCCTTACGCTTGCGAGCTCGCTCGGGAGCGCGGGATTGCGGAGCGGACGTCGTTCCGCGTCGCCGACGTCCTCGAAAGTCCTGAAGCCGTCGAGGATGCCGATGTCGTGCTGCTTAACCGCGTCGTCTGCTGCTCGCCCGACGGGATCGTGCTCACCGAGCGCGCCGCTCGGCTTGCGCGTCGCACGCTCGTTCTCAGCTTTCCACGTGATGTCTTCTGGGTTCGTGCCGGCCTCCGCCTCGTGAACATCGGAATGCGGGTCATGGGCCGCTCGTTTCGCGTGTTCGTCCATCCTCCGACCGAGCTCGTCCGCAGTGCCGAGGTCGGAGGGCTGACGCTCGCGGAGACGGGTCACGGACGTATGTGGGCGTTCGCAGCGCTACGACGCGAATCATGAACGAGGTCGGACTCTTCCCCCTTTCGCTCGTCCTCCTTCCGACCGAGCAGGTGCCGCTCCACATCTTCGAAGAGCGCTACAAGGACCTGATTGGGGAGTGTCTCGCCGACGACGCCGAATTCGGGCTCGTGTACGCGGACGAGTCCGGAATCCGGGAGATCGGCACGCGGGCCGCGGTGTTGCAGGTGCTGACCGAGTTCGAGGACGGGCGCATGAACATCCTCATCGAAGGTCGAGACCGTTTCAAGCTGCTCGAGTTGACGAGCGGAAGGAGCTTCCAGACCGGCGACATCGTTCCGATCGAGGACATCGACGACTCGGCGGACGCGAGCACTGTGCAACGGGCGCGATTGCTCTTCGATCGCCTCCGCGAGCTCACGTCGAGCGAGATCGAGGCGCCCGATGGCAGTACACCTCAGCTTTCCTATGCGCTAGCCGCTCGCGTGGAGCTCACGGCGGAGGCCAAGCTGGAGTTGCTCACGGAGACCTCGGAGAGGGTCCGCCTGGAACGCGTTTGTACGTTGCTCGAGGAGGCCGCGGTCGCCGTCGAACGGCAACGGGGTGCCGCCGAGCGCGCGGCGACGAACGGCTAGGTGGAGCTCGGGTGAGCCGAACTGCCGGGGGTACGATGCACCTGTGGCCGTAACCACTCAACCGAAGCTCGACGCCCAGCGCATCCGAGCTGATTTCGCGTATCTGGAAGAGCTCGTGAACGGGAAGCCGTTCGCGTACCTCGACTCGGCGGTCTCGACGCAGAAGCCGCGGCAGGTGCTCGACGCGATGCGCGAGTTCTACGAGCACTCGTATACGAACGTCCACCGAAGCGTCTACCGCCTCGCCGAGCGTGCCACGGAGGGCTTCGAAGGCGCCCGCCAGAAGGTCGCGGCCTTCGTCAACGCGCCGTCGGAGCGAGAGGTGATCTTCACTCGTAGCTCGACGGAGGCGCTCAACCTGGTCGCGTATGCCTGGGGGCTCGACAACCTGGGGAAGGGCGATCTCGTCGTCGTCACCGAGCTCGAGCATCACTCGAACTTCGTGCCCTGGCAGTACGTGGCAAAGCGAACGGGCGCGACCTTCCGCCACATCCCGATCGACGACCAGGGCGAGCTCCAGCTGGACGTGCTGGACTCGTTGGCGCGCGAGGGAACCGTCAAGGTCGTCGCCAACAACCTCGTCTCCAACTCGCTCGGCACCATCAATCCCGTCGAGAAGCTCGCAGCCTGGGCGCACGAGCAGGGAGCGATCATGGTCGTCGACGCCGCCCAAGCCGCGCCCCACCGCCCGATCGACGTTCAAGCCCTCGGCTGCGACTTCTTGGCGTTCTCCTCGCACAAGATGTGCGGGCCGAGCGGAGTCGGCGCGCTCTGGGGGCGGCGGGAGCTGCTCGAAGAGATGTCGCCCTTCAACCTCGGCGGCGAGATGATCCGCTCGGTCTCCATCGACAAGACCACGTGGAACGAGCTTCCCTACAAGTTCGAGGCCGGTACGCCCGCAATCGCGGAGGCGTACGGCTTCGGGGTGGCCATCGACTACATCTCGGAGATCGGGCTCGAGGCGATCGAACGCCACGAGCAAGAGCTCGTCACCTACGCCATGGGGCGTCTCGCCGGGCTCGACTGGGTGACCGTGTACGGACCGCCCGCCGACCGCCGGGCGGGCATCGTGTCCTTCAACGTGGACGGCGTTCATCCCCATGACGTCTCGCAGCTGCTCGACTGGGAAGGCATCGCTGTTCGAGGCGGCCATCACTGCACCCAGCCTTTGATGACGCGACTCGGAGTGAGCGCGACCACGCGTGCGAGCTTCTACGTGTACACGATCCCCGAGGAGGTCGACCGGCTGGTCGACGGCCTCCACAAGGTCAAGAAGTCGCTCGGATGAATGAGTTCGATCAGCTCTACCGGGAGGTCATCCTCGATCACTACAAGAACCCTCGGAATCACGGGTTGCTCGATCCGGCCGATGCACGCGCAGAGGGGCAGAATCCGCTGTGCGGAGATCACCGTCTCGGTGCGGCTCGGCGAGGGGGACGTGATCGAGGAGGTCGGCTTCGACGGGCGCGGCTGCGCGATCAGCCAGGCCGCAACCTCGATGTTGACCGACCTCGTCAAGGGAAAGACCGCGCTGGAGGTGGCCGAGATGCCGAAGGAAGCGCTGCTTGACGAGCTCGGCATACCGCTGACGCCGGTCCGGCTCAAATGCGCGATTCTCGGCCTTGGAGTGATCAAGGTCGCGTTGCACAAGGCCAAGGGCACGCCGCTTCCCGAGGAGTGGGGGACGTCGACGCGCGATCTCGTCCTCGACTGAGACCCGACCGATGACGATCGAGGTCTGCCCGGTCGAGGAGCTCCCGGCCGGAGCGATGCGGCTCGTTCCGGCGGGCCCACTGACGATCGGCGTCTACAACTGCGCTGGAAAGCTCCATGCGATCGAGGATCGCTGCTCGCACGACGACGGGCCGCTTTGCGAAGGCGACTGGGAGCCCGAGCTCTGCGTCGTCGTCTGCCCGCGTCACGGATCGCGCTTCGACCTCGAGTCGGGGATCCCGATGACGCTTCCCGCGTTCGAGGCCGTTCCGGTCTTCCCGGTGTCAGTGCGAGACGGGATGATCGTCGTCGACGTGGAGCAGCACTAAATGCTCGACGAGCAGGTGCTCGCCGTTCTCGCCCGCCTCGAACAGGAAGACCGGGCCGAGCGCGAGGCGGGCGTCCCGGCACGGAGCCGCTCGCGCCAGGTCGAGCCGACAACGGGGCGCTTCCTGTTCGCACTCGCCGCCTCGCAGGCGGGAATCGAGGTGCTCGAGATCGGCGGATCGCGCGGGTATTCGTCGATCTGGCTGGCCGCCGGCGCACGTGTCCTCGGCGGGCGGCTGATCTCGCTCGAGAACGACCCCGAGAAGTGCCGCGCGTGGCGGCGCAATGTCGCCGAGGCAGGCATCGAGGAGTGGGCGGAGCTCGTCGAGGGAGACGCGCTCGCGACGCTTGGTGAGAGTCAGGATGTGTTCGACCTCGTGTTCCTCGACGCGGAGAAGGACGACTACGAGGCGCTCTTCGCCCTCGCCAGGCCGCTGCTCGAGCCGGGCGGTCTCGTGGTTGCGGACAACGTCCTCTCCCACGCGGAAGCGCTGGGCGCGTACTCGGCGGCGCGCCAAGCGGATCCTGCCCTCTCGAGCGTCACGCTTCCGCTCGACCGCGGCCTCGAGCTCACCGTCTCGCTCAGCGAGGAACCTCGGACATGAGCGCGTGCATGTTGCGGTCTGGGTCGCGGAAGAATGTCATCCACAGGTCGTGATCGGGCATCTCCGCGATCAGATGCGGCTCGTCCTCGAACGGCACCCCTCTGTCGGCAAGCTCGGCACGAGCTGCGTGGATGTCGTCGACGCGGAAGTAGACGATCGAGCTCGGATGGTCGAACTCCGGGCTCTCGGCGACGGAGAGCATGAGTCGCACGTCCCCGCACATGAAGAAGGCGAGCGAGCCTGCCTCGAAGAGGACGTCGAGACCGACGGCGTCACGGTAGAAGGCGACGGCCTGCGGCAGGTCACGGGTGTTGATCGCGACCTGGCCGATGCTCGCGATCGGGGCTGCCATTCGAACCTCCTTTGCATTGCGGACGCGTCCATCCGCTCGAAATGCGTATGCTGAACGTACCGCGGAAAGGAGGTGGTCCGGCTTGAGTGATGACTGTACGGGCAGCGGAGGTACCAGCGGGTAGAGGCGTGCCCCCGGGACCACCGGGAACCGCCTAGCCAGCGTAGGGGGCTCGCGACTCGCGCCGCATGGTTGCCTCGGAAGAGGCTCCGTGCCGGGAAGCGCCTCTACTACTTCAACGCTGGTCACCGTAGGGAAGAGGGGCCGCTTCGTGCGGCCCCTCTTCACTTTCAGCTCTACTCTCGCTCAGGCTGCGACCGGGAGCGGCGCCGCCTCGGCGACCAGTGCGGCCAGATGCGCCTGCAGTCGTCGGGCGACCAGCGGGTCGACCAGCTCGCCGTGTGCGTCGAATCGCGTGTGGGCGGTCGAGACCGGCAGCTCGCCGGCGCTCACGCGAGCTCCGGCAATTCCGAGGATCGTGCGCAAGTCCTGTTGAGCCCAGATAGCCCCGTACTGTCCGGTGGTGGCCCCGGCGATCGCGACTGTCTTGTTCTTGAACGAGCTGCCGCGGTGGCGCGCCGACGCCCAGTCGATTGCGTTCTTCAGGACCCCGGGGATCGAGCCGTTGTATTCAGGGGTCACGATCAAGAGCGCGTCGGCTGTTTCGACGCGCTCACGGAAGTCGGCGACCGCGGCGGGCGTCTCCGACGTCCCCTCGTCCAGATCCTGATCGTACGGTGGAAGCAGCTCCAAGCCGCGATAGAGATCGACGACGACGCCGGCTGGTGCGAGAGTTACGGCCGCGCGGGCCAGAGCCGTGTTGAAGGACTCCGCCCGCAGGCTGCCCGAGATTGCGAGCACATTCACGTCAAGCTGCCTTGACCGCCGCGAAGTTGGCCCTCAGCACTACTTCGTTCGGCAGCAGGAAGTTGCCACCGGGAAGCGGCGCGTTCCAGTTGAGCCCGAACGCGGTTCGGTCGAGGGTTCCGGCCAACTCGATGCCGATCCGATCGTTCCCGTACGGATCCACGCCGGCCCCGACGAAGCGGCCCTTGAGCTCGACGGGCTTGGTGACGTCCTTGATCGTCAGGTTGCCCTGGACCGTCAACTCGTCACGTTCGGTGGTGAAGGAAGTCGACTCGAAGCGAAGCTCCGGGTACCGCTCCGTGTCGAAGAAGTCGGGGGCCTGCACGTGCCCGTCCCGGATCTCGTCGAAGGTCGTGATGCTGGATGCATCGACGGTTCCGGCGATCGACGGCGACTCTCCACCCTGGATCGTTCCGGTGAACCCGGGCACGCGGCCCTTCACGGTCACAACCCCGAGCTTCTCGATCTCGAACTCGAGGGCCGACCAAACGGGATCGATCGCCCACGTCCCTGTCGGGATCACGGCCGAGGTCTCTGCAACGATTGTCATGGACTCTCTCCTTTGCGTCCGCTACTATTGAGTACGCAAGTAATATATACGTAAAAAGATGACTAGTCAAGTATTGAGACCTCAACCGTTAGCTACGCAGGCATTCGTGTCGCTGCTCCGAGCGCACGCATCGGCCACGCGGCAGTTGAACGCGCAGCTGAGCGCGGACCACGGACTCACCATCAGCGACTTCGAGGTGCTGCTCCGGCTCGCGCAATCTGATGAACGGCGGATGCGCCGTGTCGACCTGGCCGGCGAGCTCTTGCTCACGGCGTCAGGAATGACCCGTCTGCTGGACGGCCTCGAGCGAGCCGGCTATGTCGAGCGCGGTTCGTGTGCCGGCGATCGTCGGGTGGTCTACGCCGTCTTGACGGAAGCGGGGCTCGAGACATTGCGAGCCGCAGCGACGACGCACTTCGCGCAGGTGGACGAACTGTTCTGTACCCGTTTCGAGGAGCAGGAGCTCGATGAGCTGGCTGCGCTTCTCTCCAGGCTCGGCGGGGATGGACCCGCGGAGTGCGAGCCGCCCGCGTAGGGCGAAGCTCTCTTCGCCTTCGTCAGGAGTCGTCGAAGTTCTGCCAGTAGCGGCTCGGTGTCGGCCCGCGCTGGCCCTGGTACTTAGAGCCGATTCCCTCTGACCCGTACGGCCGCTCCGCCGGCTCCGAGAGCTGGACGAACGAGAGCTGCCCGATCTTCATCTCCGGGTAGATCGTGATCGGGAGGTTGGCAACGTTGGAGAGCTCCAGCGTCACGTGTCCGTCCCACCCGGGATCGATGAAGCCGGCGGTGGAGTGGATCAAGAGGCCAAGGCGACCGAGCGAGCTCTTCCCTTCCAGCCTGGCGACGAGGTCGTCCGGGAGGGTCACGCGCTCGAGCGTCGAGCCGAGGACGAACTCGCCAGGGTGCAGGATGAAGGCCTCTCCATCCGTGGCCTCGACCAGCTCGGTCAGACCCTCTTGCTCGGCCTTCACGTCGATGTACGGATAGCGGGAGTTGCGGAACACGCGGAAGTAGCGATCGACGCGCACGTCCAGGCTGGACGGTTGCATGAGATCGGGATCGAACGGGTCGACGCCGATGCGACCTTCGCCGATCAGCCGACGGATCGTTCGGTCGGAGAGAACCACTCGGCGATTCTACGACCCGCGCACTTTGTAACAAGTTGTAACTTAGTCGCCCGTTCGGTCGTTGCCCGAGGGTGCGACTGCGGTAAGGTCTTTCCCCCTGGTGTCGATGCTATTTCCACCCATCGACCCGAACGAGCGGTTCCGTGACCGCCGGGCTGCGGTGCGACGACGAAAGCGCCGACAGCGCGCCGCGTTGATCGGAGCGTTGCTCGGGACGGTCGCAGTGCTCGGACTCGGCGCGCGGCTGGTCAGCGATGCGACCGAGACGTCGCCGGATGCGTCCGCGAGCACACCGGACGAGATAGCGCCCTCCACCTCCGGTCCGAGGCCGTTGCCGGTCGAGATCCGCGGCGTCCACGTGACCATGGGACTCGCGTCGCTTCCAGGAAAGCTCGCGGAGTATGTCGATCTCGAGCGGGACGGGCTTACGGCGATCGAGCTCGACGTAAAGGATGAGAACGGGCAGGTCGGATTCACCGCGAGCTCGTTGAAGCTGGCGAATACGGTTGGGGCGACGCGCGAGTTCTATGACGCGCGCGCTGCTGCCAGTCTCGTTCACGAGCGCGGCCTCTACCTGATCGGTCGGATCGTCACCTTCGAGGATCCGGTGCTCTCCCATGGCCGGCCGGATCTCGCCATTCGGCGGAGCGACGGCTCGGTTTGGGAGGACTCCGCCGGGCTGGGATGGACGAACCCGTACGACCGCCGCGTCTGGGAGTACAACGTCGACATCGCCGTCGCGGCCGCGAAGGCCGGGTTCGACGAGATCATGTTCGACTATGTGCGGTTCCCGTCCGACGGTGACGTCGACGGCGCCGTGTACTCGACGCGAGCGGGTATGCGCAAGAACGAAGCGGCTCCCGCATTCGTACGTTACGCGGCCAGTCGACTGGAGCCACTCGGTGTCCGAGTCTCGGCCGCGGTATTCGGGCTCTCCGCGATGCGCGACATGGGCATCGGACAGATTCCGCGACACATGGCCCCGCATCTCGATGCCGTGTACGCGATGACCTATCCGTCCCTGTTCGGCGCGGGTGAGCTCGGCTTGGCCGATCCTGGAGCGTCACCCGGAGCGACGGTCGCGCGCGCGCTGCGTCGGTTCAATCGCGCACTCGAGGGGCACGATGCGCTGCTGCTCCCGTGGGTGCAGGACTTCAGCTTCACGACCCCCTACGGAGTCGACGAGGTGCGAGCCCAGATCTACTCCGCGCGCCTTGCCGGCGCGAAGGGCTATCTGATCTGGAACGCCTCCGGCGTGTACACGGACGGCACGCTCACCCCACCGTAGAGCGGTTCATGGCGCCAAGCGGTCGCGTGTCCAGCCCTCTGCAGACAGCGCGAAGCGAACTCGGTCGTGCAGCCGGTTTTCGGCGGCTATCCGGCTGCCTCGCGGCCGACTCTCCCAGTACGCCGCTGAGAGCTCGAGCTCGGTCTCCTCGACTTGGCCCTCGACCCGGACCTGTCGTCCCGGCTCCGGCCAGTGGAAGACGAGCGCGGCCCGCGGGTTCTCGAGCAGCTCCCTCCCTTGCGCGAAGGCCGGTTCGTGAAGAAGAAGAGCCCGCGCTCGTCGAGCCCACGCAGTAACACCGTGCGGGCAGAAGGGCGGCCGGCCGCGGTGGCCGTCGCCAGCGTCATTGCCTCGGAAAGCGATGTGCCCTCGGCATCGCGGAGCCAGCCGCGGAGCGAGACGATCGGATCCGGGTCGAGGTCCTGGAGATCCACCTTCGTCAGAGGATGCACGTTCGCCGTACGCCCCGCCGCGTAGGCTCCGACCATGGCGGCGACCAGAGTCATCGAGCTCCGCACGGAGATTCCGGGTCCGCGCGCGCGAGCGATTCTCGAACGTGAGGCGCACGCCGTCGCGAGGCCTCTTTCCGTGCACACGCCGGTCGTAGCCGCGGAAGCGCACGGATCGACGATCACGGACGTCGACGGCAACACGTTCATCGACTTCGTCGGCGGCGTCGGAGTGATGAACGTCGGCCATGGCCACCCCCGAGTCGTCCAGGCGATCGCCGAGCAGGCGGAGCGCTTCGTTCACACGGACTTCACGGTGGTCGCGTACGAGCTGTACGTCGAGCTCGCAGAAAGGCTCGGCGACCTCGTTCCGATCTCGGGCGAGACCCGGGGCGCCTTCTTCAACGCCGGGGCGGAGGCAATCGAGAACGCTGTCAAGCTCGCGCGGTTGCACACCGGCCGGCAGGCGGTGATTGCCTTCGACGGGGCCTTCCACGGTCGGACGTTGCTCGCGCTGACGATGACCTCCCGCACGCACCCGTACAAGACCGGGCTCGGGCCTTTTGCTCCCGAGGTGTATCGCGCGCCCTATCCGAACGCCTATCGAGGTCCCGATACCGAGACGGCGCTCGCGACGCTCGAGCGCATGTTCGCGACCCATGTTCCGGCCGAGCACGTCGCGGCCGTCGTCTTCGAGCCGCAGCTGGGCGAAGGAGGCTTCGTTCCGGCTCCACCCGCCTTCGTCGAGGGACTCCGTCGGGTCTGCGACGAGCACGGGATCGTCCTCGTCGCCGACGAGGTGCAGACCGGCTTCGGGCGGACGGGCCGGATGTTCGCGATGGAGCACTTCGACGTCGAGGCCGACCTGATCACCGTGGCGAAGTCGATCGCCGGCGGCCTGCCCCTGTCGGGAGTGATCGGGCGCGCTGCGATCATGGACGGGGCGCGCCAGGGAGCGATCGGCGGGACGTTCATCGGCAACCCGGTCGCGCTGGCCGCGGCGCGAGCGGTCCTCGACGTCTTCGAGGACGAGGATCTGGTGGGGCGAGCGTCGATCGTCGGTGACGTGCTTCGCACCCGGATGCTCGAGTGGCAGGCGCGTTGGCCACAGATCGGAGACGTGCGCGGACTCGGAGCGATGCTCGCCATAGAGCTGGTCGAGGATCCGACGACGAAGAACCCCGCGCCGGACCTTGTAGCCGAGGTGATCGAGGCGGCGCTCCGGCGCGGGCTGCTTCTCTTGAAGGCAGGCGTTCACGGGAACTGCATCCGTGTGCTCTGCCCGCTCACGATCTCCGACGGCGAGCTGGGCGAGGGGCTCGATGTCTGGGAAGAGGCGCTGATCGCGGTTCTGGGCTAGCACCTGGCAGCCGAACTCGGCGAGACTTCCGTCATGAGGACGTGTAGCGCGTGCGGCACCACCCTTCCGGAGGAAGCCCGTTTCTGTCCGGGTTGCGGCGCGGCCGTCGAGGGCATGACGCCGGCTACGGAGGAGCGCAAGCTCGCGACCGTGGTCTTCGCCGATCTCGTCGGATCCACGGCGCTGGCCGACAGCCAGGACCCGGAGCGTGTACGAGTCAGGCTCGACCGCTTCTACGACACGATGGCGGAGGAGATCGAACGCACCGGCGGGACGGTCGAGAAGTTCGCGGGCGACTCGGTGATGGCGGCATACGGCGCCCCGACCGCGCTCGAAGACCACGCGGAGCGCGCCTTGCATGCGGCGCTCGCGATGCAGCGACGGCTCGCCGAGGTCTTCGGCGAGGAGCTTCGGCTTCGTATCGGCGTCAACACCGGTGAGGTGGTCGTCGGGAAGGCGCGGGAGTCGAGCTCGTTCGTCACGGGCGATGCGGTCAACGTCGGCGCGCGCCTCGAGCAGGCGGCGGAGCCGGGAGAGATCCTCGCGGGCGAGCGTACCGTCGCGTCTGCGCGGGGTGCTTTCGAGTTCGGCGAGGAACGCGTTGTCAAGGCGAAGGGAAAGCCGGACGGCGTTTCGTGCATGCCGGTCTTGCGTGCGCTCAGCCTCACGCGCCCGCGCGGTTTGGGGGGCCTGCGGCGCGTATTCGTCGGGCGGCAGAGCGAGCTCGATCTCCTGCTCGCGACGTTCAGGCATTCCGTCGCTCAGGGGGAGCCGCATCTCGTGACGATCGTCGGTGAGCCGGGTGTCGGCAAGACCAGGCTCGTCCAGGAGCTCTGGGACGTGCTGTCGGAGGAGAGTCCGGCGCCCGTCCACCGCACCGGCCGCTGCCTTCCCTACGGCGACGGAATCACGTACTGGCCGCTCGCCGAGATACTGAAGGAGCACTTCGGGATCCTCGATAGCGACTCGCCGGACGAGGTGAGACGACGGCTGGAGGGGCGAGAGATCCTCGGGCTCGCCCTCGGCCTCGACAGCGCCAGCGGGCTCCATCCGCTCGACGCGCGCGAGCGCCTGCACGAGACCGCCGTCCGCTTCGTGGAGGAGTTCGCCAGCGAGCGACCCGCCGTGACGCTTTTCGAGGACATCCACTGGGCCGAAGACGATCTACTCGATCTTCTCGAGCGCATCGCCCGAGATACACGCGGGCCGGTCGTCCTGCTCGCGACCGCTCGACCGGAGCTCCTCGATCGCCGCCCGACTTGGGGCGCCGGCCGCAGAAACGCAGCCACGATCTGGCTCGAGCCTCTCCCTGAGCGCGAGACCTCGCGCCTGCTGGACGAGCTCCTCGCCGTGGAGCTTCCCTCCGAGCTTCGGGAGCTCGTCGTGCAAAGAGCCGAGGGGAACCCCTTCTTCGTCGAAGAGCTCGTCGGCGAGCTCCTCGACGCCGGCGTGCTCGAGCGGAGAGACGGCGAATGGGCTTTCGGGGAGCGGCGGCCCGGATTCACGGTGCCCGACACGGTCCACGCCGTTCTCTCCGCCCGGATGGACCGACTTCCGGCGACGGAGAAAGCGGCGCTCCAGGCAGCGTCCGTCGTCGGGCGTGTTTTCTGGACGCGTCCGGTCGTCCACCTACTGGATGGAGAGGAGCCGGACTTCGACCTCCTCGAGGAGCGCGACTTCGTCCGGCGTAGCACGGGCTCGTCGATGGCTGGCGAGCGCGAATTCGCGGTCAAGCACGCTCTGACGCGCGAGGTGGCTTACGCGAGCATTCCGAAAGCCCGCCGCGGCCGTCTGCACGCCTCCTTTGCAGAGTGGCTCGAGCGCAACGATCGCGCGAAGGACGAGCATGCCCCGCTCCTCGCGTACCACTACTCCGAGGCCGCCCGTCCCGAAGACGCCGATCTCGTCTGGGCAGGCTCGGAGCCCGAGCTTGTCCCGCTACGCGCGCGAGCAGTCTTCTGGCTCCGCCGCGCAGGCGAGCTGGCCAGAGGGCGCTACGAGATGGACGAGGCGGTCGAGCTCTTCACTCGCGCGGTCCACCTGTGCGAGGACGAATACGAGCGCGCGCAGCTGTGGCGCGAGATCGGGGAGACGCAGGCTCTCCGCTATGACGGCGACGCGATGCGGAGCGCGCTGCTGCAGGCGCTCGAGGGCCCTCTCGACGATGCCGAGCGAGCCGACGCGTATGCATTTCTCGCCTTTCAGGCCTCGATTCGCGCGGCGATGTGGTCGATCCGGCTCAACCGGCATCTGATCGAAGAGTGGGTGGAACGGGCGCTGGAGCTCGCCGCAGACGGGAGCGAGGCGCAGGTGCGGGCCCTCGTCGCCCGGGCGAACATCGAGCCAGCCGAGGTCTCGGACGAGGATCTCGAGCGAGTAGGGGCGCTCGCCGAGGCACTGGGAGACAGCCAGCTCCGGTCCCACGTGTTCGGCGCGCGGAGCGGCGCTGCGTTCGAGCGGCATCGCTTTCACGACGCTGCTGCGTGGAGCGAACGCCGACTGGAGCTCCTCTCCGACGTCGACGATCCCGATCAACTCTGCGAGGCCTACGAATCCGGAGTGCCCGCCGCCCTCGCCGTCGGTCAGGTGAGCGAGGCACGGCGCCTGACCGGCTTGCATCGAGACCTGTCCCAACGCCTTTCACACCACCACCAGCTGCACGCGGTTTCGCTGTCTCTGGAGATCGCCGAGGGTCTCGGCGACTGGGATGCACTCGCCGCGGGAACCGCCGATGTTCTGGACGCAGTCGCGAGAAACCTGGCCACGCCGTGCGCCCGCAACTCGCGTGACCTTCTGCTGCTGGCTTTCTCTCACCTGTCTCTCGGCGACGAGACGCGAGCTTTGGAGCTCGAGCAGGAAGCCGGGCGCATCGCCGGGCAGGGATACGAGACCTATCTGAGCGGACCCCGGATTCGAATCGCACTTGCGAGGGGCGATCGTGCCTCGGCCGAGGCACTCGTAGAGCTGCCCTTGGAGCGCTCGTTCGTCTGGGGCCCTGCTGTCTTCGCAACACGGCTAGACGTCCTCGTTGCGCTCGGACGACACGACTGGATCGAGCGAGAGGCTCCCTCGCTGCTTCAGCAGGGCACACTGCTCGAGCCGTTCGCCCTCCGGGCGCTCGGCGCCGTGCGCCGCGACGACGAGCTGCTTACACGGGCTGACGAACGGTTCGCGCAGCTCGGTCTCGACTGGCACGCGGCTCAGACGGAGCGCTTGCTCGCCGGGTTCTAGAACTCGAGCCGCGAGCGACGTTCGTGCCGCTCGAGGGCGAGCTCGATCAGCCTGTCCAGGAGCTCTCCGTACCCGATGCCAGAGGCCTCGAAGAGCTTTGCGTAGACGCTCGTCGCCGTGAAGCCAGGGATCGTGTTGATCTCGTTCACCACGACCTCGCCGCTTCGCAGCACGAAAAGGTCGACGCGAGCCATTCCCTCGCATTCGGTGGCGACGAACGACTCGACCGCGATCGCACGAACGCGCTCGCTGACCTGGGGCGGGATTCGCGCGGGAACGACGAGCTTCATTCCGCCTTCGTCGTACTTCGCCGAATAGTCGTACCACTCGGCATTGGCGACGATCTCGCCGACCTGCGACGCGATTGGATCGCGGTTGCCGAGGACGCCACACTCGACCTCGATCCCCTCGAGGAGCTCCTCGATCAGCACCTTGTCGTCGTGTCTCCGCGCGAGCTCGACGGCCGGTCCGAGCTCATCTTCAGCGTGCACCTTGCTGATGCCGACCGAGGAGCCGAGCCGCGCGGGCTTCACGAAAACCGGATACGAGAATTCGTGGCGAGCCGCATCGCCATCTCGGAGCGTTACGTTCCGCGCGACGGGGATCCCGCGATCGCGGAGCACGGCCTTGAAGAGGTCCTTGTCCATGCAGAGCGCGGAAGCGGCGACGCCTGCGCCGACGTAGGGGATGCCGGCCAGCTCGAGGAGACCTTGCACCGTTCCGTCCTCGCCGAACGGCCCGTGGAGGATGGGGAGCACGACATCGACCTCGGCAAGCACCTTGGCAGGCGCTGCGTCTGCGAGCACGGGGAGGGTCTCGGTCGCCGTCGTGGGAAGAGATCTAACGCCACCCGAAAGCTGCCAGCGCCCGTCGCGGCCGATCTCGATCGCGCTCGTCTCGTAGCGATCCGGATCGAGCGCTCCCACGACGGACCGGGCAGAGGCAATCGAGATCTCGTGCTCGCTCGAGCGTCCGCCCGAGAGGACCGCGACGCGAAGGCGCCGCGTCACGACTCCGGCGTCGTCGGGGGCTCGGTCGTGGGCGGTGGCGTCTCTTCCCCCGTGAAGCGCCCGACGAAGAGCGTGATCACCGAGTCAGGGGCCGCCTGGGAGCCGCCGACGGGATCCTGGGAGATGACGATTCCGTCGAAGCTCGGATCGTCGATGTCCTCGAAGACCACCCTGGTACGGAACCCGGCGTTCTCGAGCGTCGTCTGAGCGATCGTGACGTCCTGGGTGGTCACGTCTGGAACGGCTACGGTCGACGGACCTCGGGACACGGACAGGGTGACCGTCGTCCCTCTCGTGGCTTCCGAATCACCGCTGGGGTCCTGATCGACCACGATCCCCTCCGTCAGATCTGAGGAGATATCGACCCGGGTCACGCCGAAGCCGTTTCGCCGGAGCTCGAGCGCCGCCTGGTCGTATGGCTGGTTCACGACGTTCGGCACGATCACCGGCTTCGGCCCCTTGGAGACGTTGATCCGTATGCGCGTTCCCTCGACCACGACCGTTCCTGGCGCCAGGCTCTGTGCGACGACCGTGCCTTCGTCGCGGTCGGAGTTCACCTCCACGACCTGAGCGTCCAGCCCGATCTGCGTGAGCGCCGCAACGGCGCTGTCACGGGACTGTCCGACGAGGCTGGGCACGCTCACCTCGGGCTTTCCGGACGAGACGTCGATCGTGACCACCGTCTCCGGGTCGACCCGTTTCCCTTCGGTGGGGCGCTGCGCGAACACGAGGCCTTCCTCGACGTCCGAGTTCGAGATTCGCCGCACGCGTGGCTGGAGGCCTTTGTCGTTGATCGCGTTCCGCGCCAGCGCCTCCTGCAGCCCGACGACGTACGGAACCGCGACCTGCTCAGCGCCGCTGAACCGATCCTTGATCGGCTCGTACAAGAAGAAGGCTGCGACAGCGAGCGCAAGTAGGAGGCCGAGCCCGACGAGCCACGGCCAGGCTGCGCCCCGCCGGGTGCGCGTCGGATCGAAGGGCGGCGCGTCGCCGGGCCGTGCGCGTCGCGTGACCTGTGTCACTCCCGTCGAGTCGCCGGCGAGGACGACGGTCGCCGCCTCCGCGGTCTCGAGCGGCACATGACCGCCATGGGCGACGGTCTCGAGGTCGGCGTCCATCGCGGCCGCGGACTGGTAGCGGTCGGCCGGCTCCTTGGAGAGCGCGCGCAGGACGACGTTGTCGAGGTCGTCGGGCACCTCCGGGCGGATCGCAGATGGCGGGTTCGGAACCTCTGAGAGATGCTTCATAGCGATCTCGACCGGCGTATCCCCGGAGAACGGCACCTCCGCGGTCAGGAGCTCGTAGAGCACGATCCCGGTCGAATACAAATCGGATGTCTGATCCACGGGCGCGCCGCGCGCCTGCTCCGGCGAGAGGTACTGCGCGGTGCCGATGATGGCGCCTTCCTCCGTCATCTGGCTGACGCCCGCGCGCGCGATCCCGAAGTCCGTCACCTTGACGACGCCCTCTGGATCGACGATCACGTTGTGGGGCTTGATGTCGCGGTGCACGACGCCGTTCCGATGGGCGTAACGCAGGCCGGAGAGGATCTGGCGCGTGTACGCGATGGCGACGGGGATGGGGCACGGACCACGGCTCCGGATGAGCTCTTTCAGCGTCCGCCCCTCGACGTACTCCATGACGATGAAGTAGGAGCCGTTCGTCTCTCCGCGGTCGAAGATGGAGACGATGTTCGGATGCGAGAGACCGGCGGCGTGCGTGGCCTCGCGGCGGAAGCGCTCGACGAACTGGTCGTCGTTGGCGTAGCGCTCGTGCAGGATCTTGACCGCCACTCGGCGCCCGAGCTCCTGATCCTCGGCGAGGTACACGTCGGCCATGCCGCCGCCGCCGAGCTTTCTCGTGACTCGGTACCTGTTCGCGAAGAGCGTTCCGGTGAGGGTGTTCTGTAGCGCCATGACGTGTAGAGGTTAGGGATTCTCCCTTTAGGACAGGATTGCCTGCATTACCGCGCGGGCGATCGGGGCGGCCGTTGCCCCACCCGTGCCGGATTGGTTCTGCAGAACGACGGCAATGGCGAGCTCGGCCGGTCTCTCGTCGTCCCGGCCTGCGAAGGCGATGAACCACGTCGTGTTCGATCCCGGCACTCCTGTCTCGCCCGTTCCAGTCTTGCCTCCGACGGAGTAACCCGACAGTTGGGCCGCGGTGCCCGTGCCCCGCTCGACCGCGAGTCGCATCATTGTCGCCACGGCGTCAGCGGTCTTCTTGCTCACCGCCTGGCGGATCAGCGCAGGCCGCTGTCTGAGGAGGATCCGCCCGCCCGGACCGACGATCTTGTCGACCGCCTGTGGTTCCATCAGCTCGCCGCCGACGCCGATGGCGCCCGCGACCATCGCCATCTGCAAGGGCGTGACGAGCATTCGCTCCTGCCCGAACGCCATGCGTCCCGCGTCGACGTCGGAGTCCTCCTTCGGGTAGTACAGCTGTCGGCGCTGGTACATGCCGCTCGCCGCTCGCTCGTCGGTCGGGGTCTCGAGCGGCGGCCTTTCGTAGAAGCCGAAGCGCTTCGCGGTGTCGAGGATGCGCTTCGCGCCGAGGGCCTTGCCGATGTTGCAGAACACCGAGTTGACCGAATACGTGAGCGCGGCTTCGAGGTCGATCGTGCCGAAAGGGGAGGACGTGTCGAAGTTGTTGACGCGCTTCCCGTAGACCGTGCAGTAGCCGGGGTCGACGAACGAGGACTCGGGCTTGAACTTCTTCGACTCGAGCGCGGCGGCAGCGGTGATCACCTTGAAGGTCGATCCCGGTACATAGAGGCCGGCGCTGGCCCGGTTCAGCAGCGCAGCCGCGGGCTCGCAGTCCGCCTCGATCCGGGAGATCTGTGCAAAGTTGTTCTCGACCAGATTGGGGTCGAAGCTCGGCGCCGAGGCCATGACTCGGACCTTTCCGGTACGCGGATCGAGCGCGACGACGGCGCCGCATTGTGTGCCGAGCTCGTCGAGCGCAACCGCCTGCGCATCGAGATCCAGGGTCGTGACAACGTCGTTTCCTTCGACGGGCTTGCCGCGGAACTCGTCGAGCGCCTTGTCGACGAGCGTGGAGAGGCTCGCATTCGACGCGGTGAGATAGTCGTTCAGCGAGCGCTCGAGACCGGTGCGCGAGCGTTCGACGGTCGAGTATCCGACAAGGTGGGCAGCAAGCGCGCCGTACGGGTAGCGGCGGAAGAAGAGTGACTTGCTCTCCACTTTTCGCTCGCGGTTCCGCGCGACGCGCTTTCGCGGCTTCCACGCGAAGACGAGCCCGCGGTCGACCGAGAACTCGGCCACGCGCTTGATCGCGTTGTCCTGGCGGTCGGCGAGCCCGGCCGCGGCCCACGTCTGCCAGTACGTCGTCATCACAATGAGCACGCCGACGAGTGCGAGCGCCACGTACGTGAGCCTGACGATCTGCCTGTTCACCGCGGTGAGTTGGCCCTGTTCGAGACAAGCAGAAGCCCGGCGAGCAGGAGGAAGTTGGCGACGATGCTCGTGCCTCCGTACGAGACGAACGGGAGTGTGATCCCCGTCAGCGGCACCAGCCGGAGGACGCCGCCGACGATGACGAAGGTCTGCAGCGCGAAGCCGAAGGTGAGCCCGGCCGCCAGGAGCTTCGAGAACCCGTCCTGTGCCCTGAGCGCGATCCGCATGCCGCGGGCGACGAAGACCATGTAGCAGAGGAGAAGCGCGGCAGCTCCGATCAGCCCCAGCTCCTGCGCGATCGCCGAGTAGATGAAGTCGGTGCCGAGCGCGGGGATGAGCTGCGTCCCGTCGGTGGAGGTGAACGTGCCCTCACCGAGGCCGGTTCCTCCGAATCCGCCGTTCCCGATCGAGTACAGGCTCTTCACGAGCTGGTACGAGGCGCAGTTCTGCCGAAGCTCGAGCTTCCCGTTCAGGGCGCAGAACACGCGCTCGTCGGTCCAGGGCTCGAGCCAGATCGTCACCCGCTCGTGCACGCGGTCGATGGCGTTGTAGAGGAGGGCTGCGCCGCCCACGAAAAGCGCGAGTCCGGCGGCGACGAAGAGCGCCTTCCCGGTGGCGACGTAGAGCATCGCCAGGAAGATCCCGAAGTTGAGCAATGCGCTTCCGAGGTCGTTGGTCTGGACGATCACCAGCATGGCCGCGCCCCAGATCGCGAGAAGCGGTCCGAAGTCCTTCAGGCGCCCTTGCGCCAGCACCTCGCGCTTCTCCCTGAGATAGCCGGCAAGAAAGAGGATCAGGCAGATCTTCGCGAGCTCTCCGGGCTGGAAGCGAAGAGGCCCGATGTCGATCCAGAGCCGGACGCCGTTGACTCTCTCGCCGAGCCCCGGAACCGAGGGAAGCAGGAGCAGAAAGACGGCCGCGACCCCGAAGAGGTATCGGTACGACTCGAGCGCGCGGTAGTCGTCGCGCAGCGCGACGAGCGCCGCGGCGAAGACTCCGAGGCCGATCAGCACCCAGAGCGCCTGTCGCCCTCCGTCGTCCGGATCGAGCCGGTAGTTGAGCGTCAAGCCGAAGGCGGTGAGCACGGCGGCGAGCGGCAGCAGCGCGCTGTCAGCGTATGGCGCTGTCCGGCGCACGACGATATGAGCTGCCAGATAGAGAGCGAGGAAGGCTGCTCCGTAGCTGACAGCGCTCGCCGAGATCTCCGAGTCACGTGCGATCGTGACGCTCGCAAGCGCGGTTCCGGCGATCACCCCGGCGACGAGAACGCCCCCGAGCTCCCGGTTCCTCGCGGTCAACGGACGGCCAGGTAGAGCACGAGCAGGCCGACCACCAGCACCGAGACGATGAGTGCCAGGGCCGCGATCCGGCCACCGGGACCGGCGCCGTGGCGGCTCGGCTCGGGCGCGGCTGGCGCGGGCTCGCTCGCCTCTTCGTGCGTGCCCTCGATCGCGAGCCCGGCCTTCTCGGGAGGTGAATCTTCCGCTTCGTCCTCCGGCTCCGGCTCCGAGACGATGTCTCGATCGTCGACGATCTCGAAGAGGACCACGGTGATGTTGTCCTCGCCGCCCCGGGCGTTTGCGGCGGCGACGAGCGCATCGGCTGCCCGCTCGGGATCTCGCTCCGCGCCCTCGATCGCCGAGGACACGGCGTCGTCCGAGAGCATGGCCGACAGCCCGTCCGAGCAGACGAGGAAGAGGTCGCCGGGCTCGGCCTGCATCGTGAACGCATCGACTTCGACGGTCGGTTCGGTCCCGAGCGCTCGGGTGATCGCCGAGCGCTGCGGGTGGCGCTCGGCCTCCTCCGGGGTGAGAACGCCGCTCTCGACCAGCTCGGCGACGAGGGAGTGGTCGGTGGTGAGCTGCTCGAGCGTTCCGTCGCGGAGAAGATAGGCCCGCGAGTCGCCCACGTGTCCGATGGCCACAGCGCCGGTCGAGGCGTCGACCAGCGCGGCGGTGACAGTCGTTCCCATGCCCGCGGTACGCGGATCGTTGCGGGAGCGCTCCCAGATTCTCCTGTTCGCCTCCACGATGAGCGCGGCCACGCCCTCGGCGCCGCGCGTCTCGCTTCCTGCCTCTTCGAGCGCGGCTGCCGCGAGCCCCGCTGCCACCTCGCCCGCGCGCGCCCCGCCCATGCCGTCGGCGACGGCGAAGAGCGGCGGCTCGCAGATGAACGCGTCCTCGTTGCGGAGCCGCCGCCGGCCGGTGTCCGTGACTCCTGCCGCACGCCCGATCTTCATGCTTCGAGCCTGAGCTCCGTCTGACCGACCCGGATCACGTCGTCTACCTGAAGCCGTTGTGCCGTCACGCGCTCTCCGTTCACGAACGTGCCGTTGGTCGAGCCGAGATCCTCGACCCAGGCTCCGTCCGCCCGCGGGTCTAGGCGTGCGTGCTGTCCGGAGGCGAACTCGTCACCGTCGAGATGGATACCGACGTTGTCCTCTCGACCGATGACCGTGGCCGCGCCGATCTCGATCGTCTTTCCGGCAGGGAGCCCCGGGCCACCGAGGACGCGAAAGCGCAGCGGCCGCGGGCGCACTCCCAACTCCTCCCGGAGCGCTGACGCTTCGGCGGCGCCGAGGATGATGCTCTCCTGCGGTGCGCCTCCGATGTCCTTGGTCGCCGAGCGCACGACCAACAGGATGAACCCGTACAGGAGGACGAGGAACACGATCTTGAGGATAAGGAGTGTCTCGTCGGCCGCGAGCGCCAAGAGCGTCACGGCAGCGATCGCCCGAAGACGATCTCCGTCGAGCCGAGCGTGATCCTGTCGCCGTCCCTGAGCCGTTCCCGGGCGACGCTCTTTCCGTTCACGCTCGTGCCGTTCGTGGAATCGAGGTCGACGATCCAGTACGTCGCGCCCTCCTGGCGAAGCTCGGCGTGACGCCGGGAGACGTTGACGTCCGGCACGGGAACGTCGCACGCGCGCGAGCGCCCGAGGACGACCCGCGGTGTGGTGATCTCATGCTTGGAGCCCGCCACAGTCAGCGTCACTACCTCCTTCTCCGGCGGAGGCGGAGGCGCTTCCTCCGCCTCGGGCGTCGGCGAAACGACGGTGGGCGGGCGATAGACCATCGTCTGCGCGGGCTGCTCGATCGGGAGCTCCGCCGGCGGGGGCTCCCGCTTCTCGTGAGGTGCTTCCTGCGCCTGGACGAGACGAGTGGCGATCCCGAACTCGCCGACCGCAAGGTCCTCGTCGGTGGTCACGAGCACGCTCGGAGCGGTCAGAAGCGCGTAGCGCTCGCGGCGTGCATGCTCGGCGAGGTACTCCTGCAGCTCCGCGACCAGCGACTCCTCGTAGCTGCCGAACTGCTTTCGGTCTTGGGGGGAGAGGTAGACCGTGTACTCGTTGGGGACGTACACCCGCGACACGGAGACCGTCCGGTGGTCGTCCATCTCCTTCACGAGCTTGCGTGCGACTTCGATCGGCTGGACGTGCGTCCGAAAAGCACGCCCGAAGACACCCTCGAAGAGACCTTCGATCTTGGACTCGATCGTGCGCAGTACGGACATCGGGTGTCGATAGACCTCGGCGGCGAGTTTAGATGCTCGATCGGGAACTCACGGCGGGCCGGATGACGGTCACGACACTGCACCGGATCGCGTCGCCGCTATTTACGGGTTCCGGCCGCAACCGCCGCCGCCAACGCCCACACGAGCGCCACGAGCACCGCCGCTGGAACTCCCACGCCGACGCCGACGGCGCCGACCAGCAGGGTTGCGCCGACGGCCGGGACGGCGTACCGCGAGCGGCGACGAGCCCAGGGCAGCACCGCGGCCGCGATAGCGAGCACGCCGGCTCCGAGCGGCAGGGCCGGATCGCTCAGCACGGCTTGCCAGAGAGCGACCGCGATCTCGCCGACCGAGTCCTGCGGCGCGATGTCGAAGCGCGGGGCCAATCCTCCGGTAAGCGGGAATTCGTCTCCCGCAACGCCTGCATACAACGCCGCCGTGAGCACGGCCACGACTCCCTGGGCCGCACGGCAGACGATTCCTCGTGCCGGCTGCACCGCGAGCGGAACGAGCGCGAGCAGTCCCATCGGAGCAAGCAGCGGACCCGACGCGAAGAGCAGTCCGAAGCGGGCATCTCGCCAGACGAGTGCGAGCCAAGCGAGCGCGAGAATTCCGTACAGGATCGCTGCGCTCTGGGCGACATTGCCGAGCGGGAAGATCGGAGCGGCCACAGCAACGACGAGGCCGACCCGCGGCATGCGCCAGGCAGCGAGCGCCGCGGTGATCGCGAGTAACGCCACGAGCGCGGGCGGCCAGAAGGGGAGCAGCGTCGCGCCGAGTGCGGCGGTTACCCCGGCGAGGCCGGACGGAGCGAGCCGGCGCACAAGCAGGCGAGGGCGGGTAGCCACGATCTCGGTCGCCTGTGGTCGACGCGGCGTGCGGCGAGGACTCTCCTTGCCGAGAGCGTTTCGGAGGTCGGAGGCCAGCGCGGAGGCTCGTGGTCTTCGTCCCGGATCCCGCGCGAGCGCGCCGTCGATCGCGGCCAGGAGCCGTCGGGGGAGGTCGCGCCGCTCGCTGACCAGCGGTGGAGCACCGGCTTCGATCGCGCGGGCAACTTCCTGGAGTGGAACGCCCCAGAAGGGATGCCGACCCGCGAGCGCTTCCCAGAGCAGGACGCCGACCGCCCAAACATCGCTCTCCGGCGTCGCCTCCGCTCCCGCGAGCCGTTCCGGAGAGATGTACGCCAGCGTTCCCGGGACATCGCCGACGGCGGTCAGCGTGTCGGCGCCGTCGAACTGGGCGAGCCCGAAGTCGAGCAGGCGAACGGCGATCCCGTCACTCTCTTCGAGCAGCAGGTTGGAGGGCTTGACGTCGCGGTGCACGATCCCCGTCCGATGCGCATGGGCGAGTGCATCGAGCACTTGCGCCGCGATCTCCACGGCATCTTCGTCCGAGAGGTCGTCCGTGCGCATCGTCTCGCGCAACGTGCGGCCGGCCACGTACTCGTAGGCGATGTAGACGTGCGTCGAATCGTGTCCGACGTCGTACGCGCGGACACATCGCTCGTGGCGCAAGCGCCGGGCCGCCAGAGCTTCGCGCTCGGCACGGGCGGCAGCTTTCCCCTCTCGCGGGATGATCTTCAGCGCGACGTCGAGCCCGGTGCGCTCGTCGCATGCGAGCCAGACGGAGCCCGAGCCGCCGCTTCCGAGCGGGCGAACCGGGCGATAGCGGCCGAGCACGAGCTCGTGGGTAGATGGGACGATCGCGACGCTCGACACGGGTAGCGCCCTCTTGGCCGCCGTGTGGGGAACTCCTCTGCCACGCGCAATTTCCGATCAAGCATCTAGAGTGGCGGCGGGATTGATGGCGTGACGACGCGCGACGAAGACATCCTCGACTTCGACTTCTTCGGCGAGGAGGAGCCGCCGTCGTGGGAGGACCCCCCCGAACGCGGACCCGGCCCACCGCGCGACCGGGGCCCGCGGGGTCGAGGCCCGCGTTTTCGCTCTCCGGGCAACCTGACGCCTCTCCTCCGGCTCATCGGGCTGATCGCGCTGGCCATCCTCATCGTGGTGCTGCTCGCCGTCTGGGTCGAGGGCTGCTCCAGCGACCGAAAGGCCGAGCGCTACCGCGACTACTCGACGGAGATCGGCGCCATCGGAAATGCGTCCGCGCGCCTCGGCCAGCAGCTCGCGACCACCCTGACCACACCGGGCCAGAAACTCGAAGACCTGGACGCGAAGCTCGGCGGCTTCGTCCAGACGGCCGAAAGCCAGATGCAGAGCGCGGGCGATCTCGGATCTCCTGGTCCCCTGCATGATGCCCACGAGGGCGCGGTCGAAGCCCTGCGGTTCCGTGTCAACGGACTTCGCGGGCTGCAGACGGCGTTCCAGCAGACCGCGGATGCGACCGACGCGGCGGTCGCGGGCGTGGAGCTCTCAATGCAGGCCAAACGCCTGCTTGCGAGCGACGTTATCTGGTCGGACTCGTTTCAGGCCCCGGCGGGGGACGTGCTCGAGTCCGAAGGGGTCGAAGGGATCGCGCTTCCGACATCGGAGTTCATCGCCGACGGCGACCTCGTTACCCCGGGAAATCTCGCGGCCACGTGGCAGCGCATCCAAGGCGCCGACGACGGCGGAACACCGTCCGGCTTGCACGGGAGCGGGATCTCGTACGTCAGGGCGATCCCGAGCGGTCAGAACCTCTCGACGGAGACGGAGACGACGATCCTCGTGACGGACGACCTCGCCTTCGAGGTAGGAGTCGAGGATACCGGCGACAGCCAGGAGGTCCGGCTCGTGGTCACGCTGACGATTCCGAAGCAGCCCGACCCGATCGTGCAGGAGAAGACCATTCCCCTGATCGATCCCGGCGAGACCAAGGCGGTGACGTTCCAGATCGGCACGCTCGTGCCCTTCGGCGAGCAGATCGCGGTCAAGATCGACGTCGATCCCGTTCAAGGGGAGACGAACACGCAGAACAACACGGCCGAGTACCCGGTCATCTTCTCGCTCTCGCTTTGACGGCCTCGCTTGCCGTAGCGGCCGCAGCCTGCGCGGCGGCACTGCTCGCGCTCGTCATCGGGCTGGTGCTCTGGCGCCGGCTCACCCGTATCGAAAGCGGCCAGGCGGTGATCCTCGGGAGCGGTCACGGTGATCTCCTCGACTTCGCGGTGTCCCTGCAAGGGCGGATCGACGACCTCCATCGCGCGGTCGACGAGGTTGCGACAGGTCTCTCGCGTGTCGACCGGCGGGTCGATGGCGCGCTGACCAACACGGCGGTCGTCCGCTACGACGCGTACGAGGGCACGGGCGGCCAGCAGTCGGCGTCGGTGGCCCTGCTCGACGCGACCCGTACGGGCACGATCGTGACAGCGATTCAGGGGCGTGACTACGCGCGGATCTACGTGAAGGATCTCGACCGCGGGCGATCGTCGGTCGCGCTCTCGCCCGAGGAGCAGGAAGCGGTCGAGCGTGCCATGTCCCGGTAGGGGGCGGCAGGGCCCGCCCGGCCCTCTTTACGCCGCGGCCGCTTCGACGCCGGGCAGGTACGTGCGCCAGACCTCCGGGATCGACTCGGTCGTCAGGCGGATGAAGAGCACGGGGGTCGGTGGTCGCGGGGTGGTGCGAAGCTTCATGCCGGTCTCCGCGAGCAGTCGGTCGCCCTTGCTGTGGTTGCAGGGGGCGCACGACGCGACGACGTTCTCCCACACCGACGTGCCACCACGTGATCGCGGCACGACGTGGTCGAGCGTCAGGCGGTTCGAGCCCGAGCCGCAGTACGCGCACTCCCAGCCGTCCCGGGCGAAGAGCACGCGCCTCGAGATGCGGCGGGTCACCCCGCGGGGAACACGGACGTAGGTCTTCAGCCGGATGACGTTGGGGCGGGCGAAGTTCGTAGTCGCCGAGCGCAGCGGACGGGCGTGGCTCTCGAGGACCTCCGCCTTTCCCTTCCACACGAGGACGTGCGCACGGCGGAGCGAGCAGACATTCAAGGGCTCGTAGCTTGCGTTGAGGACGAGTACCCGTTCCACCGCGCGCGCAGCGTAGCAGCCGTTTCCTCCTGCTCTGCCGCGATTCACAGGCAGCCGATAAGCATACTTCTCGCAATGTGTGCATAATACGCAGCCATGGCAACCGCAGCTATCGTCGGCGCCTCCGGCTACACCGGCCAGGAGACGCTGGACCGGGTTCTCACCCATCCCGGCTTGGAGCTCTACGCTCTCGGCTCGGACACGCTCGCCGGTCAGACTGCGGACGCGCTCGACCCGCGGCTCGGACGGAACGGCTGGCGCCGGATACCCCGTTTCATCACGAACGGCGCCGCGCTCTCGTGTGGTGCCGACGCTTCGCCCAGCTGCAGGCGGAGCTTCTGACGGTCGCGTTCGACGGAACCCCCGTGTTCGAGCGAGGCGCGCCGACGGGACTCGCGCCCGAGCTGACGGGAGCCACCGTGGCGATCGAGCTCGACCTCGGGCTGGGAAGCGGGTCGGCAGCCTACCTCGCGTCCGATCTGACGTACGACTACGTACGGCTGAACGCCGAGTACACCACGTGATGCGTGTCGTACTCAAGCTCGGAGGAGCGGTGGCGGAGGCGGCAGCGCGCGATGCGCTCGACCTCTGTGGCGCGGGTGACGAGGTTGTCGTCGTTCACGGCGCCGGACCGCAGATCACCCGCGAGCTTCGGCGACGGGCAATTCCAGTCAGTTTCGTGGGCGGTCGTCGCGTGACGAGTCCGGCAGCGCTCGCTGTCGTGCGCGAGTCGCTGGTCGCCGTGGGGATCCGAGTATCCGCCCGCCTCGGCTCGGCAGCGCTTCCTCTGGTCGGGGACGAGATCGGACTCGAAGCTCGCCGGCTCCCGGGGCTCGGCCTCGTCGGCGAGCCGCTTCCGAGCCGGCCCCCGGCGATCGTGGAGGCACTCGCCGCGAGACGCATTCCGGTCGTCGCGCCGATCGCGGTCGGACCGTTGAACGTGAACGCGGACGAAGCGGCCGGAGCGCTCGCCGTGGGTCTCGAGGCCGATCGCATCGTCTTCGTCTCCGATGTGCCGGGCGTGTTCGTGAACGGCGCCTGGGCGGATCGCATCGAAGTCGACGAAGCCGCCTCGCTGCTCGCCGCGGGCGCGTTCGAGGGCGGCATCGTGCCCAAGCTCCTCGCCGCAGTCCGCGCCGCCCGTCTCGGAGTTCGCGCCGAGATCGGCTCGACAGAGGTCCTGGCGTGACGATGCCAAGTAACAGTCTGTTACAAGGGCTCGATCGGCTGCTTCCGACCTACGCGCGGGCGGATCTCACGATCGTCCGAGGCGAGGGCGCACGTGTCTGGGACGCTGATGGGCGCGAGTACCTCGACTTCGGAGCAGGGGTCGCCGTCGTCGGACTCGGTCACTGTCGTCCGGCGCCGCTGACGGCCGCACGCGAGCAGCTCGAACGTCTCTGGCATGCGTCGAACCTCTACAGGACGACGCCCGCAGAGGCGCTCGCGACGCGACTCTCGGATCGCTTCGGCGGGGCGCAGGCGTTCTTCTGCAACTCCGGCGCGGAGGCCATCGAGGCGGCGCTCAAGTACGCGCGCAAGGCCACTGGGAAACCGGGCGTCGTGGCGCTCGAGGGCAGCTTCCACGGCAGGACCCTCGGAGCGCTTTCGGTGACGGGACAGCCTTCGAAGCGAGCGGCGTTCTCTCCCCTGGTTCCCGGGGTGCGGTTCGTTCCGCCGAACGATGTGGAGGCGCTTCGCGCTGCCGTTACCGAGGACATCGGCCTCGTGCTTCTCGAGCCGATCCTCGGCGAGGGCGGGATTCAGCTCTTGGATCAGGAATTCGTAGCTGCGGCCGCCGAGCTTCCCGCGCTGCTCTGCCTCGACGAGATCCAGACCGGGGTCGGTCGCACCGGATGCTTTTTCGCATTCGAGGCGCTCGGCGTACGGCCGGATTTGGTCACGCTCGCCAAGGGCCTGGCGAACGGGCTACCCATCGGTGCTCTCCTCGTCGCAGACGACGTGGCCGGAGCATTTACTCCCGGCGACCACGGCTCGACGTTCGGCGGCAACCCGGTGTCATGTGCCGCAGCCTGTGCCGTCGTCGATGCGATCGACGGCCGGTTGCTCGCCAATGTGCTCGAGCGCGGCGCGGAGCTCAGAGAGGGGCTGGATTCGCTCCCGAGGGTCCTCACTGTGCGCGGTCGCGGACTGCTCGTAGGCGCCATCGTCGCGGGAAACGCTGCCGCGATCGTCGAAGCGTGTCGCGAACGCGGCCTGCTCGTGCTGAGCGCCGGAGAGGATGTGGTGCGGCTGGCCCCGCCGCTCACCATCGGAACGGACGACGTCGAAGAGGCGCTCTCTGTTCTCACCGCTGCCCTCGCGAGTCTCGAACGCGGGGCCAAGTTACAAGTTGTCACTTAGTTCGCATATATCGCTAGAGTGCCGCATACTATGAATCGTCGCGAACGACAGAACGTCATCCTCCGACTCGTCCGCGAGCGTGCGCTCTCCACCCAGGCGGAGGTTGCAGCTGCCCTGAAGGACTCGGGGTTCGAGGTGGTGCAGACAACCGTCTCTCGCGACATCGCAGACCTGGGCCTCGTCAAGGTGCGGGCACCGAGCGGCCGGCTCGTGTATGCGCCTCCGGGAACGAGCGACACCGACCGTCTGCGCGCGCTCGGGGCGGCGATGCGCCGCTACGCGGTGAGCCTGGAAGCGGCCGGAACCCTTGTTGTCGTCACCACCCCGTCGGGCTATGCGAACGCTCTCGCACAGGCGATCGACGAAGCGGGGCATCCGGGCATCGCAGGCACTCTGGCCGGGGACAACTCGATCCTCGTGGTCGCCCGCGACGGAACGCCCGCGGCGGTACTCGAAGACGAGCTCGGCGGCTATCTTCTCCGGGGCGTCGCATGACCAGAACAGCCGTGGTCGCCTATTCGGGCGGGCTCGACACGAGCTGCATCCTCGCCTGGCTGAAGGAGGAGCCGTACGGCCTTGACGAGGTCGTCGCCGTGCTCGTGGACGTGGGTCAGGCGTTCGATCTCGAGGAATCGATCGTGCGCGCCAACGCTGCCGGCGCCGAAGATGTCCTCCTGGTCGACCGCAAAGACGCTTTTGCGGAGGAGCAGTGCGCACGTGCGATCGTCACCAACGCGCTCTACGAGGGGAAGTACCCGCTCGTCTCGGCGCTCTCGCGCCCCGTCATCGCCCAAGCGGTAGCCGAGATCGCCCTCGAGCTCGGCGCGGAGGCAGTCGTCCACGGCTGCACCGGCAAAGGCAACGACCAGCTCCGCTTCGAGCTTGCCTTCAAGGCGCACTACCTGGGAGTGCGGGTGATCGCACCGCTTCGCGACCGGATCTGGACCCGAGACGAGGAGATCGAGTACGCCCTTGCCCGCGGTATCCCCGTCGTCCAAACCGCCGCTTCGCCGTATTCCATCGACGAGAACCTCTTCGGTCGGGCAATCGAGGCCGGGGTCCTCGAGGATCCCTGGAACGCACCGCCGGCGGAGCCGTACGCGCTCACGTCGGATCCCGCCTCTGCGCCTGCTCCGGTCGAGATCGTCGTCGGCTTCGAGCGTGGGCTCCCGGTCTCGCTCGACGGAGAGGAGCTTCCGCTCGCTGCGCTCATCGCTGCGCTGAACCGCCGCGCGGGTCTATACGGCATCGGGCGGATCGACATGATCGAGAACCGTGCCGTCGGCATCAAGAGCCGCGAGGTGTACGAGGCGCCGGGAGCGATCGCGCTGATCACGGCGCACTCGGCGCTCGAAGACGTCGTTCTGACGAAGGACGAGTCGCGGCTCAAGCGCCCGCTCGAGCAGCGCTGGACGGAGCTCGTCTATGAGGGGCGCTGGTTCAGCCCGGCGCGGGAGGCGATCGACGCCTTCGTGGACTCGACGCAGGAGCTGGTCTCCGGCGATGTGCGCCTCGAGCTGCGGCCGAACGCCGCTCTCGTGACCGGCAGGCGCTCCCCGCACATGATCTACGCGGCCGAGCTCGCCTCCTACGGCACGGGCGAAACGTTCCCGCACGAAGCCGCCGAGGGGTTCATACGGATCTCGTCACTCGAGACGGAGCTGCACGCCGCGCGGAAACGCGCCAAGATCACGGTGTGACGACCTGGAAAGGGCGGGTCGGTGAGGACCTCGACCCCCAGGTGTGGGGGTTTCTCCGCGCAGACGACGCGGAGCTGCTCCCCTACGACTGCGAGGCAACGGCGGAGCACGCTCAGCGGCTTGCAGATGCAGGCTTGCTGACCGTGGACGAGCTCGACGAGGTCGAGAGCCGCCTCGCCGAGATCGCGCAAGCCCCCGAGGGGTACCTCGACTCGGATGAAGACGTGCACTCGGCGATCGAGCGTCTGCTCGGTGATGTCGGTCGCAAGATCCATGCGGGACGCTCGCGAAATGACCAGGTGGCCGCGGCGCTGCGCCTGTACGTGCTCGACGCGTGCGCGGAGGCGCGAGACGCCGTCGACTCGCTCGCGCTCGTAGTTCTCTCCTTCGCCGAGTCCGAGGCGGCGACGGTCATGCCCGGTTACACACACCTCCAGCGAGCGCAGCCGATCACGCTCGGTCACCACCTGCTCGCGTGGGTGGAGATGCTCGATCGCGACCGCACACGGTTCGCCGCCGCAGCGGAAGCGGCCTCGGAGAGTCCGCTCAGAGCCGGCGCGCTCGCCGGTTCCACGCTCGATCTACCGCAGCCGCCACGCCAGATGCGGAACTCGATCGACGCGGTCGCCGACCGCGACTTCGCACTCGACTACCTCTATGCGGCGGCGTTGTTGTTCACACACCTGTCGCGTATCGGCGAGGAGATCGTCCTCTGGGCGACAGCGGAGTTCGGGTTCGCCCGGCTTCCCGAGAGCGCCGCGACGGGTTCTTCGATGATGCCCCAGAAGCTGAACCCCGATGTCGCGGAGCTCGTTCGCGGCAAGGCCGGCACCGCCATCGGCCGCCTGACAGGGCTGCTCGCGACCGTGAAGGGGCTCCCCCTCGCGTACGACCGCGACCTGCAGGAGGACAAGACACCGGTGTTTGCCACCCGACGCGACATGCGGCGTGCGCTCGACGCTCTCACCGTTCTCGTCAGTGGGCTCGAGGTCGACCGCGAGCGGCTGGCCAAAGCGGCTTCAGATCCGCTCCTCCTCGCGACGGACGCCGCGGAGGCGCTGGTGCGGAAAGGGATGCCGTTCCGCGATGCTCACGAGCAGGTCGCGGCGCGCGTTCGTGAGGGCACCTTCAAGCGCCCACGTGCGCCGGTCGAGCGACGAGCTCCCGGACCCGGCGGCATCAAGGATGCGTTGGCCGACGCACGACGCCGGTTCATCGACGACCTCTGACATGCGCGAGAAGCAGATCGAGATCCGCTGGCGTGACGTTGACGCCTACCTCCACGTCAACAACGCGGTCTATGCAACCTATCTCGAGGAGGGCCGCGACGAGTGGCTGGAACACACGCTCGCCGAGGTGGGAAGCACCTGGGACTTCGTGCTCGCCCGGGTGGCGATCGACTTTCGCCGGGAGCTCAGGCTCGAGGACGAGATGGTGGTGGTCTCGTGCGGCCTGGAGCGGATCGGAAATTCGAGCCTCACGCTGAAAGAGCAGATCCGGACTCGTGGCGGCGAGCTCGCAGCCGAGTCACAGGCCGTAGTTGTAGCCCGCGACCGTGCGAGCGGTCGCTCGCGTCCACTGAGCGAGCCTGAGCGGGAGGCCTTCGAACGGTCTCTGTGACGGGACCTCTCCGCGGCGGCGTATTGCAGGCGACACCTACCCGCGGAGGATCCCATGAAACGCCTGTTGCTCGTCGTCGCCGCTCTCTTCACCCTCGTCGCTCTCGCGGGCGCCGTCGGCTTGCCTGATCTCGCCGGCGCCCAGGATGCGCCCGAGGGCGACTCCATCACCGTCACCGGGATCGGCTCGATCGAAGCCGTCCCGAACGAAGCCCAGATGTCCTTCGGAGTCGAGACGCGTGCGCCGACCGCGAAGGCGGCCGTCGCGGCAAACGCAGACGCAATGCGAAGGATCCTGAACGCGCTTCGCCAGGCGCGCGGCCGGGAGATCGTCACGCAGTGGGTCAGCGTGTATCCGGTCACGAACGACACGGGTGCCGTCGACGGCTATGCGGCTTCGAACAGCGTCTCGGCGACGTCAGATGTCGACGACGCGGCCGCGCTTATCGATGCGGCTGCCGAGGCGGGCGCGAACCAGATCTCCGGGCCTGGCCTGAGCTCGAGCAATGCCGAGGCGCTGTATCGGCAAGCGCTCGGAAAGGCGGTCGCCGAGGCGCGAGCGCGCGCCGAGGTGCTCGCGAAGGCAGCCGGTCGGTCGCTCGGCGGTATCACGAGCATCTCCGAGGGTGCTGGCGCAACGCCGTATCCGTACGCCGAGCGCGCTGCGCTCGACGCGGCATCGACGCCCATCGTCCCCGGTGAGCAGGAGACAAGCGCGACCATCGTCGTCACGTTCTCGCTTCGTTAGGTGATCGACATGATGGGGTCAGGCCCGCGGGGTCTGACCCCATCGCGCAGATGCGGCCGTGTCCCGGGACTAGCAGTCGTAATAGAGGGCGAACTCGGCCGGGTGCGGCCGGAGGCGCACAGGGTCGATCTCGTTCTCCCGCTTCCAGGCGATCCACGTCTCGATCAGCTCTTTCGAGAAAACTTCGCCCTTCAGGAGGAACTCGTGGTCGACCTCGAGCGCGTCGAGTGCCTCCGCGAGTGACCCTGGGACCTGAGCCACGTCTGCGCCGGCGTCCTCGAACAGGTCGTAGTCGGCCGGTGTGCCGGGGTCGAGACCGCGCTCGATCCCGTCCAAGCCTGCCATGAGCATTGCCGAGAAGGCGAGGTACGGGTTCGCCGCCGAATCTGGGGGCCTGAACTCGATCCGCTTCGCCTTCGGCGCGTCCGAATACATCGGGATGCGGATGCAAGCCGAGCGGTTCCGCTGGGAGTAGACGAGGTTGACCGGAGCCTCGTAGCCGGGGACGAGCCGCCGGTACGAGTTTGTCGTCGGCGCGCAGAACGCGAGCAGCGCGGGCGCATGTGCGAGGAGCCCGCCGATGTACGCGCGTGCCAGCTGAGAGAGCCCCGCGTAGCCGGACTTGTCCGCCATCAGCGGTGTTCCCTCCATCCAGAGCGACTGGTGCGTGTGCATGCCCGAGCCGTTGTCGCCGTAGATCGGCTTCGGCATGAACGTCACAGACTTGCCGTGGCGGCGCGCCACGTTCTTGACGACGTACTTGTAGGTCATGACCTGGTCGGCCATACGCAGCAGCGTCGTGAAGCGGAGGTCGATCTCGCACTGGCCACCGGAGGCGACCTCGTGGTGATGGAACTCGCACGGGATGCCGAGGCGCTCGAGCGTCAGCACCATCTCGGTGCGCAGGTCATGGAGCATGTCCGAGGGGGCAGCAGGGAAGTACCCCTCCTTCGGCCGCGCGGTGTAGCCGAGCCCTGGCTTGCCGGAGTTCCAGTAGCCCTCTGCGGAGTCGACCGAGTAGTGGGAGCAGTTCGGCCCGAGGTCGTAGTGCACCTCGTCGAAGACGAAGAACTCGCACTCAGGGCCGAAATACGCGGTGTCCGCGATCCCACTGGCAAGTAGATACTCCTCGGCGCGGCGGGCGACCCCGCGCGGGTCCTTCGCGTACGGCTTTCGCGTGACGGGATCCGCGATCTCGCAGACCAGCGAAAGCGTCGGCGCCTCGGTGGCGGGATCGAGGATGGCCGACGACGGGTCAGGCATGAGGAGCATGTCCGAGTCCTGGATCGCCTGCCAGCCGCGAATCGAGGAGCCGTCGAAGCCGAGACCTTCGTCGAACGCGGTCTCGTCGAACGCCCTCGTCGGCAGCGTTACGTGTTGCCAGGTGCCGAGCAGGTCGCAGAACTTGAGATCGATCATCACCGCACGTGTTTCCGACGCCCACTCGAGCGCCTGGCGCGCGCCTGGCAGCGTCTCGCCGCCGTTCAGCAGGTAGTGCCGCTCCTCGATCTCCGACATTTCTCCTCCCGGAATCGGACCAATAAAAAGACCCCAGAACTCTCGAGAGTCCTGAGGCCACGTCGCCTCGGCAGGGAGCTTCTCCGCTCCCGACCTGAGTCTCACCTTAGCGACGGATGCGGACGGCCGTCAAGGGACGCGCCCAAGGAGCTCGAGAGTCGCGTTACCCGGCGACCTAGACGCCGACATCGATCGGCTCTGAAGATGGGCCGTGTTGCAGAAGCTCACGGAGGAGCCTTCCGAGCCGACTGGGTGCGAAGAGCTCCTCCGACTGCTCGATCTCGTCGAACGTCCACCAACGGATCTCGGTCACGCCTTCGGCATTGAGCTGCGCCCACGAGTGCTGAGGACGCGGCTCGAACGCCGTTGTACGGACGAGGAAGTAGAGCTCGGTCTGACCGTTCCATTGAATCCCGAGCTCGAAGACATGCGTGCGCTTCCAAACGGGAGTGCCGAGCTCGACGTCGGCGAGCCCAGCTTCCTCCTTGAGCTCGCGGCGAACCGCGTCTTCGTGGGTCTCGCCGTCCTCCAGGCCTCCGCCGACCGTTGCCCACACCCGTCGGCCACCCGGGAAGTCGAAGCGAACGAGCAGTACGCGATCCTCTTCGTCGATGACGATCGCGCGCGCTGCCGCGCGAAGCCGAAGCTCACTCACGTCGCAAACTCGCGGAGGTCTCTCGGAACCGGCGCAAGCGCTCGTCCCACGGCACGGCAGCGTTCGCGGGTGAGGTCGACGGAAGCACGAAGAGCACGGTGTCGGACAACCTGCGCTCTTGCAACCCGTGCTCTGCGCGCCCTCCAAAGATGCCGGTGTAGGCGATCTTCCCCACGAACCCGATCGCCGCCGGCCGCCACGACCTGGCGATCTCCTCGAGCCGGTCGATCGCTCCTACGAAGTCCGCTTTGCGTAGGTCTCCCGAGTTCTTGGTCGTTCTCCGAGCCGCGTTGGTGAGTCCGACCCCGTAGCGCAGAAGCTCGCGCGCTTCCTCAGGTCGGAGGAGGCGCGGAGTGAATCCCGCGGCGTACAGCAATCTCCAGAAGTCGTTCCTGGGATTGGCGAACGGCGCCCCTGCGGCCGCGCTCACGCGGCCGGGGTTGATGCCGCAGAAGACGACGCGGACGCCAGGCCCGAGGACGTCCGGACAGCCGCGCTTGCGTTCACGGGCGTGATCCTGCCTCAGAGCTGCTACGCGGCTTCGGGTTCTCGCGTGTCCAGGCGCAGGTCGAGCAACCGGCGCAGTCGCTCACCCCTCTCGGACGGCTCGAGGCGGAGATCCGGCTCCCTGCTCGAACCAGCGGAGCGGAGCACCTTGACCGAGTCCTCCGACCAGCGCCACCCGTAGCAGCGCTCGTAGCACTCGGCCTCGCTGAGCGTCCTGAGCCGCTCCTCCATTCGGGCGCACCCTAGGCCACGAGCCGGACGGTGCCGAGTACGCTTGCGCGCGTGGCCGTGACCGCACGCGTGCTGGAGTACGACGTCACCCTCGATCGGGGCCGGACGGCGCGGAGCGGACTAGGGGGAGCGGCGCTCGCGGTCGACGAAGCTTGGTCAGCCGAGCATCTCATTCTGGCCGGGCTCGTCCGCTGCACGCTCGCGAGCCTGGACTACAGCGCCAAGCGCGCGAGTCTGCAGCTGGTCGCTTCGGGACGTGCTCAGGGAGCCGTCACGAAACGAGACGACGACGGCCGCTATGCCTTCGTGCGCATCGATGCGCACTTCGACGTCGAGCTCGATCCGACTACCGCTCCAGACGTTGTGAACGAGCTCATCGCGAGAGCGGAGAGGGGCTGCTTCGTGGGCAACTCGTTGATCGCTCGACCTCGCAATCACTGGACGGTCAACGGCCAAGAGACCGCATGAGCACTGCCACGTTGGACGTGAGTGCGGTTCGGGCGCGATTCACCGCTCTCGATCGACAGCTCGCGTTCTTCGACGGGCCCGGCGGGACGCAGTGCCCGGACACGGTGATCGACGCCGTCGCGGACTACCTCCGGACCTCGAACGCCAACATCGGCGCGCCCTATGAGACGAGCAGGCGAACCGACGAGCTGGTCACGCACTCACGTGAGCGCGCGGCGTCCTTCCTCGGCTGCTCGTCTGACGAGGTCGCGTTCGGCCCGAGCATGACGGCGCTCAACTTCCTGCTCACGCGCGCATTCGCGCGGACCGTGCGAGAAGGAGATGAGGTCGTCGTCACCGCGCTCGACCACGACGCGAACGTGGCTCCGTGGCTCGAGCTCGCTCACGATCTCGGCATCGTCGTCCGTGTCGCGGGCCTCACCGAGGGGCTCGAAGTCGACTACGACGACCTCGCGCGCCTCCTCTCCGATCGGACGCGAGTGGTGGCCTTTCCGGTGGCCGCGAACTCCGTCGGGACTGCGCCTGATGTGCGGCGGATCGTGGAGCTTGCGCACGAGGCAGACGCCCTCGCCTGGGCCGACGCCGTGCACTACGCTCCTCACGGGCGGATCGACGTCTCCGGCTGGGACGTGGATGTCCTCATCTGCTCCCCGTACAAGTTCTTTGGCCCCCACCTCGGCCTTGCCTACGGAAAGCGCGAGTTGCTCGAGTCGTGGCGCCCGTACAAGGTTCGCCCCGCGGCGAACGAGCCCGTCGGGCACCGGTTCGAGCTCGGAACTTCGCAGCACGAGCTGCTCGCTGGTTTCGTCGCGGCCGTGGCTCACGTCGACTCGCTCGGCTGGGACGCGATCCAGGAGCACGAGGGTGTCCTCGGTGAGCGCTTCCTGGCAGGACTCCCGGACGGAATCGAGCTCTACGGCCTGCGTACGATGACCGGGCGGGTGCCGACTTTCTGCTTCAACGTTCCCGGGCGCTCCCCCGAGTCCGTGGCCGTCTCGCTCGCGAAGGAGGATCTAGCGGTCTGGCATGGCGACTATTACGCGGTCGAGACCATGCGCCATCTGGGTCTCGAGGAGGGAGCGGTGCGGGCCGGGTTCGTGCACTACAACACCGAGGAAGAGGTCGACCGGCTGCTCGCCGGTCTCGTAGAGCTCGCGTGAGGCTGCTGGTCTTGGGCGGGCCGAGGTTTCTCGGCCGGGCTCTCGCGGACGGGGCTCTCGCCCGTCGACACGAGGTCACGTTCTTCAACCGAGGACAGACAAACCCGGAGCTGGACCCGAAGATCGAAAGGCTGCAGGGCGACCGCGCCGGTGATCTGCGGGTTTTGGCGGGTCGAGAGTGGGACGCCGTGATCGACACGTCCGGCTATCTCCCGAACGTCGTTCGTGCCTCTGCCGAGGCGTTGGCCGGGTGTGGCCGTTATTGCTTCATCTCCTCGATCTCGGTGTACGGCGACTTCAGCGTTCCAGTGGATGAGGAGAGTCCGCTTGCCACGCTCGGCGATCTTTCGAGCGACGAGGTCACCAACGAGAGCTACGGGCCGCTAAAGGCGCTCTGCGAGCAGGTCGTGCGTGAGAGTTTCGAGGGACGCGCGCTTGTCGTCCGTCCGGGCCTGATCGTCGGGCCCCATGATCCGATAGGCCGCTTCACGTACTGGCCCATCGGCTGGCGCGTGGAGGCGAGGTTCTCGCCCCTGCTCCTCGCGAAAGGCAGACGCAGTTCGTCGATGTGCGGGATCTCGGCGAGTGGATCGTCGACCTCTGCGAGCGCGACGCTACTGGGATCTTCAACGCGACGCACCCCGGCGTCACCTGGGGCGAGCTCCTGGAGACCTGTCACACCGTCGCGGGGATCAACTCGGAGATCACGTCGAGGCGATGCGGACCCGCGAATGGGACGAGGGCAGCGCCGCGTGAAGATCTGGCTCGACGACATCCGCGATGCCCCTCCCGGCTGGGTTCGAGCTTTCACGCCGGAGCAGGTCATCGGGCTCTTGCAACTGGGGAAAGTCACAGCGCTCGCGCTCGACCACGACCTGGGGCTGGGATTGGACGACGGCGCGTCCGACCGACGGGTTATGCCGTACTCCTCTGCTCGAGGCTGAAGTCGGCAGCGGGCGCTGGACTCGCCCGCTGCCGGAAATCACGGTGCACACCGGCAACCCGGTCGGGCGGGACCGCATGCTGCGCGTCATCCGCACGTCCACCGGCTCCAGGCGATGGCCGCAGCGCGAGCTCACGAGAGTGGCCCGCCTGGGTCGAAATAGACGCGTTTTCGCGGGCCCTAGGCCGGGGCGCGCAGATCGATCGCAGTTCCGGCCAGAACCGTGATCCTTCAGCCCCTCGAAGGCGGCCTGCCGTTTCGAGTCCAGGCGGGCCCATCGCATCCCTAGTGCTCATGGCCCCATCGGTCTCAGCGAACGGTTTGGTCCTTCAGGGGGCCATAGACTCAACTTCGGTACCGGAGATGTCACGAATCGTTGTCATTACAGGCGCGGGCGCATCCTTCGACTGCGTCAGCGACTTCATTGCGCCTGACTCGCCAGACCTGAAGCCGCCGCTGACTAAAGAGCTCTTCTCTCTTAACTGGAAGGGCACCCTCGGTGACTACCCGCTCGTTCGTCAGGTGGCGGCTGGGATTCGTCAAGCGATGAGCCGGACTGGCGAGGATGCCATCGCCTTGGAGGACTATCTCCGCGACAAGATCGCGAGATCGGCAGCAACTGAAATCCAGCGGGGTTACCGGCAAGTCGCTTGATACCTTCAGGACGTCCTGACACAGGCGAGCCGCTATACGCGCGATCCAGACAATTACAACCTCTTGGTGACACGTGCTCTTGAGATGGAGCAGGCAACATTCCTCACTCTCAACTACGACACGTTGCTCGACACGCGCTTCGCCGAGTACGCGCCCTTGAACGCTGGCGATCGCGACTGGTACGTGGCTAACAAGCGCCGATGGTCGCTCATCAAGCTGCACGGCTCGGTGAACTGGGGCTGGGCGCTCCCGTTCATCGACGGGGACGCCTCACTGCCGCGCAACAGTACCGAGGCGTTCAACCACATAGTCAGCCACTACGTCGAGCAGGGATTCCCGGAGTTCAACATCGACGACATCCAGGTATTCAGGATGGGACAGGAGTTGCGGACGACGCGTTGGGACGCCGAGTTCACCAATACGGCGGTCTACTACCCGGCACTGGCCATGCCGCTCGGCCCGGGTGACACGTTGGTATGCCCGTCGAGTCACACGCGCGCTGCGAACGAGGCTTTGACTCGGAGCGACGGGTTGAATCTGCTCGTCATCGGCTACAGCGGCCTAGATGATGAGGTGCTGAGACTTCTCTCCGAGAGCGGGAACTCCATCCGACGGCTCTTAGAACTCGAATCAAAATGAAGGGTGATGGCCCTTCGTGGTGAACGCCGTCGGTATCTGTCTTCAACCTGAAGGAGATGCCGATGGCTACGAGGCCGTGGGATGTGCCGGATGGGTTGTGGGAGCTGA
>JALZOK010000125.1 GCA_030857225.1 Actinomycetota bacterium
CTTCCTCGTGCAGCAACGGCCGCACGAACACAGACGGGGGACGCATCGCAACCTCCAGGGTCGAGATGCATCCCGATTCGACACCAAGGCCGAGTTTCCGGTCCAACGTTTCCTCAAGGGCCACTAGGCGTTGCGGGGACGGTCACATGCTGACATTGATCAGCGGACCGTCCCCGCTTTCGTCGTGGTCCACAACTGCGTCAGTGGATGCCGTTGAGGAGTTCCGACGGTCGCACCTCAAGTCCACGGGCGAGACGCACGATCGTGGAGAGCCGGGGCTCACGCTGGGTGCGCTCGAGGAGCGAGATCTCGGTGCGGTGCAGCCCGCAGGCCGCGCCCAAGGCCTCTTGCGAGAGACCGCGACGATGTCGCTGAGCCCGAAGATTGCGAGCAAAGCGCTCATGCGGCTCCATGCCGCGCCATGCTCGTGATGCACAGACGAAAGCTCTACAGACAAAACCTCTCGTAGGTCCTACACTGTGAAGGTGCACGCGGATCTGTCGCGCCGCCTGCAGGTCTTCGTGTGGACCTCCGAAAGGACTCAAGATGAGGCTCTTGATCGCCGTCGGGCTCGCTCTTGTCGCCGTCGTGCTGCTGCCTGCAAGCCAAGCTCTGGGGCGACAGTCGGCGCCCTCGGCCTTCAACGCAACGCCACGAGAGGGCGAGCTGTGGCTCTACAACGAGTACTGGACGCTGGCAGACGTCGAATGCATCGGCGTGGGAGGCGCGGTCCTTGCGGGGAGGTTCCTCAAGCTCGCATGTGTTGCGCGCGATACTCGCGCGGTAACGCAGGCCGTAGTGCTTCGACCGACGGGGTATCGGAAGTTCGCGATCAAGTACGTGTGGAAATTCTGATGACGGACCGCGAGACGAGAGCAGCCGACGACTTCAGCGAAGGCGAAGACGCATTTGGCGCCTTCCTTTCGTACGTCGCGGCCTACAGGTCGCCCGCTGGCGAGGAGCAGCGGCTGCTTTTTGCCGAGAGTCTCGAACAGGCGCACTCGCTCGCCCGCGACCAGGCTCCGCCCGGATCGATGCTGGTGGACGTGCGATCCAACATCGACCTGGATTAGCACCAGCTGAGGGCCTGCCGCCAGAGAGCGTCGCGTATTGTCCGGCGATGGCCACCTTCCTGCACACCATGGTTCGGATCACCGACCCCGAGCGAAGCCGCGGCTTCTACGAGGCACTCGGCTTTCGCTTCTCCAACGAAATGGACATCGTCAGAGAAGGCGAGCTCGAAGCGACCAACTACTTTTATTCGATCGGCGAGGCCGAGAGCGTTCTTGAGCTGACCTACAACCACGACGGCCGCACCTACGAGCTGGGAACGGCGTACGGGCACATCGCGATCAGCGTCGACGATCTCGACGCGACGCTTGCCGCGCTCAAGGATCAACACGGGATCGAGCCCGAGCGGCCGCCCTACCAGGTGCGCGAGGGCGGTTCGCGAATTTGTTTCGTGAGAGATCCCGATTCGTATCGGGTGGAGCTGATCGAGCGCAGAGGCTAGGTCGACTCGGACTGCGCCAACGCATCGTCCGGGTTGTCACCCAGCAGCACGTTTCCGCGCAGGACGATCTGCACCCGCTCACGCACGGGGTTGGCGTTTTTGCCACGCCCGCGTGCCCGCGAGACGACCACACGATCCAGGAGACCATGCAGGAGACGACGCTTCTCCTGCGTCGTCAGGCTCGGCCACGCCTTTAGGAGATCACCGTCCGCGAGCTCGTCGGCGAGAGCGCTTTGGTTGCGTAGCTCGGCGAAGGCTTCGCGGGCCTCATCGAGCGCCTGCTGGCGCGCATCGACGCCTTCGAGGAACTTCGCCTCCCCAACCAGCGTCATGAGTTTCGGGTTAGTGAGAAAGAGGTCGAGCTCGTGCTCGGCTTCGGCGACGGCGCGGGAAGCCTCCTCGAGCGCCTGCGATGCGTCAACGGCTTGGGCGAGGAGTCCGTGCTCATCCTGAAGCGCGGCGAGCACCTGCGCTTCAACGTGGGCATCGAGAAGGGACGAGCGCACGTTCGCACGCGCTGGACAGGGCCCTGAGGCGTAGCGGCCGGTGCAGTAGTACATCGGGTAGCGCTCGCCGGTCCTGCGATCGGTGTTGCCCGTGATCTTGAGTGTGTGCCCACAGGCTGCGCAGCGCGCTAAGCCACCGAGCATCGCCTTCTCAGCGAGTGAGCCATCGCGTGGCTTCAAGAGCGACTTCGTGACCGACTGCGCCGCGTCGAACTCGGCACGGGTAACGAGCGCTTCGTGGGCATCGTCGTTCACGACCCTTCCACCTCGGGCCTGTCCCAGGTAGGCCGGATTCTTGATGAGACCCGAAACACCGGTCTTCGACCAATGGCTGTTGCCCCTCGGCGTCTCGACACCTTCGCCTTCCAAATAGTCGGCGAGCGCGGCCCACGATGCTCCCAACGCGCGCCGACGGAAGACTTCCTTGACTGCGGATGCTGCAGGCTCCACGGCAACGAGTCGCTTGTTCTCGTCACGCGCATAACCCGTGGGGGGACGCGCGGAGATGTGGATGCCGCGATCAACAGCACGGGTGATTGCGGTCGACCAGTTTTCCTTGATCCGCTCAAGCTCGAGCTCGGCGATCATGGTCAGGATTCCGATCGCGAAGCGTCCCATGGGAGTGGAGCCATCGAAGCCGTCCTCGACCGAGACAAGCCGAGCCTCAGCAGCGTTTAGGCGGCGGATCGAATCGAGCGCATCGACGGCCGAACGGGCGAAGCGATCGAGCTTGGCGACGACGATGCCGCCTGTCTCACCACGCTCACAACGTCCCAGTGCCTCTTGGAACATGGGGCGCCCGAGCTTGGCGCCAGACTGATCGATCTCCTCCCACCACTGAACGATCTCGATCTTGTTGGCTTCCGCCCAGTTCGCAATCCTCTCTCGCTGCACGTCGGGGGAGATGAAGGAGTCGCCCTCGCGGCCACCTCTTCGGCTCACCCGGATGTAGCCGTCGGCGATGCCTGCTTTCATGTGCACATCATGACCAACCAACTCGATGTAGTCAAGTACCTAGACGACTATCGCATCGAGCTCATCGGACGCTCGGGCTAGGGTTCGTCCGTGAGCTCTCGTGTGCTCGCGCTGAACGTCGTAAGACTCGCGTTCGCCGCAGCTGCGATCGTCGCGGTGACCTACCAGTTCGCAGCGACAGCCGAGAGCGGGTTCGACAAGGTGAACTTCTTCAGCTTCTTCACGATCCAGTCCAACTTGCTCGCGGTCGCGACGCTCTGCCTGCTCGTGGTGGTTCGACGAGACGAACGGACGCCGATCTTCGACGGGGTGCGGAGCGCCGTAGTCCTGTACATAGCGATCACTGGCATCGTCTTCGCGCTCCTCCTCTCGGGCTTACAGGAGGAGCTGCAGACGACCATCCCGTGGGTCGACTTCGTCGTCCACAAGCTGCTGCCCGTCGTGCTCGTGGTGGAATGGTTGCTCGACTCTCCGCGGCACCGGCTCCCCGGTTGGGCGGCTCTTGCCTGGCTCTCGTTCCCCTTCGCCTGGTTCCTCTACACGCTCGCCCGCGGCGCGTCGGTCGACTGGTACCCGTACCCGTTCGTGGACGTGGGTGAGCTCGGGTACGGCGGAGTGCTCCTGCGAAGCGTCGTCCTGCTGGTCGGCTTCGCGGTGGCCGCGCTGGCCTTGCTCACCGTCGGCAATCGACTCGCGGATCGCCGAACACGCTGATTCGCTCCAGACGGTGGCTCGCTGACCACTGCTGAGATCGCGCCGATGTGACTGTTTCTTGACGGAGACGTGTCCCCTCTGTGAGCGATTCCGGTCTAGTCTCGGCCGAGATGACGGCGGCACAGACAAAGGTGCGGGCGGCGGTGACGAAGAAGCCACGGACGGCGGCAACCCCGTGGGGTACGGCTGAGGTCGTCGAGGAGGTCACCGTGCCTCAGAGAGCGAGCGACAAGCGCTTCTCCGTGGTCGTGGAGCTACTCGAGACGCGAAGCGGCGAGCGCCTGATCCGTTTTGCTTACAAGACCGAGGGATCGGCCCGACGCGGTCCCGTCACGCTGCGGGCGCGCGACCTCGAGCGGCTGCGGGCGGCGCTCGAACGCGCGCCCGTTCTCGGGGAGGCGCTTGGGATGACCTAGTGTCTTGAGTCGTTAGTCCGGAGGATATTGATTGATGGCCGCGAATCCTGTCGTCACGAGCGACGATAGGAGGCGATCATGGCGGCGCAGCGAGGACGACCGACGGCGCAGGTG
>JALZOK010000078.1:0-12828 GCA_030857225.1 Actinomycetota bacterium
CTCGAGCGCCACCGAAAGGACCGCCGTCGCCACCATCGCGAGAGCGGTCGAGAGCACCATCTGCAGGCCGAGCGTGACGTTGAAGAGGAACGCCATGCAGGCGCCGTAGGCCATCACGTCGCCGTAGGCGAAGTTGACGAGCCGGAGGATGCCGTAGATCAGCGAGACGCCGACCGCGGCGATCGCGAAGACCGACCCGGTGACGAGGCCGTTCACGAGGAGCTGGAGGAACATTCAGACGACCTGGGGCTCGGGCACGAGCCTGCCTTCGCCGAAGCGCCCCGGGTCGAGCACGGCGAGCGCGTCGTCCTCTCCGAAGCCCGTGATCGCGTCTGCGAGAACGCGGCCGACGGCAGGCGCGAGCATGAACCCGTGGCCGCTGAAACCGGCCGCCACCCAGAGCCCGTCGTGACCCGGCACGCGCCCGATGATGGCCTGCCGGTCGGGCGTCACGTCGTAGATCCCGTGCACGAGCACCGTGAAGTCGACGTACTCGAGCACGGGTAGGAGCTCGCGGATCGAGCGCTGCACGGCCTCACGCCAGTCTGGCGCGCCGTCGTCGCTTTCGCCCACGGCGGAGAGGTCGCTCGCCAGCACGCGGCCGTCGCCGAGCTGCTTTGCCGCGAAGCGGCGCTCGGGCGAGACGACGAGCGGCTCGACGAGGCGCTCGTGGATCGGCTTGCTGAGGAAGAGCCACCTGCCCTCCGGCTCGATCGGCAGCTCGGCGCCGAGCGGGCGCAGGAGTGGTACCGCGTCGATGCCCGCCGCGACGACGACCTGCCCAGCACGCACGCTGGAGCCGTTACCGAGCTCGAGCGCCCAACCCTCGCCTTGGGGTCGCAGCGCGGCAACGGAGGCGATCTCGATCCGTGTCCCGCGCGCGAACGCCTCGACCACGGATTGCGGCCGGTCGAAGTAGCCGTCCTCGCTGCACCAGGCCGCGCCGACCACCGACCCGATGAGGAGGCCGGGGACGAGCTCGCCCGCCTCGTCGGGCGTGACGAGGCGCGAAGGGACGCCGGCGGCGTTCTGGACGGCGACGTTGGCGCGCAGCCGCTCGAGCGTCTCCTCCGAGTGGGCGAGGAAGAGGTAACCGCACTTCCTGAAGCCGAGCTCAACCGGTGCCTCCAGGCGCTCCTGCGCCTCGCGGTAGAAGGCAGCCGACTCGCGCGCGAGAAGGCAGTTGACGCGGGTCCCCCACTGCTGGCGCACGCCTCCCGGCTGGACCCCGGAGGTGCCGGCCGCGATACCGCTCTGCTCGACCACGAGTGGCGTGAGGCCGCGCTCGCGGAGGTGCCACGCAACGGAGAGCCCGGTGACCCCGGCCCCGACGATCGCGACGTCGGCCTGCGTCCCGCTCACCATGTGCGCGCCCTCGTCGCCAACAATCTCGCAACGATGACCGGAACATCGGTCACGTGCAAGGCGGACGGAGCCCCGGCCAGCCTCAGGGGCCACACGCTCTCAACGATCGCCCACGCGGAGACCAGCGCTGGCATCATTTCGGTCATCATCGCTGACTCGTTGGCACGCGCACCTCATGTGCCTGCGCCTGCTAAACCGCGTGAACAAGCCAAAACTTGGCTCCCCACAGCTCGCGCTCGCGCACCGATGCCGCTCACTGTGGTGCCAGTACAGCAACAGCAACCCGGCGGCCCCGCAAATGCAAGCGTTGGCGGTTCAGCGAACAGAGCCGATCCCCGCTACCTGGAAACCCGACTGTGGCAGCGGGCCCTGAGCCACGGCGTCTGGCGTTTACTCAGAAGGGCGAACCTGGCCGCGGCCACCCGGAGCGACGAATCTCGAGCAGGCACATCGTCGATTGAGTGGACGCTGAGCGTCTCCTGAAAAGGCAACAAGCGGCGGAAATCGCCGGATAAGAAGTTCTCTTGGCCATCGCTGAGAAGCGGCTTGAACAAGCGGTTGAACCGGCGTTTTCGTAAACAAGTCGGCGGACTTCTAATCCGCGGGTCGCAGGTTCGAATCCTGCCGGGCGCATCGAATCGCCTACAACTGACCGCAATCTGGCGATCCTTCGGCGCGGCGAGCCGTGCGCACATCGCCTTAGCTCCTTGGGCGGCCGGGAGCTGCCCCTGGCTGTGAGATTAGCTCCTCGCTCCTGCGAGTTGGGGACGGACGCTTCGCTCGAGGGCGGCGCAGTGGTGATCAAGACGGGGCGACCCGCGCTAAGCTTCGGTTGACGAGATCGAATCGCAGGAGGGCTGAACGATGGACGCGGGCGTGGAAGACAGGATCGTCGTCGAGTCGGAGCGGGCTGGTCAGTCGGGTCGGGCGGGCGTCATCGAGGAGGTTCTGGCCCAGGATCCGCCGCGCTTCCGCGTCCGGTGGGACGACGGGCGCACGAGCATCTTCGCTCCCTCGGCAGGTGTCGCGAGGATCGAGCGACGCAAGAAAGAGCGCGTGAAGGCCTGACCGACGGGGGGCTGCGCGGCGCTACCCCGAGTGCACCGGCAATGGCGCCCGCTCTTTTTCGTCGGCCGCAGGCCCCGCTCCGTAGGTACTTCCCGCGCGACCTCTTCTTCTGCTTCTTCACCTTCAAGCTGAGCTTCGGCGCCATCGCCTCACTCCCAAACAAGACAACGGGAATAGTTTCTGAGCAGGACTTTAAAACCGACGCGTGGACTCGAACCGCCGACCCCTTCATTACGAGTGAAGGACAAGTGAGGGACGCGCGTCCACCCGGGGGCACGAGCGGGCACGTTCTCGCTGGAACTGGGCGGTTCGTCAGCTCGCGCAGTGGACGCGCGTGCTCGCGCGTCGATCGACGACGACGCCGACCTTGAGGTACGCCCGGCAGAGGAGTAGATTCGGCTCGAATCCGAGGAGAGGGGAATCATGCGCCGCCGTCCGTTTCGTTCGCTCGCCGTCCTGCTCGTCGTCGGGGTGGCGGCGCTCGCCGCCCAGGTCGGTGCCCTGGCGGATGCCGGCTTGCACGGCCCGCCGACCGCAGTCGGAACGGGAGGCGCGGCGGCGACGGTCGACGTGCTCGCGACCCAGGCGGCTGTCGACACGCTCCGAAACGGTGGCAACGCCGTCGACGCAGCCGTGGTCGCAGCCGCCGTCCTCGGCGTTACCGAGCCGTTCTCGTGCGGGATCGGCGGAGGCGGCTTCATGGTCCTCCACCGCGCGAGCGACGGCAGGGTGACCACGATCGACGGCCGCGAGAGCGCACCGGCTGCGATGCGCCCTGATTCCTTCTGGGAGAATGGAACGCCACTCCCCTTCAACGACGCACGCTACAGCGGTCTCTCGGTCGGGGTGCCGGGCACCGTCGAGACGTGGGACGTAGCGCTCGAGCGCTACGGCACGATCTCGCTCGCGGACGCTCTTGCGCCGGCGATCCGCGTCGCCCGTGACGGCTTCGTCGTCGACCAGACCTTCTTCGACCAGACGCAGGGCAACGTCGACTACTTCAACGACATCCCGGCGACCGCTGCGCTCTACCTCGACCCGGACGGTACGCCGCACGACGTCGGCACCGTCTTCCGCAATCCCGACCTCGCGGACACGTATGCGCGCATCGCGCATCTCGGGGCGAAAGGCTTCTACCGCGGTGTCGTGGCGAGCACGCTCGTTAAGACCGTGCAAGACCCGGTAGTATCACCCGCAGCCAATCACACATGGCGGCCGGGTCACCTGACCATGCGCGACCTGCACACCTACGAGGCCCCCGAGCGCGCCCCGGCGCACGTCGTCTACCGCGGGCTCGACGTGTTCGGCATGGGTCCGCCCTCGAGCGGCGGCTCGACCGTGGGCGAGGCGCTGAACATCCTCGAGGGCTACCCACTCTCGACGATGACCCGCGAGGCTGCGCTCCACTACTTCCTCGAGGCCTCGCGCTACTCGTTCGCCGACCGAGGTGCCTATCTCGCCGATCCGGCGTACTTCGACGTCCCGCTGACGGGGTTGCTCTCGGCTGGTTTCGCGGCCACGCGTCGCGCCCTGATCACGGGGGCCGCCGCGACGAGCCCGGTCGCGCCGGGGAACCCCTATCCGTTCAACGGCGCCGGCGCGAGCATCCAGGCCTCCGCGAGCGAGACGCGGGCGGGGACGACAACGCACCTCACGACCGCTGACCGCTGGGGCAACGTGGTCTCGTACACGTTCACGATCGAGTCCACCGGCGGCGCCGGCCTCGTCGTTCCGGGGTACGGCTTCCTCGCGAACAACGAGCTAACGGACTTCAACTTCGACTCGCTGACGCACCCGAACCGGGTCGAGGGCGGTAAGCGACCACGCAGCTCGATGAGCCCGACGATCGTGCTTCGCGACGGCGACCCACTGCTCGCGGTCGGCTCGCCGGGCGGGTCGACGATCATCACGACCGTCCTCCAGATCCTGATCGATCGGCTCGATCTCGGTCTGACGCTTCCCCAGGCGATCGCAGACCCGCGGCTGACCCAGCGGAACACGGGGACAACGCAGGCGGAGCCGGCCTTCCTTGCGACCGCCGACGCGACCGCGCTGAAAGCGCGAGGGCATGTGTTCAGCTCGAATCCCGAGATCGGGGCCGCCACCGGAATCGAGTTCCTTGGCGGCGATCGCCTGCTCGCCGCGGCCGAGCCCGTGCGCCGTGGTGGCGGGAGCGCGATGGTCGTGAGCCTGAGCCCGTAAACGACCGTCGACCAGGGCAGCGACCGGTGACCTTCAATGGGAGAAGATCTCCCGGCCGGGTTCGCTGCATGTTTCGACGGAGCGACGACCGGGACCGCGATTGAGGTCGACATGCAGATCACTGCGAGTTCGGAGAACGGCATCCCGGGGGAGACGCTCGATCTAACCGTCGTCCAGGGCCTGCGCCAGCTCGGGATCACCACCTGTCGAGACGCGCGCTGCCGACACCGCGCGCCAGCGGGGCCAGAGCGAGCCCGGGAGCCGAGAGCGGTTCAGGGACGGGCCGCACGTGCAAGAGTGTCCACGCGAGAGACGAGGAGGTGCGACGATGGAAGCCCGCCCGACCTACCCGGTCCGGATCGAGGGACGGCTCGACCCCGAGCTGAGCCGCTGGCTGTGGCTCGTCAAGTGGTTGCTGGCGATCCCGCACTACATCGTCCTCGCGTTCCTGTGGATCGCCTTCATCGTGCTGACCGTCGTCGCCTTCTTCGCGATCCTGTTCACGGCTCGTTACCCGAGGGGCATCTTCGAGTTCAACCTCGGCGTGCTCCGCTGGACGTGGCGCGTGGCCTTCTACTCGTATGCTGCGCTCGGCACCGACCGCTACCCGCCCTTCACACTCGGCGCCGCGCCCGACTATCCGGCGACGCTCGACGTCGCGCACCCGGAACAGCTCTCGCGCGGCCTCGTGCTCGTGAAGTGGTGGCTGCTCGCCATCCCGCACTATGTCGTCGTCGGGATCTTCCTCGGCGGGGGTGGCTTCGCTGGCTCGCGTGCCGACGACTGGGCGTGGGGAGCAGGACTCGGTCTCATCGGCGTGCTCGTCCTGTTCGCGGGTGTCGCGCTGCTCTTCACTACCCGCTACCCGCGCGGGATCTTCGACGTCGCGCTCGGGCTCGACCGGTGGGTGGCCAGGGTGGCGGCATACGCCGGGCTCATGACGGACAGGTACCCGCCCTTCCGCCTCGATCAGGGCGAACAGGAACCGGCTGGAGCTGCGGTGGATACGCCGCCGCCCCCGGCGCTCGCCGGCGAGTCCTCCTCAGCGGAGCGACCAGGCGGTACGGGCGCGGGACGCGTCGTGCTGCTCGTCGTCGGGAGCATCGCGGCGATACTCGCGTTCGCGCTGCTCGTCGGCGGGTGCGCGATCGTAGCGGTCGACCGCACCCAGCGCGACGACGACGGCTTCCTCATGTCCCCGACCGAGGACTTCGCGACGTCCACCTACGCGATCGTCTCCGAGAGCGCAGACGTCGACCTCGAGGGAGCGGATAGGGCGGTAAGGGGCTTCTTGGGCACGGTTCGCATCCGCAGCGAGAGCGAGCGCCCGGTCTTCGTGGGCATCGCCCGCGAGGCTGACGCGGCCGGCTACCTGGGCGTCGTCGAGCACGTCGTCGTCACCGGGATTGACGACGAGCCGCGCTACTCGCCTCGACCGGGCGGAGCGCCCGACAACCCACCCGGAGACGAGACCTTCTGGGTCGCCTCCACAGCCGGAACGGGGGAGCAGACGCTCGAATGGGAGGCCGAGGACGGAAGCTGGAGCGTGGTCGTGATGGACGCCGACGCCAGGCGCGGCGTGGACGCCGAGCTAAGCATCGGCGCCGAGCTCGACCCGGTGATCTGGGTCGGCATCGGACTGCTCGTTGCGGGCGGGCTGCTCGCCGCCGGCTCGGCGCTTGCGATCACCGCCGGCATCCGCCGCCGCGGCCGCTGAGCGCCGGGCAGCGAAGCAACGACCTCGCGGAGCATGACGCGCTGCGAGAGGCCAGCGGCGGGCGGGCGTCCACGCCCTCTACAGATAGAGATCCGGCTGAGGCAGGTCGTGGCTGATTCGGGACCAGACACAACTTGCCGCGCGTTGCTACAGAAGAGAACACACGACGCCGAATTGCCGGATAACAAGATCCCCGAGCGGTCACCGAAAATTGGCTTGAACATGCGGCTGAACCGGCGTTTTCGTAAACAAATCGGCGGACTTCTAATCCGCGGGTCGCAGGTTCGAATCCTGCCGGGCGCATAGAAATCCCTGCAAATACAACAATCTGGCGGTCAACCCCCCGAGGAATTGGCTGAGATAGACCGCTACGCCAACGACAGCGATATCGACCTCTGGGTTGCATCGAGCGCGTCCTGAACCCTTGGAAACGCTGCCGATCCGCGAGGGTCGGCTACTCCGGTCACGTTGCAGTGCGCTCATCACGGCGACGCCCGCTGCGATGGCCGCTATTCCTACGCCTCTGACGCGAGCTTCGGCGCGCCTCGTCCAGCAGGTCCGCCTCCTCGTCGAGCCCGCTCTCGCGTGGATCGCCGACCATCCTGAGCAGAGCGCCTGTGCGTCGAAGTGGCGTCTCAGCTCAGGTACGCGGCAGCGCCGCGCTTGAAGAGTCCCCGAGAGATCACGAGGCGCTGGATCTCACTCGTGCCTTCCCAAATCCGGTCGACGCGCAGCTCGCGGTAGAAGCGGGCCGCCGGATTCTCGAGCATGTACCCGCGGCCACCGAAGACCTGCAGCGCGCGGTCGGCCGCCCGGTTCGCCATCTCGGAGGCGAAGAGCTTCGCCATCGCGACCTTGCCGTGGACGACCTTCCTATCCTCGAGAGTGTCGAAGGCGTGCGCCGCGTGGTAGGTGAGCAGCCGGGCGGCGAGGAGTTCGGTCAGCGAGTCGGCGAGCGGGAACGCGATGCCCTGGTGCTCGGAGAGTGCCGACCCGAACGCCGTGCGCTCCTGAGCCCAGCCGCTCGCCTCGTCGAGAAGTCGCTCGGCGGCTCCGCAGCAACGAGCCGCGATGAAGAGCCGCTCGACGGTGAACCACTCCCGTGCACCCTCGCCGCTCGAGGGGATTCGGTTCGCCTCGGGTACCCGGCAGTCGCGGAAGACGATCTCCGGGTGGACGTCGATATACGGGTCGTGGAGGAAGCGCGGCGTCCGGACGATCTCGAGGCCCGGGGCGTCGGGTTCGACGATGAACAGCGTCTGCTCGCCATCGGCAACGGCCAGCACGATGTAGAAGCCCGGGTCCCCTTCGCTCGTCACGAACCACTTCTCGCCGTTGATCGTCCACTCGTCTCCGTCGCGAACGGCGCTCGCGGCGACGCGACTGACGTCGGACCCGGCGCCGGGCTCAGTCACCGCCCATGCCTCGCGGTACTCGCCACGGGCGACGGCGGAGATGTACCGCTCGATCTGCTCAGGCGTCGCGATCTCGAGCAGCTCGCGCGGTCCACGGTCGACCACCGCGAAGCCGAGACCGTTCGTCGCCTTGCCGGACTCCTCCTCGAGTGCCACTTGGCCGAGCATCGAAAGATCGCGTCCCCCCAGCTCGGGAGGCATGTTCAGCACTCCGAAGCCCGCTTCCCGCGCTTTGCGGCGGAGCGCTTCTACCTCTTCGGAGTCGATGGTGCCTCGCTCGGCGATCACTCCTTCCAGCGGGTAGACCTCGCGCTGGACGAACTCGCGAACGCGGTTCTTCAGCTCGCGGATGTCGTCGGGAAGGTCAGGAACCATCATGCGGCTCGACCGCCACGGACACGGCTCGACGAGCGGACAGCGATGAGCATCTCGTCGCTCACGGGCACCTGATCCTATCCCGGGGAGCACGAGCACACGCACTCGCCGGGCCACTCGTCGCCGTGGAAGACTGGGACTGAGTCCAATGCGTCGCACGGTCGCCCCGATCTACGCGCTGATCCTGCTCGAGACCCTCGTCTGGATCGCGATCGTCCCGCTCGCGCCGACGTTCGCGAGTGAGCTTGGGCTGTCCGGGGTCGAGACGGGAATGGTTCTCGCCGCTGCGAGCCTCACCGCGCTCGTCGTCGCGTTGCCGCTGGGTGTGATCGCCGATCGGCTCGGCGCTCGTCGCGTGACGATCGCCTCCGCCTGCGTCTTCACGCTCGCGACCCTGGGCCAGGGACTGGCGGACGAGTTCTGGTCGCTGCTCCTCGCGCGCGGCGCCTTCGGCGTAGCGTTCGGCGCCCTCTGGGGCGCCGGCGCCGCCTGGCTCTCGGATTCCCTGACGGACGAGCGTCGTCCGCGGGCGCTCGCTTCCACCGTGACCGTCTCGGGGATCGGGTTCACGGCCGGGCCGGTGTTCGCAGGTGTCTTGGCAGACCGTTATGACACCGGAACCCCGTTCCTGCTCGTCGCCGTGGCTGCGGCAGTCGTGACCGCCGCCCTCGTGGTGGCTGCACCGGTCGCCTCCGCGCAGCTCCCAATCCAGCGGCTGCGCGAGATGCTCCGCGTCGCGAGACGGAACGAGCTCGTGCTCGCCGGCATCGCGCTCATCGCACTGATCGGCATCGTCGGCGGAGGCGTCAACCTGCTGGTACCGCTGCAGCTACGCGAGAACGACGTCTCCGCGGCGAAGATCGGACTCCTCTTCTCGGTCGCCTCGGCGGTGTACACGATTGCGAGCGCGATCGTCGCGCGTCTCGGCACGCGCTCGGCGACGCTTCGCGTGGGCGGGGTCGCTGCGCTCCTCACCGGCCTCTCGATCACGTTCGTTCTCTTCAGCTCGACGACGCTCGCGGCCATAGCCTTCGTTCTCTTGCGCGCGCCGTTCTGGGCGACGATGGACACCATCATCTACCCGCTGGCGGCCGCGGGCGCGCATCGGTCCTCGCTCGGGCGCGGCTCCGTCATGGGGCTCGTGATGCTCGGCTTTGGGATCGCGGCGACGGTGGGCCCACTCCTCGCGGGTGGCATCGCCGACACCGCGGGTACACGGGCTGCCTACGCCGTGATGATCGTTTTCTGCACGCTCGTCGGTCTCTGGCTTATCCGGACGGGTCGAAGCCACGACCGCGCCGGAGCGGAAAGCGAGCGCCCGACGCTCGACCTGGGCCGGCTCTATGGCGCTCACGACCTCGACGAGCTGCGGACGGAGTACGACCGCATTGCGTCCACCTACGACGGGGAGCTGGTCGACGGGATGGGGTACCGGTCGCCGGCCGCGGTCAGCGCAGTGGCGCAAAAGCTGCTTCCGCGCGATGCGCTGATCCTCGACGTCGGCGCCGGGACGGGACTACTCGGCGTCGCCCTGGCCGAAGTCGGCTTCAGGCGACTCGATGGGCTCGATCTGTCCGAGGGCATGCTCGCCGAGGCGAGACGAAAGAAAGTCTACGGGGAGCTTCGCGAGGGCAGGCTCGGTGATGCTCTCGACTACGGGGCCGGCGCATACGACGGCATTGTCGCTTCAGGTGTGCTTACGACGGGTCATGCGCCTGCAGCGTGCCTCGACGAGCTCGTTCGGATCGCCAGGCCCGGCGGACACGTGATCTTCACCCTACGAACGGATCAGATTCTCCCCGGATTCGAGGACAAGATCGCAGAGCTCGAGCGCGTGGGTCGCTGGCAGCTCGTCGAGCGAGGAGACGCGTTCCAGGCACTCCCAACCGGTGAACCCGAGGTTCTCGTCCGCGTGTGGGCCTTCCGGATCCTGTAACGCCTATCCGGACGCAGCCATCGCAGCCTCAAGGCTCGGCGTGTCGGAAAGCAGCTTCTTCGTGTACTCGGCTTTGGGGTTGTCCAGCACGCTGTCGACGAGACCGCGCTCTACGATCCGGCCCTCGCTCATGACCGCGACCTCCTGCGACAGAGTGCGGATCAGCGCGAGGTTGTGGGTGACGAAGAGGAGGCCGATGTCGAGGTCGCGCTGGAGCTCGGCGAGCACGTCGATGATCGCGGCCTGGACGGACACGTCCAGCGCAGAGGTCACCTCATCGCACACGAGCAGCCGCGGCTCCGCGATCAGAGCACGGGCGATGGCCGCCCGCTGACGCTCACCGCCGGAGAGCTGGTGCGGGTAGCGGTCGAGCACGGAGGAGTTCAGCTGAACCCGTTCGAGCGCCTCCACGACCCGCCTACGCGCCTCGTCTCCGCGTGCGTCGAAGAACAGCCGCAAGGGCTGAGCGATGATCTGGCCGATCGTCTTGCGTGGGTTGAGCGAGCTGTAGGGGCTCTGGAACACGTACTGGATGTCGCGGCGCGTCTCCTGGTTTCTGGCGCGGCAGCCTGCAGGGAGCAAATCGCCGCAGAAGGAGATCTCGCCCTCGTAGTTCTTGTGGAGTCCGGCGATGCAGCGCGCGAGCGTCGTCTTCCCCGAGCCCGACTCGCCGACTAGTGCGACGCATTCGCGGGGCCGCACGACGAGCTCGACGTCGAACAGCACCTGGCGAGCGCCGTGGGAGGCTTGGACACCTCGAATCGCGACGAGCGCCTCCTCGGCCTGGAGCTCGGGTCTGCGCGGAGCAGCTGGGCGCGCCGCGAGCGACTCCTGCAGCACGGCCTCGTAGCGGTAGCAGCGCACTTCGTGGCCCTTCACCACCGTTTCCACGGGCGGAAAAGCGAGACGACACACGTCGCGGACGTACTCGCACCGCGGCGCGAAGTAACACCCTTGAGGACGGAGGCCCGGACGAGGCGCGCTGCCCGGGATCCCGACGAGAGCGTGCTCGCCGGACAGCTCGGGTATGGCCTCGATAAGGCGACGGGTGTATGGATGTGCGGCGTGCCTGAAGAGCGCGCTCGTCGGTCCGACCTCGACGAGCCGCCCGCTGTACATCACCGCGACGTCGGTCGCAAGCGTGGCGACGACGGAAAGGTCGTGACTCACATAGACGGCGGCCACACCGTGGGCCTGGCAGAGGTCGCGCACGGTCGCGAGCACATGTGCCTGAGTGGTCACGTCGAGACCCGTCGTCGGCTCGTCGAGCACGATCACACGTGGTCTGTTGGCAAACGCCATAGCCAGCGCGACGCGCTGCTGCTGACCGCCTGACAGCTGGTGCGGATAGCGCCGCAAGAACACTTCATCGCCCGGCAGCAGCACTTCGCCGAGCGCCTCGGTGATACGCGCCTTGCGCGCCTCCGCATTCCCGAAGCCGTGCTCCGAGAGCGTCTCCTCGAGCTGCTTTCCGATGCGGAGCGCCGGGTTCAGCGCCGAGGCCGGATCCTGTGGGACGTAGGAGACGAGCTTGCCGCGCAGCGACTGCCGCTCAAGCCCGGAGAGCGCGAGGACGTTCCGCCCTTCGATCCGCACCTCTCCGGCGGCTATGCGCGCGCCTCGGCGTGTGTGCCCGAGCACCGCGAGGCCCGCGGTCGTCTTCCCCGAGCCCGACTCGCCGACGAGCCCGAGGACGTGGCCGACGGGGACGCTGAACGACACCTCGTCGATGATGTCGACGCGAGTGCCCTCCAACTCGACGCGGAGCCCCTCCACCTCGAGTGCGAGCGCGCCATTCATTCCTTCGCCCGGCCGCCGCGGTCGATTCCCGCGACAGAGCGCGAGAGCCCGTCGCCGATGAGGCTCGTGGCGATCGTGAGCAGGCCGATCGCGGCGACGGGCAGGATCACCGGCCAGGGCTGGATGGTCAGACCGTTCTTGTTCTCGTTGATCATCAGGCCCCAGTCGGCGTTCGGCGGTTGGATCCCGAAGCCGAGGAAGCTGAGACCTGCAACGACGGCGATGTTGAACGAGAGCCGCAGGCTCGCCTCGACGACGAGCGGCCCTGTGATGTTCGGCAGCACGTCGCCGAGCAGGATACGGCGCCGCGGCTCGCCGATCGCCTCGGCGGCACGAATGAAGTCGCGTTCCACGACCTCGACGGCTGCCCCGCGGGCGATGCGGGCGACGCGGGGAGTCGTAGTGATTCCGACGGCGAGCACGAGCAGCCAAAGCTTCGGACCCACGGTCGCGGCGAGGACGAGCGCGAACACGATCTGCGGAAAGGAGAGGAGGACGTCCATCGCCCGCATCAGCACGTCGTCGAGAACGCCGCGCGAATAGGCGGCGATGAGGCCGATGGCGGTTCCCAGGATCATCCCCATGAGCGTGGCCAACGTCGAAAGTGCCAGCACGGTGCGACCGCCCCAGAGGAACCTGCTGAGAACGTCCCGGCCAAGGAGGTCGGCTCCGAACCAACCGAAGTCCGAGGGCGTGGAGAAAGGCGGGGCGACGAACTCCGTCGGCGAATACGGGGCGAAGTACGGGCCGAGGAGCGCGCTTCCGCCCAGAAGCAGGAGGAGGAGCAGCCCGACCTTCGTACGACCCTGATGCCACGCACCCGCGAGCAGGGCGAACCAGGGCCGGCGGCGGCGTGCCGGCGGCGGTATCGCGACCGCGGTTGCCGCTGCGCCTGCCTCGCTCATAGGCCAATCTCCGTGGGCCCATGAGCGTGGAGGGGCGTGGGGAAC
>JALZOK010000078.1:12838-13800 GCA_030857225.1 Actinomycetota bacterium
GTGGGGAACCGGGAGGTTCCCCACGCTTTCGAGAAGAAGGGAGCACGCGCCGCTCTCGCAAGACTGGAGTTCGCTCGTGCGAACTCCAGTCGCGGAAAGACGTCGGGAAACATGGTTTCCCTCGCGAACGCGAGCCGAAGGCGAGCGTTGGTCATCGAGCCGTGAGGGACGTCCTGAGGCGCGGGCTGACCAGGATCGTCGCGATGTCGGCGAGCATGTTAAGGACGACGTAGAGCCCGGCGATGAGCAGCGCAAGCGCCTGGACGACGGGCATGTCGCGTGACTGCACGGCCTCGACGAGCGCCAGGCCGATCCCGGGGTAGTTGAAGACGGTCTCGACGACGACGATGCCTCCTGCGAGATAGGCGAGGTTGAGCGCTGCGACCTGGAAGGTCGGCGCCAACCCATTCGGCACCGCGTGACGCCAGAGAACGAGGCGCTCAGGGAGGCCCTTGAGCCGAGCCATCTCGACGTAGTCGGACTCGAGGATCTCGACCATCGAGGCGCGCATGATGCGGGCGGTGTACGGCACGACAGCGATGACGAGGGTCGCCGTCGGAAGGATCAGCTCCTTCGGATAGTGCCACGGCCCTACGCCGGGCTCGGTGACAACGACACCGGGGAGCCACTGGAAGATCGTGGTCGAGAAGAGCACGACGAGCGTGAGCCCGACTACGAACTCGGGCAGCGCGGCGAGGCCGAGTGTCGTCATCGACATCGTGTGGTCGAACGCACTGTCTCGCCGCCGCGCGCTGACCGCGCCGATGACGATGCCGAGCGGGATGCTGACGAGGGCGGCGACCAGCATGAGGAACGAGGAGTAGAGGATCCGGTCGCTCAGCAGTTCCGTGACCGGGATGTTGGCGGCGAGGGAGATCCCGAGATCGCCTGTCAGGAAGTCGCCGATCCAGTAGAGGTACTGCTGAACCGCGGGCTCGTTCAGTCCCAGCTCGAGCCTCAGG
>JALZOK010000019.1 GCA_030857225.1 Actinomycetota bacterium
GGACACCCGAATCGTTGCACGACTTCATGCACGCGAAGGTGGTCGTCGCCGACGACACGACGTTCGTCGGCAGCTTCAACTTCTCGCGCTCGGGAGAGCGGAACGCGGAGAACGTGCTCGAGATCCGCGACGCGGCGATCGCGGACCGAATCGCCCTCTACGTCGACGAGCTTCGCGCGCGGTATCCGCGGGCGACGCCGCCGGGCGGCTAGCGGCCGAAGTGTTTACAAGGGGCCGGGACGGGCCCGGCCCCTTGGACGCACGCTTCTAGCGCTTCTTCGGGTTGTGCATCTGCTCTCGCAGCGCACCGTCCGGATTTACGCTCGTGTGCAGATTGACGTAGTACCCTCGCGGGTTGTCGAGGATCGCCTGCAGGGTTGCGGGCGCGACCCCTGTGACCACGGTCGTCACGTTCCCCTTGCCGTCGGAGTCGGTGAACGTGGTGACGCCGGAGCTCACCAAAGGCGGGGCGACCGACCCCTTCGGAGCCTGGTGGATGTGCAGGCCGGTGATGTTCACCGTGCTCGGGAACGAGTAGTTGAAGTAGAAGATCACCTTGCCCGAGGTGATCACCCCGGCGCTCGAGCGCTCAAGGTTGAAGGTGACGCTACCGACTGCGTCGGCCTTCAGGCCCTTGACGGCCGGTACTTCCTGGCTTGGCTTCAGGTGCAACTTGAACACCGGTGTCGCCGAGAGCGCAGGCTTCTTCGCCTGAGCGCCTCCGGCGGCGCCGATCACGACCAACGCGACGACGCCCACGAGGGCGATCGCGCTCGAGAATAGTGTCCGTCTCATCCTGTCGTCTCCTTTTTCGGGTGCTCGTCTGCTAGATGCGCGATGCCGGCGGATCTTGCGCTTCCGAACGGAATACTTACGGGCACGTCACAAATAGCTCAATGAAAGCCAACGGCTTGGTGTCTGACTTCGGACTGGAATCCGCATCCCGTCTTCTCCTGGAGGTTGAAGTGAGAGCAGTGCTCCTGATCGCCGCTGTCGGAGTCCTGACCTTCGTCGCCGCGCTGCTCGGCCCCGCCGCGCTGGCGGGCGAGAAGCCGAAGATGGGTGACGACGCGTCACGCGCAGACTTACGTGGCGTCAACTTCATCGAGAATTGCCGCTTCAGCCACCGCGCCCCGGACGATCCCATTGTGTTTCCGGGTCGAGCTGGCGCCTCACACGACCACACCTTCGTCGGAAACCGCTCGACGAACGCATCCTCGAACTTCGGGTCGCTCCGTTCGGCTGGCACGACCTGCATGCGGGAAGCCGACACGGCCGCGTATTGGGTTCCAACGCTCTACCAGGGGGCGAACGCCGTTCTTCCGGAGGGAGCGACGATCTACTACCGCAGAGGAACGCTCTCCGAGGTCCGCACGTTCCCCAACAATCTGCGCATGATCGCGGGCGACGCGACCGCGACCGTCCCGCAGGGATTGCGCGTGACGTCCTGGAGCTGCGGCGCAGCTACGGGAATCCCGCCGACGAGCACTGTCCCTACCTGCCCGGAAACCCGCGGGTCCTTCCTCCGGCTACATGTTCGTTTCCCGAGCTGCTGGGACGGCCGGCGCCTCGATAGCGCCGACCACAAGAGCCACATGGCCTACGCGATGGGCCGGAGCTGCCCGTCCACGCATCCGGTCTCGGTGCCGGCGATCACGCAGATCTACCGCTATCCGACCCGCGGCGGCGAGGGATTCTTGCTCGCGTCGGGCAGCGAGCTCAGCGCTCACGCCGACTTCGTGAACGCGTGGAAGCCGGGTGAGCTCGAGAAGCTCGTCGACGACTGCCTGAACGCCCTCGTGCACTGCGGACGCGGGACAAGCAGTCCGAGGCGGTAGAGAGGTGGCGTCCCGGCGGTGCGGGACGCACCACCACAGGCTGAGGCGTCGGTGTTCCGCAGGCCGGCGCCTCAGAGCCTCGTGCGGCCACGCGCCGCGCGGGCGAAGACCACGACGCCCTTTGTCTGGCAACGGTCAGGTCGTTACCGGGTAGCGGGCGGTCCCCGCTTGGCCCTCTCAGACCGGCTGACCCCATACCTCTCGACGCTCTTCGCCTAACCGGAGCGGCCTATCGCCGAGCAGAAGGGCGATCAGCCAGGCAATCGTCAGCGCGGCGAAGATCGAGCATACGACAAGCAATGGGATCTGCCAGCTCCAGTCGAGCGCGAACCCCAGTGCGGCCGAATTGTTGACCGCGTGCAGCGCAATGCAGGGATAGAGCGACCCGGTCCAGTGGTAGAGCATGCACATCGCAATCCCGAAGACGACGCTCGGAACGAAGAGAGCGATCGGCAACCAGCCAAGGTGAGTCGCGGCGAAGAGGATGCCCGTTGTGATGGCCGCCGGCCACACGCCCCGCCAGTTGCGCAACGCGCGGAAGATGTAGCCGCGAAAGAGAAACTCCTCACCGAGCGGCCCGACGACCGTAAGGAGGACGAACAGGATCAGCACGGTCAGCGTCCCCTCAGTCCCCAACCGTTCCGTCAGTGGGCCGCCTTCCCCGTCGTCGAGTCCGAGCGCCACGGCCCACAGCACGGTCAGCACGTTGAGCCCGATCCAGCCGGCGATCACCAACCCGATCGAGCGTCCGAGCGGCGGGCTACGCAGCCCGAAGTCGGAGGCGGTCGGCCTCCCCTGCCTCTTGGCCAAGAGAAGCACCAGACCGATTGGGGCGAGGTTCAACAGGATCAGCGCGATACCGATCGCAAGCAACGAGCCTTCGCTGCCCTCCGAACGGGTAGCGACGATCGCGCGGCCGGCGAGCACGAGGCTCACGCTCCCGATCAACGCCACCCCGACCGTCCATGGCTTCCACGCCGCGGCTCCGCGGAACGGCGCCTCCGGTGGGCCCGGCTCCGCCGGTTCGGCGGGATGTGGCTGAGCGACGCTCGACATTGGATTGTCAGCCACGGAGCCGGGGAGGCTAACAGCGATGCACTGCGCGCGACCTACATTTCGGCTGGTTGATAGGGGGACACAACCGGATGGCGAAGGATTCAACTGACCCACCAACCGGGTCGGGCTTCACAGCTCGAATCCGAGGCCGACGCTGAGTTCGGCGATCGTCGGAGGCGTGACTTCTAACGTAATGTCTGTTCGACGCCGTGCCGGAGAAGCACGTCGAGGAGAAGCTCCGGGTCGAGCCGGTGCGCGGTCGCTCCGCCACGGCCGGTCATTGTCTCCGCCGCGAGGAGAGCGTTCACGATTGCCTCTTCCGTTGCATCGATGACCGCGTAGAAGAGGGGGTCGATGCGCTCGTTGGCCAGCATGGTCACCGAGTGGACGGTCTTCCCCTCGCCGAGGCCGCGGTTGCCCGTCGACCAAGCGAGGACGAGATCCCCGCTCGAGTTCTCCCCGGCTCCGCCCGTGCGCGCGATTCCGAACGTCGCCCGCTGAGCGAGGCGCTCGCACTGGTGCGGGAGCAGAGGCGCATCGGTGGCGACGAGAACGATGATCGAGCCGGCCCGCGATCCGTCCGGCCCGCGGCCCGGCAGGGGAATCCGCTTCGCCCCGAGCTCGCGACCCACGGGTGCGCCCTCGATCCTGAAACGGCTCCTCGCCCCGTGGTTCGCTTGCACAAGGACACCCACCGTCCAGCCACCGTCGCCCTCGGAGAGCACGCGGGATGCGGTTCCGATCCCGCCTTTGAAGCCGTGGCAGATCATGCCCGTGCCTCCCCCCACCGCTCCCTCCGGGACCCGACCGCCAGAAGCGTTCTCGATCGCCTGGTCGACGTGCTCCGCTCGGACGTGGAAGCCGTTCACGTCGTTGAGCACGCCGTCCCAGGTCTCGCCCACGACCGGCAGGCTCCAGGGCTCTTCATCGGCTTCGAGGTTCTGCGCCACGGCGTACTGGACGAGCGCGTCACGCACCACGCCCACCGAGTGGGTGTTGGTCAGCGCGACCGGAGTCTCGAGCAGCCCGGATTCACGTATCCACTCGAGGCCTGTGAGCTCGCCGTTCCCGTTCAGACGGTGGGCGCCGGCGAAGACCGGGTCGGAGCCCGGATCGCCGTCGTGCGGGAAGACCACCGTGACACCGGTCCGTACGTCGTCGCCCTCGATCAGCGTCGCGTGGCCGACGCGGACGCCGCTGACATCGGTTATCGCGTTCGCCGGCCCCGGCTCACCTTCGCCGACGACGATGCCGAGGTCGCGAGCTCGCGGGCGAGGCAAGCACTCGCCCCTACGCGACGCCGGCGAGAAGGAACGCGCGCGATTCCTTCAGCATCTCGCGCGCGATCACGAGGCGCTGGATCTCGTTCGTCCCCTCGTAGATCTGCGTGATCTTGGCGTCGCGCATCATGCGCTCGACCGGATACTCCTTGATGTAGCCATAGCCGCCGAGGATCTGCACCGCTTCGGTCGCGACCCACATGGCGGTGTCCGTGCAGTAGAGCTTGGCCATCGCCGAGGCCTTCGTCAGCTCCCCGCTCGGGGCTTCCTCGTCGACCATACGCCCGAAGCGATAGAGGAGGCCTCGCGCGGCTTCGCACGCGGTCTCCATATCGGCGAGCTTGGCCGCGACGAGCTGGTGCTCGGCGATCGGCTTGCCCATCGTCTCGCGCGACCTCGCATACTCGAGCGCGTAGTCGGTCGCGCCCTGCGCGATCCCGAGGCCTTGCGCGGCGACTCCCGGGCGCGAGCGGTCGAGCACGCGCATCGCGATCTTGAAGCCCTCGCCCTCCTCGCCGAGCAGATTCGCGGCGGGAATACGCGCGCCCTCGAACACTAGCTCGCCGGTCGTCGATCCCGCAATGCCCATCTTCGGCTCGAGCCGGGCGACTTCGAAGCCCGGCGTCTCCGACTCCACGACGAAGGCGGAGATGCCGGAGTGGCCCGCGCTGGAATCCGTCTTCGCGAACACCGTGTAGACACCGGCCACCGAGGCGTTGGTGATGAACCGCTTCGAGCCGTCGAGGACGTACTCGTCGCCGTCCCGCCGGGCCGTCGTCCGCATCGCGGCGGAGTCGGACCCGGATCCCGCTTCGGTGAGGGCGTACGCGGCGAGCGCTTCGCCGGAGGCGAGCCGGGGCAGGAAACGTTCTTTCTGCTCGTCGTCGCCGGCCAGCTTGAGCGCGAGCGAGCCGAGCTCCTGCACGGCGAGTATCAGCCCGCTCGTCGCGCAGACCTTCGAGACCTCCTCGATTGCGACCAGCGCGAGCAGTGTTCCCGTGCCGGTTCCTCCGTGCTCCTCGTCGAAGAGGAGCCCGAAGATGCCGTGCTCGCGGAAGAGCTCGACGACGTCCCACGGAAACTCGTGCGAGGCGTCGATCTCGGCCGCGCGCGGCGCGATCCGGTCCCGCGCGATCGTCCGCACGAGGTCGCGAATCTCGAGCTGCTCGTCGGAAAGCTGCTCCCAGGGCATGCGCGAAGTCTACGACTGCGGTTTCTGGCAGACCGCCTCGATGTTGTTGCCGTCGACGTCGTGCACGAACGCGCCGTAGTAGTTCTCGTGGTAGTGCGCGCGGATCCCGGGCGGGCCGTTGTCCTTGCCGCCGGCGGCCATCGCCGCCTCGTAGAACGCATCCACGGTCGCATGGTCGTCGCACTTGAACGCGACATGTGCGCCACCGACCGGATCGCGCCGGACGACGCCCAGGCTCAGCCCTGCTGAGTCGGCGAACCCCATGAACGCGTCATGCTCGAAGGCGAGCGAGTAGCCGAGCGGCTCGAGCGCCTGCGAGTAGAAGCTCCTCGCCGCGTCCTGATCGGAGACATTGACGGCGGTGTGGTCGATCATCTCTCCTCCTTCGGCGTGACTAGAGTCGCGGGCCATGATCCTCGAAAACGGCGTCGTCCGCACGATGGATTCGGCGCTTCCCGTCGCTCGCGCGCTCGCGATCGCGGGGGAGCGAGTTGCCGGCGGGGTCGGTGTACACGAGTTGGCCCTCCCCACTCCCGAGGTGGTCGATCTCGGAGGACGTTGCGTGGTCCCGGGCTTCACGGATTCGCACGTCCACTTCCCGACGTGGTCTCTCGGGCAACGCGACCTGAGACTCGACGGCGTCGGCTCGCTCGCGGAGGCGCTCGATCGAGTTCGCGCCCACAAGCCGCGCGATCGTTGGCTGCGTGGCCAGGGCTGGCGCTCGGCGGCCTGGGAGGCGCAACCGACGAAAGAGTTGCTCGACGAGGTCACGGATGACGCTCCGACCGCGCTCTGGGCGAAGGACCTCCATTCGCTGTGGCTGAACTCCGCAGCCCTCAACCTCGCACAGTGCGATCTCGATGTCGATGGAGGGGTCGTCGAGCGCGACGAGAGCGGTGAGCCGACCGGCGTTCTGCGCGAGGAAGCCGCGTGGCGCTTCCGCGAGCGGTTCCCTTCCGTCTCCGCGGACGAATGGCTGGAGGTGACACGCGACGGCGTCAAGCTCGCGCACAGCCGCGGAGTGACAGCCGTCCACGACAAGGACGGCTGGGTGGGCGCGCCCGAGATCTTCCAGCGCTTGTGCGATCGCGGAGGACTGACGCTCCGCGTCTGGCAGTCGCTCCCCTACAAGAAGCTGCCGGAGCTCGAAGCGCTGGGTATCCGCTCCCGCTTCGGCGACGACTTCCTGCGGCTCGGCTACCTGAAGGTGTTCATGGACGGAACGCTCGGGTCGCAGACCGCGTCGATGCTCGACGGCTCCGGGGTCCGGATCACAAGCGGCGAGGAGCTCGTGGAGATCGTGCGTCGGGCGGCACGCGCTGGTTGGCCGGTCGGGGTGCATGCGATCGGCGACCGCGCGAACCGCGAGGCACTCGACGCGTTCGAGGCAACGCGCGAGGAGTGGGCGCCACGCCGGCTCCGCCAGCGGGTCGAGCATGCCCAGTGCCTGTCACCGGCAGATCTTCCGCGCTTCGCCGAGCTCGGCGTGACCTGCTCGGTGCAGTTCTCCCATGCCCCTTCCGATCGCGATCTCGCCGAGCGCTTCTGGCCCGACCAGCTCGAGGGCGCCTACGCCTTCCGCTCGCTGCGCGCGTCCGGCGCCGTTCTCGCGAACGGCTCCGATGCGCCGATCGAGGAGCTCGATCCATTGGCGGGAATCCGTGCCGCCGTCACCCGGACGATCGACCAGCGACCCGGCTGGCGACTGGAGCAGGCACTGACGGTCGAGGAGGCGCTCCATGCGACGACGGTCGCCCCCGCCTGGCTTGCTGGCGACGAGCGGACGCGGGGAAGGCTCGTGCCGGGATATCTCGCCGACCTGGTGATCCTCTCCCGCGACCCGGTCGAGTGCCCTGCGAACGAGCTCGAGGCCGTCGAGGTCGTCGCGACAATGGTCGGCGGCCGCTGGGTGCACAACCCTCCGCCCTGGTGAGCGGGCAGCGCATCGGCCGCGAGGAAGGGCGAAAGCTCTTCGGGCTCGACCCGGCCGCGTACGACGCCGCTCGGCCGGGCCACGCGGCGCGCGTCTACGACATCCTGGTCGAGCGCTGCGGGCTTCAGGCAGGAACGAGCGTCCTCGAGGTCGGGCCGGGCACGGGCCAGACCACCCGAAGTCTGCTTCTCCTCGGCGCCGACCCGCTCGTCGCGGTCGAGCCGAACGCCGCGCTCGCCGCATATCTCGACGCCTCGCTCGGCGCCCGGATCGACCTGTGGGTGATGGCGATCGAGGACGCCAAGCTGCCACCTTCGTACTTCGATCTCGTCGTCGCCGCCTCGTCGTTCCACTGGGTCGAGGAGGAGCTTGGGCTCGCGAAGCTGTTCGACGCGGTGCGGCCAGGAGGCTGGGTAGCGCTGTGGTGGACGCTCTTCGGAGAGCCGGACAAACCGGACGCCTTCATCAAGGCGACCAGCCCCTTGCTCGACGACCTGCAAGCCAGCCCCACGCGTGGCGCTGAAGGACGGCCGGCACACGCGCTCGATACCGAAGTCCGGCTGGGCGCGCTCGGCGCTGCCGGATTCGAGGATGCGAGCCACGAGATCGTGCGGTGGAAGGCGAGCTGGGACACACAGGGGATCCGCGCGTTGTACGGGACGTTCTCACCGATCGCCCGACTCGAGAAAAGGCGGAAGGCCGAGATCCTGGACGGCGTCGCGGAAATCGCCGAGCGCGACTTCGGAGGCCGAGTGGACCGAGCACTCGTCACCTCGATCTACACCGCACGCCGCACGCGGTAGACAGATCGCGGGCAAGCGGCCGTACAATCCGTATGTGTCCGATCGCACCATGCTCCCGGTTCACGCGGCGCCCACCTGCTCCGTCGCAGGCGCCGCCGAGATCGTAGGCTCGAAGTGGACGGTGCTGATCGTCCACGACCTCTCGGAGGGGCCACGGCGCTTTACGGAGCTCGAGCGCTCGTGCGCCGGGATCAGTCCGCGCACGCTCGCCGAGCGGCTGCGTTGGCTCGAATGCGAGGAGATCGTCGTCCGCGCGAGCTATCCGGAGTCGCCTCCGCGCGTCGAGTACGCGCTAACTCCAAAAGGTCAAGCACTCCTTCCAGTCGTGCATGAGATGCGCCGCTTCGGCCACGACTGGCTCGGCTGCGGCGTACACGACACCTGAGAATGACGGCGACCGCAGCTGCGAGCCGAGCATGAGCTCCTCGTGGATCACGTCGTCGTAGAGCGTGCAGATGACCTCCTCCCGCTCTCTCACGAGAACCGACAGCCAGTCGCTGAAACCGCTTAGCGTTCCGTAGAGCTTCTGCCCGCCCGTGTCGAGATACGCGACCTCGGTCCGGGGGACGCGGGGGCGATACGTCTCATGCTCACCCTCGGCGTGGAGATCCTCGATCAGGTCGTCAATCGCGTTCGCGCTTTCGGTGCTACTCAGCGCTGGGTGTAGTGAGGACCGCGAGACGCACCAGCGCTAATCCGCGAGGCCCTTGGCGCGCAGCTCCTCGACGGCGCGTTCGGACTTCTCGAGCCCGTCCAACCCCATCCCGGCGAGGATCCGCGGCGTCTTGGAGAACTGGATCTCTCGGTAGTCCACGAGCTGCCAGCGGTTTCCCCACGGATCGAGGAAGTCGTGGGTGCCGTGAACCTCGACTCCCGCAGCCCGCAAGCGGCGCACCGTCTCGTCGAGATCGTCCACCACCAGCCCGATGTGACGGTCGTGGTCGGCAACGTGCGACAAGCCCTTTGCGAACGCGACGAACTGATCGCCCATGTCGACGAAAGCCATGCCCCCGCCGCGTCCGCGAAGCTGTACGCCGTCGAAGATCCGCTTGAAGAACGCAATTGCCTCGTCGATGTCGCCGACCTCGACAGCGAGGTGGTTGATTCCGACGAGCCGGGGCATGGGCAAAGGGTAACGCGATGAAGAGCGGGGTCAGACCTCGAGGGAGAGTCAGACCGCAGGTTCTGCCCAGACGCCTGCGAGCTCGACGACCATCGCCGCCGCAGCGCCCATGTCCTGCACACTCGCCCACTCCCGAACGGAGTGATACTCCTGCCCACCAGTGAAGAGGTTCGGCGTCGGCAGACCCTTTGCCGAGAGCACTGCGCCGTCTGTACCCCCGCGGGTGATCGCGAGCCTGGGCTCGACCCCGGCGCGGCGGATCGCCTCGAGCGCAGCCTCGACGACACGCGGGCACTGCTCGATGTAGGGACGCATGTTTCGATACGAGTCCCGCCTCTCGACCTCGACGTGGGCGCGCGGCTCGCGTTCGCCGATCCGGGCGGCGAGATCGCGCAGCAGCTGGACATGCTCCTCGAGCAGGTCGTCGTCGTGGTCACGCGCGATGAAGTCGACGATCGCCTGCTCCGCACCTCCGGAGATGCGGTGGGGGTGAACGTACCCCTGACGATCCTCCGTGGTCTCCGGCGACAGCCGGTCCGCCGGTAGCGAGCCGACGAGCTCGGCCGCGAGCTTGACCGCGTTCACGAGCTTCCCCTTCGCCGTTCCCGGATGCACCGAGAGCCCTCGGATGGTCACGCGTACCGAGGTCGCGGAGAACGTCTCGGTCTCGAGCTCTCCGAGCGCCGACCCGTCGAGGGTGTACGCGACGTCCGCGCCGAACGCTTCGAGATCGAAGTCCTCGGCCCCCCGGCCGACCTCCTCATCGACGGTGAATGCCACGCGGATCGGGGCTCGGTTTCTCTCGGGATGCCGCACGAGGTACGCGACCGCGGCCATGATCTCCGCGATCCCGGCCTTGTCGTCCGCTCCGAGCAGGGTGGTGCCGTCGCTCGTGACGATGTCGTGACCGACCCGCGCGGCGAGCTCCGGAAGCTGCTCCGGATGGAGAACCTGCCGCTTGTCCCCGGGGAGCTCGATCGGCCTTCCGTCCCAGGCCTCGTGCACGATCGGCGAGACGCCCGCGCCCGAGACGTCGGGCGTCGTGTCGACGTGGGCGATGAGCCCGACGACGGGAGCCCCGTTCGAGCCCGGCAGGCCGGAGAAGACCGCGGAGCCCTCCGTCAGCTCCGCCTCGAGACCTAGCTCGCGCAGCTCGTCGAGGAGAAGTCGCGACAGATCCAGCTGCTTCTCCGTGCTCGGTCGCTCTGCCACGCGGTAGGCGCCCTGCGTGTCGATCCTGACGTAGCGAAGGAAACGCTCGAGCACATTGCCGGCGAGCTCCTCGGCGAGCGCGCTCGTAAACGGAGCCCTAGCCAAGCTCTCCGAGCCGCTTGTAGGTCTCGCTCACAGCCTCGACCCCGAGGACGAGATAGTCCGCTGGGAACTTCTCGTTCGGCGAGTGTGCGTTGCAGTCGTGGCTCGCGATGCCTGTCGAGATGGTCGGAATGCCTCGCGCGGTGAGGCTCGCGACGACCGGCACCGACCCGCCGACGCGCACGAGCAGCGACGAGTGACCGAAAACCTGCTCGAACGCCTCACGGGCGAGGCCGAGCGCGGGCGCATCGGGGGAGACGAGCCCCGGCTCCGCCGAGGACTGGAGCTTCACGTCGATATCGGCTCCGTCCGGTGCCGCCTCGCGGAGCAGACGTTCGAACGCGGCGCTCACGTCGGCCACGTTCTGGCCGGGAGCGATCCTGATCGACACGTTCGCCCTCGCCTCGACCGGCAGAACGGTCTTGACAAGGTCCGGTGAGCCGCCTGCGATTCCATGGACGTCCACGGACGGCTCGGCCCAGGTGCGCACGTAGTACTCGTCGAGCGCTCCCGCGTCGGAGGGCTGGGCCCCGACTTCAGCCAGCAGGCCGGCGCCTTCGGCGAGAGTCCGCCATCCCTCGATCTCTTCCGGCGTGGGTGGGACGACCCCGATCCGCAGCGACTCGGGCACGCGGCCGTTCTTGGCAACGACCGCGGAGAGAGACTGCATCAGCGCATGAGTCGCGTTCAAGGCAACTCCGCCGAACAGGCCGGAGTGCAGATCCCGCTCGCCGGTGCGTACGGTGACGTGGAAGTAGCAGAGTCCGCGGAGCGCAGTGTTGAACGTCGGCACCCCCAGCTCCTCGAGGCCGCCGTCGAAGACGATCGCCGCATCCGCGCGTCCCTTGTCGGCCGCGACCCACTCGATGATCGACTGGCCGCCGACCTCTTCCTCGGAGTCGAGCGCAAAGCGCACGTTCACGGGGAGCCCACCCGCCGCGGCGAGTCCGCGCGCGGCCTCGATCAGCATAAGCAGCTGCGCCTTGTCGTCCGCGACTCCTCGCGCATAGAGCCAACCGTCGCGCTCCGTCAGCTCGAACGGCGGCGACTCCCAGAGGTCGAGCGGATCAGGCGGCTGCACGTCGAAGTGCGCGTAGCAGAGGACGGTAGGCGACGATTCGGGACGCTCGGAAGCAGCGACCTCGCCGATGACCAGCGGGCGGCCGCCGTGCCAGGGAACGACATCCACCGAGCCTCCGGCGTCGCGAATCCTCTCCGCGACCCACCCTGCCGCAGCAACGACGTCGCCGGCATGCGCCGGGTCTGCGCTGACTGACGGAATGGCGATCAGCTCGGCGAGCTGGTCTCGAAGCTCCTCGTAGGACGGCGTCACGGGCGCGGAGTCTAGTCAGGGACGGGTTCGCCCGAGTTACCTGCCGAACGCTGTCTGTTCCGGGACAAGTCCGTTGAAGGCATCTTGCATGTCTTGCATGCACCATGCTTGTATAAGCTGAATGGAGATGTCCAAGGCGATTCAGATTCGAGATGTGCCTGATGACGTGCACGCGGCGGTCCGAGCTCGCGCAGCCGCCGCGGGTTTATCGATGTCGGAGTATCTGCGCGATGAGCTCGTGCGACTTGTGGCGCGGCCGACGATCGCGGAGGTTCTCGCTCGAGCTCAGTCCCGACACGGCGGGGCTTCACACGAAGAGATCGTGCGGGTCATCCGCGAAGCACGTGACGACCCCGAGAGTCTGTGATCGTCGTCGACGCCTCCGCCATCGTCGAGTCGGTTGTCCTCGAACGACACATCCCTGAGCTGTCCGACCGCTTGACGAACGATGGCGATCTGCACGCGCCGCATCTCGTCGACGTCGAGGTACTACATGCACTACGCCGACTGGTCGCGTCCGGCGCCCTCAGCAGCGATCGCGCCTCCGATGCCCGCGTGGATGCTGCGAACCTCTTGATCATGCGCTACCCACACCTCGATCTTCTGGAGCGCGCGTGGGAGCTACGCGACAACCTGACCGTCTACGACGCTGTCTACGTCGCGCTCGCAGAGCTACTCGATGCCCCGCTCGTCACCTGCGACGCCCGCCTTGCGCAGGCGCCCGGCCACGACGCCGAGATCGAGCTCTTCGCACCGAGCTAGCGGAGATCGAAGAACGGGTAGGCGCTCCGACCGTCGAGACAGTCGGCCGCATAGACGGCGACGCCGAGGTCTCCCGTCCACAGCGAGTAGCGGCCACGGCCGCGCTCGGCGCGAAGGCGCTTCACCTGGCCAAGCGCGTGAACGGCGAAGCGGCGCGCCCGTTCGAGCCAACGCTCGTCACCGGTGCACTCGAACGCCTTGAGGAAGGCGTATCCGTTTCCGGCTGTCCCGTGGCAGATACCCGGGCCCTTCTCTCCCGTTCGGTGCGGGCCTGCCCGCCAGATCAGCTCGCTGCCGGCGAGCAGCAGCTCCTCGCTCAGGTGGGGCGACGCTGACGAGATGATTCCGGGTGCCCCGTGGCACCACTGAACGCGAATCTGACCGTCCGACCCTGGGAGCTCAGGGCGCTCCACAGGTGGCCAGTTCGCGAGACCACCTTGGACGAGGGCCGTCCGCTCGAGGATCGCAGCCGTGTCGCGTTCGAGTGACGCGCGCCGTTCAACGTCGAGGAGCGGCAGAAGAGCCTGCACGTTTCCGACGAGCCCGTGGACAGGGCCGAGATACGAAACCTCATGGCCGTGGAGACGCTGCATCCAAAACCCTTCCCCTCCGCGCCGAGACCAGAGCGCATCCGCGCTCTCCTGCCACACCTCGCGCCAGCGCTCGTCCCCGGTGCAATCGAGCATCGCCCGCGCGGCGATCAGCGTTCCCGGCGTGCCCCACATGACCTCCTCCGCCTCGTTCGACACTGTTCCCGCGTACGCGCTCGAGAAGGGCGTCGGCCAGCTCGGCGCCGGGCGCGAGCCGCCATGTGACAAGAAGAATCCCGGTCTCGCCGCAGAGGAGTGACGACATGCGAGGCTCGGGAAGCTCTATCTTCATGAAGTCGGGTCGTGCCCGGAAGAGCTCGAGGTTGCGGAGGGCGAGCTCGCCGAGGTCGAGTCGCGTCTCCGCGTGCCCGAGTCGACGTAGCTCGTCGAGCGCCCAGAGCACGCCGGCAGCGCCCGCGAAGAGGCTCTTCAAAGGACTCGTCGCCCGCCAGCGATCCCAGTCGTCGGCGCGCCAGAGGAGCTTGGGTCCACGCAGTGCGTCCTCGGTGTCGGAGACGATCTCGCGGATCGCGTCCTCGATACGTCGCTTGTCCCACGCCTCGTCGGTGAGCGGCTCGAACGCCTCAGGCCGATAGAGCACGGAGCGGCCTCAGGCGACGTCGCGGACGCGCTGGGCGTCTGCGAGAGCGCGGAGCTTCTTCAGACCCTGATGCTCGATCTGGCGGATGCGTTCACGCGTCACGTTGAACGCGCGTCCCACCTCGTCGAGTGTCCGCGGCTGCTGCCCGTCCAGCCCGTACCGGAGCTCGAGGACGCGGCGCTCCCGCTCGGAGAGCGCGCCGAGAATCGTTCGCAGAGCTTCCCGCTGGAGAGCAGTCTCCGCCAGCTCCTCCGGCAGGGGAGTCGAGTCGTCGGCCAGGAAGTGGCCGAACTCGGACTCGTCGTCGTCGCCGACCGGCTTCTCGAGCGAGACCGGTGTCTGCGCGCTCCGCCTGATCTGCTCGACCTCGGCTGGCGTCATCTCGACCTCGCGGGCGACCTCCTCCATCGTCGGCTCGCGCCCGCGCTCCGCGCGCAGCTTCCGCTCGGCACGGAGGATCCGGTTGAGCTTCTCGACGACATGCACGGGCATCCGGATCGTGCGGCCCTTGTCCGCGATCGCGCGCGCGACCGCCTGGCGGATCCACCACGTCGCGTAGGTCGAGAACTTGAACCCTTTGCGATGGTCGAACTTCTCGGCAGCACGCACGAGGCCGATCGTTCCCTCCTGGATCAGGTCGAGGAACGGTAGACCCTGATTTCGATAGCGCTTGGCGATCGAGACGACGAGCCGAAGGTTGGCCTCCACCATCGCCTGCTTGGCGCTGTGGTCGCCGCGCTCGATGCGCTTTGCGAGCCCGACTTCCTGTGCGGCGGTCAGGAGTGGAACGCGTCCGATGTCCTTCAAGAAGAGCTGAAGCGCATCGGTCGTGATCTCGACGTCCGCCTCGGACGCGGTCTCGACCTCTTCCTGCGCGTGAACTACCGTGATCTGCGCCTCGTCGAGCGCGGCGTAGAACTCGTCGAGCTGGCTCGGCTCGAGATCGAGCTCGTCGAGCGCGAGGGCGACCTCGTCCGCATCGAGGCGGCCGGTCTGGAGCCCGGTCTCGAGCAGGCGCTGAGCTTCGTCGGTCGCAAGGACGTCCTCGACCGGTGCTCGAATCGCCGTGCCCTCCGGTTTCCCTGCGGCCAGCTCGCTCCCCTTGCTCGTCAGCGTCACACCGTAGTCACACGTGCGGCCGGCGTCAAAACCGCCCGCTACTAAGACTAGTAGGCACGGTAACCGTCACCCGCTTTCACGACCTGGCCTTGCGGATGGTCTCGAGGTAGCGGGCTGCCTCGCGTGCGAGCGGCGAATCCGGCTGCGTCCGCGTCGCGAGGCGAAACTGCCGCGCTGCGGCATCCACGCGTCCTGTCCACAAAAGCAGCACGCCGAGATGGAAACGAACCGTCGGCTCGTTCGGGAACCTCCGAGCAAGGGGGCCGAGGCGACCGAAAGCGCGCTCGGGCGCGTCCTTGTCGAACTGCCCCACCGCCGCGGCGACCTGCGCCTCGGCGCTCTCGGCAGCACTCCGAGCCGCGCGCTCGAAGACCTGCGCCGCCGAAACAGGCCGTCCGACCCGCTGTAAGCCGACTCCGTAGAGGAGAAGCTCGCCGACGCCGCCTCGCTCGGCACGCGTTCGCAGCGCCTCGAGCTGTCGTTGGGGCGCGACCTGGATTACCTCAGCCGAAGCGGCGAACGACGGAATGAATGCGGGCAGTCCGCGCGGTAGCCGGGGATGGAGGAGGTTGCCGGCGAGCACCGCATACGGCGTATCGGGCTCGGCCTCGATCGCCGCCCGCCAGGCGGACACCGGATCCCCGGTTCGCGCCCACAAGCGCGCGAGCCCGAGGTGGAAGTGGATGGCAGCGCTCTCCGGATACAGTTTCGCGAGCTGCTCGACGCGGTCGAGCGTGCCCGCGGGCCAGGTCACGAACGCCGATCCCACCTTGGCCTCGAGCGAGTCGTGCCTCGCGAAGAACGCCGCCGCGCCGTGCAGCTCTCCCCTCCGATAGAGCGTTGCGCCGCGGTCAAGGTCCCGCGCCTCCTCGTCGTCGCGAAACCCGAGCGCGAACGAGAGCGGTGGCCGGCCCGGGCGGGGCTTGGCCACGGCGACTGTCGTCGTCGCCGAGCCGTCACCCGAGGAGATCACCGCAGCAGCGACGACGGCGATTGCAGCGGCGGCGGCGAGCCCAACGAGGAGAAACATTCGGCGCCGCGCGCTCACGAGACGACGATAGCTTGGCGCAACGCGCTACCCGAGTCTCGCTGGAGCCGGATCCCATATCGCTATAGTTCGGAAAGTAATGGCGAGCTACCGGGAGCTACTCGCGCGAGTGAAGGAGGAGATCGACGAGATCTCCTCCACAGCCGCGCAGGACCTGCGCACTTCTTCGCCTCCACCGCTCTTCGTCGACGTCCGCGAGCCGGACGAATGGGAGGAAGGCCACATCCCCGGCGCCGTCTATGTCACTCGTGGCCGGCTCGAGCAGCAGATCGAAGGCCTCGTTCCCGACAAGACCCGCCCCCTCGTCGTTTACTGCTCCGCCGGCTCGCGGTCCGCATTCGCGGCAAAGTCGCTCGCGGAGCTCGGCTACGAGGATGTCGTCAACCTCGCCGGCGGCTTCACCGATTGGAAGCGAAACGGGTTCGAGGTGGCGATGCCGCGCGTGCTCTCGTCCGAGCAGCGCGCCCGCTACAGCCGGCATCTGCTGATACCGGAGGTCGGAGAGGAGGGACAACAGCGCCTTCTGGACGCGCGCGTGCTCCTCGTCGGGGCCGGAGGTCTCGGCTCACCTGCTTCGCTCTATCTCGCCGCAGCCGGCGTCGGGACGCTCGGGATCGTGGACGCCGATGTCGTCGACGAGTCGAACCTACAGCGCCAGATCGTCCATTCGACCGACAGCCTCGGCGAGCCGAAGGTGCTCTCGGCCAAGCGCACGATCGAGGCGCTGAACCCCGACGTTTCCGTCAAGCCCTTCGAGGAACGTTTGACCTCCGAGAACATCGATCGCATCCTCGGCGAGGGCTGGGACGTCATCGTGGACGGCGCGGACAACTTCCCGACGCGCTACCTGGTCAACGACGCCTCGGTCTGGCACGGGATCCCGGTCGTTCACGGCTCGATCTTCCGCTTCGAAGGTCAGGCTACGGTCTTCTCACCGGGGAACGGGCCCTGCTACCGCTGCCTCTTCCCGCAGCCTCCGCCTCCCGAGCTCGCGCCCAGCTGCGCCGAGGGCGGCGTGCTCGGCGTCTTGCCTGGGATCATCGGCTCGCTGCAGGCGAACGAGACGCTCAAGCTGATCCTCGAGCGAGGCGACTCGCTCGCTGGGCGGCTGCTCCTGTTCGATGCCCTCGGAACGACGCTCGAGGAGGTGAACGTGCGACGCGACCCGTACTGCCCTGTCTGCGGCGACAGTCCAACGATCACGGAGTACGTGGACTACGTTGAGTTCTGCAGCGCTCCGGTGGGCCGCAGCTAGTGGTCTCTCCGAGAGACCACTGATGGCGGCGGTTCGCATTCCTCCGACGCTACGGGCAGAGGTCGGCGGGCTCCGCGAGCTCGAGGCGCGCGGCGACACCGTGGGCGCGGTGATCGACGATCTGGTCGAGCGCTATCCCCCACTCGCGGGCCAGCTCTATGCAGACGGCGAGCTTGCGTCGTTCGTGAACGTGTACCTGGGCGGCGAGGACATCCGCACGCTCGACGGCCTCGACACACCGGTCGACGACGGCGAGACCGTGATTCTCCTGCCGGCGATGGCCGGCGGTGTCTAACGCGCTCGCTCCCTCGCTGCTCGACCTGATCGGCTCGACGCCGCTCGTCGAGCTTCCCCGACTCTCGCCGAAGCCCGCCGTCCGGCTGTACGCCAAGCTCGAGGGCCAGAATCCGACCGGCTCGCTCAAGGATCGGGTAGCGAAGGCGATGATCGAGGCCGCCGAAGACGCGGGGGAGCTGGAACCAGGGCGTCCTCTGCTCGAGCCGACCAGCGGGAACACCGGCATCTCGCTCGCGCTCGTCGCGAAGCTTCGGGGCTACCCGCTCACATGCGTCATGCCCGCGAACGTGACCGAGGAGCGCAGGCGTGTTCTGCGGCTGTACGGCGCCGAGATCGTCGACTCGCCCGCCGAGGAGGGCTCGAATGGAGCCGTGCGCCTCGCCGTGGAGCTCGCAGAAGCCGACCCCTCGTTCTTCATGCCGTTCCAGTACGCAAACGAGGCGAACCCGCGCGCGCACTACGAAGGCACGGGCGCGGAGATCGCCACCGCTCTCGAGCGCGTCGACGTTCTCGTGGCCGGGCTCGGCACCGGGGGGACGCTGATGGGCGCCGGCGCGCGTCTTCGCGAGTCGTTCCCCGACCTCGTCGTCGCTGCGGCCGAGCCGCTCCCCGGAGACGAGGTGATGGGTCTGCGCTCCCTCGCCGACGGCTACGTGCCCCCGATTCTCGACGTCTCCAAGCTCGACCGCAAGCTGCTCGTCACCAACGAGGAGTCCATTCGCGGGCTGCGCCTGCTCCTCGAACGCGAGGGGATCTTCGCGGGAGTCTCCTCCGGAGCCGTGATCCACGCGACCCTGCGACTCGCCAACGAGCTGGACGAAGGCGTCGTCGTCTGCGTGCTGGCAGACGGCGGCTGGAAGTACCTTTCCGCCGACTTCTGGGAGTCGCAGGACGTCGGCGCCGCGATGGAGAGATCGGTCTGGTGGTAGTGCCCACGGAGGTCCGGGCGGAGCTCGCCGAGCACGCGCGGGCAGAATCCCCGAACGAGGCCTGCGGGCTCGTGGCCTTCCGCGCCGGCGTCGCGGAGCGCTACGTCCCCGGTCGTAACGCGGCTGCGTCGCCCTACCGCTTCGAGCTCGACGTCGATCCCGAGACGTGGTTCCTGGAGGACGAGGGGTACGAGCTCGCCGTGTTCCATTCCCACCTTTCCTCCGCCCCGCGACCGTCGCGCACAGACGTCGAGAACATCGGGCTCTGGGACGGGCGCCCGTATCTGATCTACACCCTGCGCACGGGAGAGCTCGCCGGCTGGCGGATTGCGAACGGGATGATCGAGCCGCTGCCCCTCACCTCGAAGGCAGATGGAAAGGAGGTGCATCCGTGAGCCTGCCAGTCTGTACGTCGCCAGTCGCTCTGCCGCGTCCTCGCGCGCCTTGTCGGCAAGCTCCGCCCTCGGAGAGGGAGTCGCTCCGCCGGGCAGATCGGCACACTCGCCTCGGCGGATGTCTGCGCGTCGATCCCGAACTTCCTCGCGTTCGAGTGGTACGCCGCGTCGGTGAAGTTCTTCGACGAGCTTGTCACGCTCGACAGCAGCGTGACGCAGAGGGCTGCGTCACGCTGCCCAACGGCCCGGGGATCGGCGCGGAGCTCGACCTCGACGCGTGCCGCCGCTACGCACAGCCGGGGGAGCCGTTCTTCGACGACGCCACGGTCTGATTGAGCTCAAACGCCGCTGCGCGCGCTCCGGTCTGTTACGGCTCGACGGCGATGACCTGGTCTGCGGCGATGTTCGCAAGGCGGGTTGTGCTCCCATCCGCCCGTCGAACGAGGAGCACGCTCACTTTTGTCGTGTTTCCGAGGCCGAAGTGCACGCGAGGATCTTCCGAAGAGAGATAGCTGCCGCCCGCATGCACCTCACGAACGAGCCGGCGTCCGTCGGCCAGCACGGCCGTGATCTTTGCGCCGGGAGCGAACCGGTCGAGCTCGACCTCGAGCCAGTGGCCCGTCGCTCCGGTATTCCGCAGCAACACGAGATGTCCGCCGATCGAGTTGAGCGCGACGTCGACGTCTCCGTCGTTGTCGTAGTCGGCCGCCGCGAGGCCGCGACCGATCACGCGCGGGCCATCTCCGAGTCCTACTGCGCCGCTGACGTCCGCGACGTGCCCTGGCCGTCCTTGTGTCGCAAGATTCTCGAGCACCTGGACCGGCTCAGCGTCCATCGCCAGGTCCTTGACGGGAATGCCGCCGTTGGCGAGGACGAGGTCGAGATTCCCGTCGAGATCGAGATCCACCCACGACACACCCCAACCGGCGAATCTCGTATCGAAGGCCGGCGCGAAGCTCGGACGCCCGTCTGCGAACGAGCGCTTGCTCTTCCCCCGCCGTTCGCTCACGTACACGGCGTGCAGCTGCCTGTGGGAGTTGGTCACGACGAGGTCGGGACGCCCGTCAGCGTTGTAGTCGGCAGACGCGATCCCCATCCCGGCGTTCGGATCGGCGACGCCCTCGTCGTGTCCGCGCTCCTCTAGCCGGAAGCCGAGGCCAGCCGGATCCGCCTGCGCCCCGCCGGGCCAAGGAACGTTCATGTAGAGCCGGTTCGGGTCCATGTCGTTGGCGACGTACACGTCGACCCTGCGGTCACCGTCGACGTCGGTGAACACGACACCGAGGCCGTGGTCGACCCGAGTCTTCTCGATCCCAGCCTGTAGCCCGACCTCGCGGAATCTCGTCTGCCCTTGCGTGTCCGAGCCCATGTTGAGGTAGAGGCGGTCACGAACGGCGGCGTAGCTCGTCGGGAACGGCCCACCGCTCGCAACAGGGGCGTTGAGATCGGCGTAACCCGCTACAAAGAGGTCAGGCGCCCCATCGCCGTTGACATCACCGACCGCGGCACCGGCGTGCCAGCCGTACGTGTCGATCCCTGCCCTTCGAGCGCCCTCGACGAACGTTCCATTCCGTTTGTTCCACAGTAGGGCGTCCTCCCCGGCGGCCGTGACATAGAGATCCGTACGGCCGTCTCGGTCGAGGTCGGCGGCGACGCACCCGCTTCCCCTGACGGCGAGGTCGGCACCCGATCCGCGACTCACGTCGACGAACTTGCCCCTTTCGTTGTGGAACAGTGCGCTGCGCGGAAGGCCCCCCTGTTTCTTCCAGTTCGCGACGTCGACCGCGATCGAATACGAGTTCACGACGAACAGGTCGAGCCACCCGTCGTCGTCATAGTCGATCCAACAGAGCCCGCCGCCCATCATCGCAATCGGGTCGCGTGAGGTTCGGAAGCGGAAGGCGCCCTGCCGAAAGTCGAGCCCGACCTGCTTGGCGACGTCGGCCAGCTGAACACCGGAGAGCGCGGAGCCGGGGGGCGGGCTCGCTGGCTCGACGACCGGCGCGACGAGCCCACTGGGCGTTTTTCCTCGCGAGCCGACGATCAGGTAACGGCCCTTTTGGAGAGCGAGCTCGAGCGTCTGCTCGAAGTATGCGGGGCCCTTGCGGTGCCGGAAGGCCGCGGGCGTTCCCGTGTACGTCGCGAGCTCGATCGTCCCCTCGAGGGTGGCGACGACGAGCGGCGGCCCCTGTCCTTCGCCGACCTCGAGGGTGACGCGCATACGCTCGACGTGGTACTCAGGGACGACGACGTCCGTTCCGGCGGAGTCGATTCGGTGCCACAGTGCGGCGAGCCGATCGCTGCCTGCACCCACGCTCGCACGCTCGAGATCGCGCCCGATCATGGCCTCTGCTTCGATTCGGAGGTCAGTCACGAGATCGCTTGCGATTTGCAGCGCGGTGCGCTGGTCGATCTGCGACGCGACCCCCACTGACGGCATGACCGTCACGTCTGGGAGACCATCGGTCCTGACTGCGGGGCCGCTCGCTGCCGCAGCACTCGGTCGGGCGGGATTACCGCCCAGGATTACGAGCCCCACGAATCCGGCCGCGCCCGCCATGGCCAGGGCGCCGACGGCGAAACCTCTGAGGCGGAGGCCATCGCCACGGATGGCGTCGGTTGCTCGCGCCGGGAAGCTGTCGGGGGAGCGCTCGGCCCAGGACCGGAGGATGTCGACCAGCGGGCGCCCCGCGCAGACAAGCGCGAGGGCCGCGAGCACGGCCACCTTCGTCGCGAATTCCGTCGTCTGGGGCGCGATCAGCAGCACGGCGAGGAGAGCGATCCCGACCGCGTACGCCCGCCGGCCGAGACGCCCCTCCGGAATCGTCTTCGGGTCGCTGATCATGAAGAAGAGGAAGACGAGGATCTCGGGCGAGAACACGAGCACCTGCCAGAAGTCCCAGCCCGAGATCGGGCCGAGGTGCCAGCGGGCCGTCATCTCGTGACCGCTGGCCGCGAGCACGGCAATGCCAGTGGCGAACGCGAGCCAGAAGCCGACGGCGATCTCGAGTAGGCGTAGGCGCGAGAGGATCGCCAGCCCGCCGACGATGATGATCGCAAGCGTGAGCACCATCCAGGGCGACATCGGCCCCCACCAGAACTCGAGCGGGTCGGCGAGCTCCGGCCCCAACAGCACGAAGCAGAGGACGAGACCGAAGTTCGAAGGATTGAAGACGTGCCGGCCTCTGAAACGGATCACGTACTTGGACAGGAGCGCTACGGCCGCTGCGCCCGCGAAGATCCACCAACCGCGCAGGCTCCACCAGTCCCCGTGCTCGGTACCCGGCACGCGGAGGATGAAGGCGACCCCGTTCCCGGTCAGAAGCGCGCTAGCGGGCCACATGATCACCCGCTGGCGCTTGAACGTGATTCCGACCTCGAGCACCGCGCTCACGAGCAGCGCAACAAGGATCTGGGCAATGGAGAGGCGGAAGTCGAACGCCACCTGTCCGACCACCTGCAACGACACGATCACGGCTGCGAGGTGAAGGCGGGGGTCCCGCAGCGTTGGCAGCAGCACCGGATAGGACGTGCCTCGGATTCGAAGCGTCGGTCTGGCAGCGTCGACGACGGCCGCGCCCATCAAGCGGTCATGCTACTCGGGTCGAGGCATCCCGACGCGGCGGAGGCCAGTCAGGGGTCAGCCGGCTGCTTCGAGCCCAGCGGAGCAGCGGATCGTCAAGTACGGCTACCCCCACCCGGTGCCGACTGTCAACCCGACGAGCTGACACATGGGCCGGCCAGCCCTCAATACGGCGATCGGACCGTCAGGCCCGGTCTGCGTGGAACCGGTGCCTCACGACGACCCGCGTCTCGTTCTCCGAACGCGACGAGCATGCGGTTGTGAGCGCGCCCGTTGCGAGAAGGGCTCCCGCCAGCCGTATCAGGCCGGCTGCTCGCATCACCTCAGGCGACACCGCGAGCCACGCGACGTCGCCTTGCAGCCGCATCGATGAGGACGGCGCCTAGCAGGACGAGACCGGTGATCACGAACTTCGTGCCCGAGGCGAGACCGAGCAGATCCATTCCGTTCTGAATCGACGCGATGACGAGGGCTCCGTAGAGCGCGGACGCGACACGGCCGACGCCCCCGAAGAGGCTTGTGCCGCCGATCACCGCGGCCGCGATAACGAGGAGCAGCAGGTTCCCTCCACCGGTATTCGTCGCAACGGAGCGGAGCCGGGACGCCAGCACGATCCCTCCGACTCCCGCCAGCAAGCCGCTGATCATGAAGACCGAGATGCGAACCCGGTCGACGTCGATGCCGGCGCGACGCGACGCTTCGGCGCTGCCGCCAACTGAGAAGACGTGGCGACCGAAGCGTGTTCGGGTCGCGATGAACGACCAGAAGACAAGCAGGATTCCTAGAAGCAGGATCACCTGAGGTACGCCGCGGTCCTTGTTGGCGTACCAGACCGCGGCGAACGTCACTACGGCGAGCCCGAGCACCTGGAGGACGGTGATCACGACCGGCTTCGCATTCAGCCCGCCGGCGCGGCGCGAGCGCGTGCCCTGCACCTGCGCGAAGGCAAAGGCCGCTACGAGGATTGCTCCGACGATCCAGCCCTGGATGTCGCTCAGGAAGCCGTTGGCGATGTCGATGATCGTCCCGTCCTGGATCCGGATCGTTCCCACGTCGGACGCCTGGGTGGTGAGGATCAAGACGACGCCGGACCAGATGAGAAGCCCCGCCAGCGTGACGACGAAGGACGGGACACCGGCTTTGGTGATGATCAGCGCTTGCACGAAGCCGATCGCCGTCGTGCAGAGAAGCGCGGCGGCGATCGCGAGCCACCACGGCCAGCCTGGGTTCTCGGGTCGGAGGAGAAGCGTCATCACGACACCGCCAACTGCGCTCACGTACGCCACCGACAGGTCGATCTCGCCGATCAAGAGCACGAACACGACGCCGATGGCGATCGTGGCGATCGCGGCCATCTGCAGGAGCAAATTCGTGAAGTTGCGCTCGGTGAGGAAGGTGTCGTCGAGGACGCCGAAGATCACCACGATCACCATGAGGCCGAAGATGATCGGGAGCGATCCCAGCTCGCCGTATTTGACTCCCTGCCACCAGAGTTGGAGATAGCCGGACAGCGTCTCCGACGAGGGCTCGTCGCTCCTGGGCGCGCCCGCAGGAGGGAGAGCTTCGCCGGTCGTCATGCTTGGATCGCTCCCGCGTCGGCCATGCCCGGCACGTGGCTGAGCGTTCCCGCGGTGATCGCGTGCACCACCTCCTGCTGAGTCGTCTTCGAGCTCTCGAGCGTCGCCACCCGTTGCCCGAGGCGGAGCACGGTGATCCGGTCGGCGACCTCGAACACGTCGTGCAGGTTGTGGGAGATGATCACCACCCCGAGGTCTTTCTCGGCCAACCGGCGAACGAGATCCAGCACCTGGCGCGTCTGGGCGACGCCGAGGGCTGCAGTGGGCTCGTCCAGAATGACGAGCTTCGAGTCCCACATCACCGACTTCGCGACCGCCACCGCCTGTCGCTGGCCTCCGGACAGGCCGGCGACACGTTGGCGAACCGACTTGAGCGTCGTCACGGAAAGGCTGTCGAGCGCCTCGCGGGAGGCCCGCTCCATGCTCGACTCGTCGAGGACGACGAGGTGGCGGATGCGCTCCCGGCCGAGAAACATGTTGGCCACGACATCGAGGTTGTCCGCGAGCGCGAGATCCTGGTACACGACCTCGATGCCGAGCTGGGCGGCGTCGCGCGGGCTGTGGATCGCGACGGGCCTGCCCTCGAACCGCACGTCTCCCGCGTCGAGCGGGTGAATTCCGACGACGCTCTTGATCAGGGTCGACTTTCCGGCCCCGTTGTCCCCGACCAACGCCATGACCTCGCCGCGACGAACGTCGAAGTCGACTTCGTACAGGGCCTGAACCGCGCCGAACGCCTTCGAGACGCCCCGGCATTCGAGCAGTGGCGTGTCAGAGCCTTCCATGGTCTCCCCGGAGACATACAGCGGGGGCGCGCAAGGCGCCCCCGCTGTACCCGGCATCGGTCCTCAGCTGTTCTCCTGGCAGAAGTCCGTGTCTGCCGTGTCGCCGGTGCAGATCTCCTCGATCGTGCGGAATCCGTCGGCGACCACCGTGTCTGCCATGTTGTCGACAGTCACTCCGATCGGCACGAGTGCGACGTATGGGACAACTCCGTCGCCTTCGGCCGATTCGGTGGCTTCACCTGTCGCTGCATCGATCCCGATGATCGACACGCTCGCGCCGCCTGAGTCGAGCTCGGACGCGTAGTCGGTCGCCACCTGCTGGAAGTCGTCGCCCGAACAGAGTGCGACCGCGACGTCCGCCGCAACCTTCGCCTCGTCCTGGATCGGCTTGTACACGCTCACGGTCTGCTTGCCGAGAGCGATGTTCTGCATGCCGGCGGCACTCGCGTCCTGGCCACTCACAGGAATCGCCCCGACACCGGCGGCCTCGAGAGCGTTGATCGCCTGCTGCGCGAGGTTGTCGTTGGCGGCAAACACACCGTTCACCTCGTTCCCGGCGTCGGTAAGGACCTGCTCCATGATCGTCTGTCCCTCACCGTTGGCGCCCCAGCCGGGCACGTGCTGATCAGCGGCGAGCGTCCATTCGTCGGCGTCCACCCGCGCTTCGACGGTCTCCGCGTAGCCGGCCCGGAACTGGAAGGAGTTGTTGTCCTCCTCACCGCCGTTCAGCATCACGACGGCCGGCTTGTCGACACCCAGGTCGTCGATCGCCGGCTCGAGCGCTTCGGCCATCTTCCGGCCGACCTGGACGTTGTCGAAGCTGACGTAGGCGGCTCCGCCCGAGCCACCCGTGTTGAAGCGGTCGTACTCGATCACCTCGACGCCGGCCTCTTTCGCCTGATCGACGATCGCGGCGCCTGAGCCGGTGTCGATGCTGGTCATCACGATCACCTTCGCGCCGTCCGCGATTGCCTGCTCGGCCTGGGACTGCTGCGTCGTCGCATCACCCTCGGCGTTGACGATGGTGTGCTCGACATCCGCGTCGTTGAAGGCTTCGTCGAAATACTTCCGGTCATCCGTCTCCCAGCGCGGAGAGCTTGCGCTGTCGGGGAGCAGCACCCAGATGCTTCCGTCGCACGATCCCGTCGCAGTGGTGTCGGTCCCGCCCGTCGCAGTGGTGTCGGTCCCGCTTGCCTCGTCGTCGTCGCTGCCGCATCCCGCTGCGACCAGCGCCAGGGCCGCGACGACCGCGACCACGAGAAACCACAGAGGGCTTCGCGTTTTGCTTCCAGAGCGATGACGCACCATCCAAACCTCTCCTTCTCTCGAATGCATGTGCACGAGCCTCGATCGGACGAACGAAACCCTCAGACGCGACGTCACAAACCGCCGCTCGATCAACATGGCGCGAGAATAGTCGAGTCACCGAGAAAAGAGCAACGTCGGTAGCTGATAGAGGAGGCGAACTGACGCGCTCACGGGCGGGGAGGGAACGACATGAAGACCTCACTTGGAATCTGGGCGTTCGGGTCGATGGTCACCCGCTTCGTGCCTGGCGGCTACCAGCCGCAAAGGGCCGACGAGACGACCGCCGACCGCGTTCGACGAGCCGTCGAAGGGCTCGGAGACCTGATCGACGGCTACGAGTTCCACTACCCGCAGGAGCTGAACGCCGAGAACCTCGACGACGTACGACGTGCGCTCGACGGCCACGACATCTACTGCATCGCAACCGGTCTTCATCTCGACCCGCGATTCGGCAAGGGCGGACTTGTCTCGCCGGACCCCGCCACGCGCGACGAGGCCGTGAGGCGGACGCTCGAAGCGATCGACTTCTCAGGCGAGCTCGGTTCCCACTTCATCATCTGGCCGGGGATCGAGGGCTACAACTACCCGTTCCAGACGCCGTACGCCGAGTCGTGGGCGTGGCTCGTGGACGGCATCGGCCAGGCGGCCGAGCGGTGTCGAGTCCATGGGATCTCGCTCTTCCTCGAGCACAAGAACTCCGAGCCGGCGATGAAGATCCTGATGCGGAACATCGGGATGACACTGCATGTGATCCACTCACTCCGTGCTCAGGGTCTCACCAACGTGAAGGTCAACATGGACTGGCAGCACCTGATCATGAACGGCGAGAACCTGGGTGAGTACGCCGCGCTCTTGGCGGCAGAGGGGGTGCTCGGACACCAGCATGCAAACTCGGGCTGGGGCACCTTCGACGACGACAACATGGTCGGTGCGACCGCGTTCATGGAGACCCTCGAGCTGGCCGTGGAGCTCCGCAGGGCCGGCTACGGCGAGAACGGCGAGAGGCTCGGCTTCGACCTGTACCCGTACACGGAGGATCCGGTGGCGGCCGTTCGGCGCAGCGTCCTGCACTGGCGGTTCATCGACTCGGTCGCCGGCCGAATCGACGATGCGGCACTGCGCGAGGCGCAGATGCGCAAAGACGCGGTGCGCGCGTACGAGCTCGTCTACGGGGCACTCGGCGGCGAGTGAGGACACTCGTAGGCCTGGACGTCGGCACGACCGGCGTCAAAGCGATCGCGATCACTCCGGAGGGCGACGTCATTGCCTCCGCGGAGGAGAGTTATCCCCTCGGGACGCCGCATCCCGGCTGGTCGGAGCAGGATCCCGAGGACTGGTTGCGCGCGAGCGAAACGGCCCTCGCCCGCCTCGGTGTCGACACGCAGCGCGTCGGCTACTCGGGGCAGATGCACGGCCTCGTCTGCCTCGACGAGCGCGACCGCGTGCTTCGTCCGGCGATCCTCTGGAACGACCAGCGCACGGCCGCGGAGTGCGCCGAGATCGAAGAGCGAATCGGCCTGGAGCGGCTGATCGCCCTTACCGGCAACAGGGCTCTTCCAGGTTTCACAGCGCCCAAGCTGCTCTGGCTACGCCGGCACGAGCCGGACGTCTATGGAGCCATCCGACGGATCATGCTTCCGAAGGACTACGTTCGCTTTCGCCTGACCGGAGAGTGGGCGCTCGATGCGGCTGACGCCTCCGGCACGCTTCTGTTCGACGTCGCGCACCGGCGCTGGAGCGACGAGGTCGTCTCGGCGCTCGAGATTCCGCCCGACTGGCTGCCGCCGGTGTACGAATCCACGGAGATTGCGGGCGCCGGCGACCAGCAGGCGGGCGCGCTCGGCGTCGGGGTGATCGACGAGGGCATGGTCTCGGTCGTCCTCGGCACCTCGGGGGTCGTCCTCGCCGCGCTCCCGAGCTACGCCCACGACTCCCAGGCGCGGGTCCACGCGTTCTGCCACGCCGTCCCCGACACCTGGGAGGCGATGGGAGTGATGCTCAACGCCGCAGGCTCCCTCCGTTGGTTCCGAGACACGCTCGCGTCCGGAGTCTCCTTCGAGCAGCTGACGGCGGAGGCCGAGGGCCGGAGCCCAAGGGCGGAGGGCCTCACGTTCCTCCCCTACCTCCAGGGCGAGCGGACTCCACACGCAGACCCTGACGCCCGGGGCGCCTTTACGGGCCTCTCGCTTCGCCACGATCGCGGCTCGCTCGTCCGCGCCGTGCTCGAGGGTGTCGCGTACGGCCTGCGAGACTCGCTCGAGCTCCTGCGAGAGCTGGGCGCAGACCCGACGGCCGGGCGCGTTTCGGGCGGCGGGGCGCGGAGCAGGGTGTGGCTCGAGATCGTCGCATCCGTCCTCGACCTTCCGCTCGAGCGAACGACGATCGACGAAGGCTCGGCCTACGGCGCGGCGCTGCTCGCCGGCGTCGGCGGCGGTGTCTTCGCCGACGCCGCTGAGGCGGTCGAAGCTTGCGTGCGGATACGCGAGACCGTCGGGCCACGCACCGAGTGGACGTCGGTCTACGACGAGGGCTACGCTCGCTTTCGCGCCCTGTACCCCGCCATTCGAGAGACGGAGGAGCCATGACGGATCCGGACCGGTCCGAGGTGCTGGCAGGGACGATGTCGAAGGTAGTTCGCTTCGGCATTCTCTCCACCGCTCACATCAATCGGCTCGTGATCCCGGCCGCCCACGCGTCCGACAAGGTCGAGCTGATCGCGGTCGCGAGTCGCGAGCAGCGCCGGGCGGAAGCGTATGCACGGGAGTGGGAGATCGAGCGTGCGTACGGCTCGTACGACGCCCTCCTCGAGGACCCCGCCATCGATGCCGTCTACATATCGCTCCCCAACACCCTGCACTGCGAGTGGTCGATCCGGGCCCTCGAGGCCGGGAAGCATGTGCTCTGCGAGAAGCCACTGAGCCGCCACCCCGAGCAGGTCGAGGAGGCCTTCGAGGCGGCCGAGCGAGGCGGCCGGCTGCTCAGCGAGGCGTTCATGTACCGGCACAACCCCCAGACGAACCGGCTCGTCGAGCTCGTACGTGGGGGAGCGATCGGTGAGCTGCGGCTCGTCCGCTCTTCCTTCAGCTATTCCCTCTACGACACGGAGAACATCCGACTGCGCACCGATGTCGAGGGGGGCAGCTTGATGGACGTCGGCTGCTACTGCGTGAGCGGATCGCGATTGCTCGCAGGCGAGCCCCGAGACGTGCTCGGCCGGGCGAACACGGGCCCGACCGGCACCGACTGGGTGTTCGCGGGCAGCATGGGCTTCGCGGGCGATGTCGTCGCCCACTTCGACTGCGGCACCTCCCTTCCCGAGCGCGACGAGCTCGAGGCGGTCGGCACGGAGGGTTCGCTCTACGTGGACGACCCGTGGCACTGCCGAGCGCCCGTGATCGAGGTACGGCGCGACAACGAGGTCGAGCGCATCGAGCTCGACCCGGCCGACTCGTACCGGCTCGAGCTCGAAAATCTGTGTGACGCGATCCGGGGACACGCGCCGCTCCTCCTCGGACGTGAGGACGCCGTCGGCCAGGCACGGGCGCTCGAGGCGCTCCACCGCTCCGCTCAGACTGGCGCGAACGTAACGATGGGTTGACTCGCCCTCTCCTAGCCCGAGACCTCGATGATTCCGCTCATCTGTCCCGCGTGCGGGTCGCAGACGAAGTTGTAGGTTCCTGCCTCCAGCTCGACCGTGAAGCTTTCGGTGCCCTCGGCGGCCACGTCCGTGGTCACGTCGACTCCGCCCGGCCCCGTGAGATGGAAGTTGTGGATGTCGGACAGGTCCTCGACCTCGAGCTCGTAGCTGCCGGCTGTGACGGAGGTCTGGTCGACGCTGATGTCGAAGCCCGGTCCAACCGTGCCCTTGAGGCCGCTTGCGGTACCCGCTTCGGTCGTCGTGTCAGTTGTCTCGGTCAAGGTGGTCGTGTCGTCGACCGCCTCGTCGTCGTCGGACCCGCAGCCCGCGGTGGCAAGGGCGAACACGGCGAGGGCGGCAATCAGCGCAATGCGCAAGGCTGTCATGGGAGTTCTCCTCTCCTGATGGCTCGCCCCGACGATACGCAAGGGAGCCGCGTTCGGTTCGGTCTACCGTAGAGACGTGGACGTCACAGAGATCGAGACTGGGTTGTGGCGCTGGACGGGGCACCACGAGGAGTGGAGAGAGAACGTCGGGTCCGTGTTCTGCGAGACGGACGACGGCGTGGTCCTCGTCGACCCACTCGTGCCGCCCGGGGACACGGAGCGGTTCTGGCGTGCGCTCGACCGAGACGTCCGACGCGTCGGCGCGCACGTACACGTCCTCGTCACGGTCTTTTGGCACGCTCGCAGCACGGCTGCGCTCGTCGAGCGATACTCGGCGCGGGTCTGGGCTCCGAGCACCTCGCGGGCGGCCGTCGAGCGGCGCTCGGGCGTGGTCACTGACGTGTTTCGGCCCGGCGACCGCCTGCCGGGCGGGATCCAGGCATTCCGGTCGGCGCGCCGCACCGAGGTGGTCTTCTGGATTCCGCAGCACCGCGCGCTCGTACCCGGCGACGTCTTGCTCGGCGACGGGACCGGCGGCGTGCGCATGTGCCCGGAGTCATGGCTCTCGGGCAACACCAGTCATCCCGAGCTCGCCGCCTCACTGCGGCCGCTGCTCGAGCTTCCGGTCCGGCGCATTCTCGTGTCGCACGGGGAGCCCGTGCTCGAGAACGGGCGCGATGCGCTCGCCGCAGCGCTCGCCTAGTTGTGCGCAAGACCGCGCGAACATCCCTAAAGTGGCCCCGTAGCGGCCAGGCGCTCCATCTCACACCGAGGCCGCTGGTCGCCTCCGTAGACTCAGCGTGGCGTGCTTTGGCTCTGGATCCTGATCGGCGTCGTCGCTTTCGTCGCGCTCTTCGCCGTCGTCGGCTACAACCGCCTCGTCCGGCTCCGAAACGAAGTCGACACAGGCTGGGCGAACATCGACGTGCAGCTGCAGCGCCGCGCCGACCTGATTCCGAACCTGGTCGAAACCGTACGCGCGTACGCGGCTCATGAGCGCGGCGTCTTCGAGGAAGTCACACGCGCGCGCGCTGCGCTCCAACAAGCCGGCACACCAGGGACGGCGGCAGACGCGAACGAGGGCCTGACGATTGCAATCGGGCGACTTTTCGCGGTGGCAGAGGCGTACCCCGAGCTCAAGGCGTCGGAGAACTTCCTGCAGCTCCAGGAGGACCTGACGGACACCGAGGACAAGATCTCAGCTGCGCGCCGTTACTACAACGCGACCGTCATGCGCTTCAACACGGCAGTCCAGAGCTTCCCGTGGCTCCTCGTCGCGTCGCCCCTCGGCTTCCCGGCGCGCGAGTTCTTCTCCGCCCACGGAGACACTGCGCTACCGCAAGTTTCATTCGGCTGACTAACCAGTTGGCGCACGAACCGAATCCGCGGGCGCGGACTTCGTCCGCTCAAAATCCCTGAAGCCGGCGCTCGCGGCGGATCGCAGCAATTTCGATCAAGCTACTGATATGACACTCCAGGAGCAAATTCGGGCGAACCGCTTGCGGAGCGCGATCGTGGTCTTCGGATTCGTGCTGCTCCTCCTCGTCCTCGCGGCGCTGATCGGGTTTGCCTTCGACATCTCGCTCGGCGTGATCGCCATCGTCGGCGCAGTGCTGTACGGGATCTTCGCGCTCGTCCGCTCGCGCAGCATGGTCTCCCGCTTGACCGGCGCGCAGGAAGTCGCCCCCGAGGCCGTCAAGCCCCTGCGCAGGCTCGTAGAGAACGTCTCGATCGCAGCCGGCCTGCCGGTGACCCCGGAGGTTCGGATCGTCGAGGACGCGGCGCCGAACGCGTTCGCCGCGGGCCTGCGTCCCCAGACGAGCTACGTCGGCGTGACGACGGGGCTGCTCGCCACCATGCCGCAGCGCGAGCTCGAGGCAGTCCTCGCGCACGAGGTGTCGCACATCCGCAACCGCGATACCTACCTGATGACCATGGCGCTCGTCTTCGCCGGCGTGATCGCGCTGATCGCGGACATCGGCTTCCGCTCGCTCGCGTACGGGGGACGCTCCCGCAGAGGTGGCGTGATCGTGATCGTGCTCGCGCTCGTCGGCTTCCTGCTTGCGCCCTACGCGGCGCTGCTCCTGCGCCTGAGCCTCTCTCGCCGCCGCGAGTTCCTCGCAGACGCTGGTGCGGCCGAGATGTTGAACGACCCCGAGGCGATGGCGCTCGCGCTCCGTCGGCTCGAGCGGGACTCGACGACGATCTCCTACGCGGACGCATCAACAGCGCACCTCTGGGTCGAGAGCCCGACCGACCGTCTCGACTCCGACCGACGTGGGGTCCTCGCGCTCTCGAGCCTCTTCAACACCCATCCACCGATTCAGTCGCGCATCGCAGCGCTCGAGGAGGCGGGAGGGTTTCGGCTGCCCGAGCAGCTACCTTCGGATGAGCCGTTCGGCATCGAGCACGGCCTGGTAGGTGCGTGACATGAAATCGCGACCACGCGGCCGAGGCGCAGCCGCGCCAGCGGCGGCCTCAGGGATGTTCGCGCGATCGGAATCCGCGCTGGCGGATTTCGATCTTGCGCCCGATCAGGGGGCCGGGCTTTAGCTTTGGGGGGATTCGGGTCGATAATGGTTTCGCAGTGAAAAAGCTTCGCATCGGCCGCCGCGCGCAACGAGAGCTGCCTTCGTCGCCGCTCGAGCTCGCTCTCTACCCCGCCATCGCGGATGGGCGCTGGCAGGTCCCGGATCGGTTCAACTTCACCCGTGACGTCGTGGAGGCGCTAGCCCACGACCCGAAGCGGCAAGCCGTGATGGTCCTCGGCAGTGACGGCGTCATCGAGCCGCGGACCTTTCTCCAGCTCGCCGAGCGAAGCGCACGCTGGAGCTCGCTGCTGCGCGAACGCGGAGTCCGGCCCGGAGATCGCGTCCTGGTGCTGGTCGGGTCATCCATCGACTGGCTCGAGGTCGTGCTCGCCTGCCTGAAGGTGGGCGCGGTGGTCGTCCCAGCCTCGGTGAGTATGTCTGCGGCGACGCTCGAGGATCGACTGACGACCACGAGCGCACGGCTCCTCGTCGCCGCGCGAGTCGCGGAGACCGAGGTCGTTCGCATGGTCGATCGTCCCCATGTGCTCTACGTCGACGAGGCGCAGCCGCTTCTCCTCGGCGCGCCCGACAAGGCTCCTACTCACGACTCCTCATCCCGCGACCTCGCCTTCGTGCTCACCAGCGCGGGGACGTCCGGTGGCCCACATCTCGTCGCGCACACGAACGCGGCCGCGTTCGCCGCGCGGGTTGCGTCCGAGCACTGGCTCGACGCGGGACGCGGCGACTCCGTCTGGTGCACCGCTCCTGCCGGCTCCCCGAACAGCGTCATGCACGCCCTGCTCGGTCCTTGGTCGCGGGGCGCTGAGACCTTGCTTCACGAAGGCGAATTCGAGCCACTCGAGCGGCTCGACCTGATCTACCGCTTCGGCACGACCATCCTCAATCAGACCCCCGCCGAGTACGCGGCGATGGCCCAGCAGCCGGAGCTCCGGCGCTTCCGGCCGCCGCAGCTACGTCGGCTGGTCTCGACGGGTGACTATCTCGACCCCGAGGTGAACGCGGTCTTCGAGGAGACATGGGGTCTCGTGATCCATGACGGCTACTCGCAAGCCGAGACGAACGTCTTCGTCGGGAACGGCGCCGACGCAGGCTTCAAGCCAGGATCGTTGGGCCTGCCTCTGCCAGGGCATCAGGTCGCGGTCGTCGACGACGCTGGGAACGAGGTTCCGCCGGGAGCCGAGGGGGAGCTTGCCGTCCGTGGACGCACACCCACGTTGTTCGCCGGGTACTGGGAAGCGCCGGACGAGACGAAAGAGTCGTACCGCGGAGATTGGTACGTCACAGGTGACATCGCCACGGCTGACGCCGATGGATTTCTCTGGTTCCTGGGCAGAGCGGCGGACATGCTCACGAGTCGAGGAGAGCGCTTCAGCCCTTACGCGAGCGAACGGGCGCTCCGCCAGCACGACGCCATCACCTCGAGCGCAGTCGTAGGCGTGCGGGACCTCGAGCGCGGCGGGCAGTTCTTGAGAGCGTTCGTCGTGCTCGCGCCCGGTGTCGAAGGCTCGGACGGGCTCGAGGCGGAGCTCCGGCAAGACGTGGGGCAGTTGCTCGCGGAGCACGAGGTCCCGCGCGAGATCGAGTTCGTGGACGAGCTACCGACGACGCTCGGCGGCAAGGTGCGGCGACTCGAGCTCCGAGAACGGCTGGTCGTGGGCCGACCGCTCTGGGAGCTGCCGCCGACGACGGAGCTCGAGCCGGGCTTCCTCGAACCCGTGGAGGCGAAGCCGACGTGGGACAACGCCGTCGGAGGATGGACAGTTCCCGGCGCAGAAGCCGAGCGAGCAGCGGGACCTGCCGAGACGGACGGACTCCCCGATTACGTCGTGGCGCCAGCTCCCGAGCCCGTGCCCGAGACACCTGTTGCCTACTTCAAGGCGTTCGAGCCGGCGCCGGTCGTCGAGCTGCCGCCGGAGCCAGAGCCTGTTGTCGAGTTCCGCCCGGAGCCGGAACCCGCTGTCCGCGCCGCGCCTGAGCCAGAGCCCGTCGCCGAGGCAGCGCCGAAGCTGGAGCCTCTCGCAGACCCCGAGCCGGAGGTCGCCGAGCCGCCGGAGCCGGAACCTGTCGAGGCGGAGGCCGAGGCCGAGGCGGAGGCCGCGCCGGCGGTTGCGCCGACGCCGGAGCCGGAGCCAGAACCCGTCGTCGAGCTCGTGCCAAGGTCAGAGCCTGCTCACGAGCGAGTTGTCGAACCGATCTCAGTTACCGAGCCTGCTCCCGAGCCGGAGCCGGAGCCGGAGCCTGAGCCGGAGCCGGAGCCCACACCGGAGCCGATCCCGATCGCCGCGTTCGAGCCGAACCACGTCCCCGAGTTCGGCGAGGAGCCGGCGGTCGCTCCGGAGCCAGCCGCAGCTTCGGCGCTGGAGCCGGAACAGGAGCTCGAATCCGTCGCCGAGCGCGAGCCGCTACCTGACTTCGTCGTCGATCCGAAAACGACCCCGACGCCAGTGGCGAAGGCTCCTCCGCCACTATCGGCCCTCGAGCCCGAGCCGGATCCCGGTCCACTGCCCGACTACGTGGTCGACCCGGAACGGCCTCGGGAGCAGATTCAGAAGAAGCCGTTGCCACGTCCGGCTCCCCTTCTCGGAGTCGACGCAGAGACGAGCGCCGACCCGGATCCGGCCGTGCCTTCGATCGTCGGTCTCGGGCTGCCACCGCTTGCCGCGTTCCCCACTCTCGTCAAGGACAAAGCGCAAGACGAGGAGCAAGACTCCGAACGTGCCCCCAGGCCGAGACGCCCGCGTCCGGCGCCTGCGCCCCCATCGAGTCGCAAGGGGCGTCGCGAGCGCTCCGCGGAGGACCCGGGGGACGAGCCGGAGGCCGTCAGTTGGATGGACGGCCTGTCGTCACGGCTGAGCGCGTACAGCCTCGCGGACGAAGAAGCGTCGGCAGCGAGCTCTCAGGACGGCAGGACGGACCCTGGAGGCGCGAAGGCCGAAGGCAAGACCGAGGACGGGGAAGTCGTCTAGCCTGGCGCCGTGACCGATCAGGCCACCGTGAGCCTGCTCCGCTGGCTGCGTCGCCAGCTTCGTCAACCGAGTCCGCTCCGCGAGCATCTTGAGGCTGCCGTCGAGCACGACGACCCCGCTGAAGCGCGGCGACTGGTGTCCCGCGTCCCGTTCTCAGAAGCCCAGCATCGCCATGTCGAAGGCTTGATCGCCCGCTGGGAGCAGGCCCGTGATGAGCGCTAGAGCCACGAACGAGGCGCTCGTCCGGGCGATCTTCGACGCGTTCGCGCGTGGTGAGGGCTTCGGGCTGCGGGGGCTCTTTGCCGAGGACGCGATCTGGACGGTTCCGGGGCGGGGTGTGATGGCCGGCGTCTATCGGGGCCGTGAGGAGATCTTCCGCTTCCTCGGCCGACTGCCGAAGGAGACGGGCGGCACGTACGTCTCGGAGCTCCGAGACGTGCTCGCAAGCGATGAGCGGGCGGCTGCGATGTACATCGCCCGCGGCGTCCGAAACGGACGCAGCCTCGAGCTCGAGCAAGTCCTTCTCTTCGGCATCGAGGCCGGGGTCGTGCGGGACGCTCTAGCGCTTCCCAGTGACCCAGAAGTGTTCGAGGAGTTCTGGGCATCGGCGTGAGCGCCATCTCGGGGCGAGCCGTAGACTCGCCCGAGATGGCGCTTCCGGCTTCCTTTGTGCTGGAGCTGCAGCGCGCGCTCGGAGCGAAGCATGTGATCACCGAGCCGGAGCAGCTCCGGGTCTACGAGTGCGACGGGCTAACAGGTCACCGCGCGATTCCGGAGCTCGTCGTCCTCCCCGGCTCGACGGAAGAGGTACAGACAGTCGTGCGCGCGTGCGGCGAGGAGCGCATCCCCTTCGTCGCGCGCGGCGCCGGAACGGGGCTCTCGGGAGGTGCTACCCCGCTGGCGGGAGGTGTCGTCGTGTCGCTGGCCCGCATGAATCACATCCTGGAGATCGACCTCGCGAGCCAGCGGATCGTTGTCGAGCCGGGGGTCGCCAATCTCGACGTCACGCGGGCGGTCGCCCCCGAGGGGTTCTTCTACGCGCCCGACCCTTCGAGCCAGCAGGTCTGCACGATCGGCGGCAACGTCGCCGAGAACGCGGGAGGAGCGCACTGCCTGAAGAACGGCTTCACCGTGCATCACGTCACCGGCGTGACCCTGGTGCTACCGGACGGTGATGTCGTCGAGCTCGGAGGCAAGGCGCTCGACCCGGACGGCCCCGACCTGCTCGGCTTGGTCGTGGGCTCGGAGGGCACGCTCGGCATCGTCACTCGGGTGACGCTGCGCCTGGTCCGAGCCCCGGAGGCGATACAGACGTTGCTGGCGGCGTTCGCAACAACCGACGCGGCCGGCGCGGCTGTGACCGGCATCGTCGCGGCCGGGATTCTCCCCTCCGCAATCGAGATGATGGATCGGCTCACGATCGAGGCCGCCGAGCTCGCGGTCGCTCCCGGCTATCCCGCCGGCGCGGGAGCTGTTCTGCTCGTGGAGCTCGACGGCGTGTCCGCTCAGGTCGAGGAGGATGCGGCCGAGGTCGAGACGATCTGCGCCGAGTGTGGCGCGTTCGAGATCCGGGCGGCGACGAACGACCTCGCCCGCGCGCTCCTCTGGAAGGGACGGAAATCGGCGTTCGCGGCCATGGGGCGCGTGGCCACCGACTACTACGTTCAGGACGGGGTCGTGCCGAGGACTCGCCTCCCCGAAGTCCTGCGCCGAATCGAGGTGCTGTCCGAGGTCCACGGCCTGCGGGTCGGAAACGTCTTCCATGCGGGGGACGGCAATCTCCATCCGCTCGTTCTCTACGACGCCGAGCAGGGAGAGACCGAGCGTGCCCGAGACCTCGCCGAGGCGATCCTCGATGCCTGCCTCGAGGCGGGCGGCTCGCTCACGGGGGAGCACGGCGTCGGAATGGACAAGGCGTGCTCGATGCCGCGGATGTTCTCGGAGCGCGACCTCGAGGTCTTCGGGCGGGTGAGGCACGCGTTCGATCCGAACGGACTCTGCAATCCCGGCAAGGTCATCCCCACCCCGCGGCTCTGCGGCGAGGTGCCGGGGCCGTACCGGATGCATCCGCTCGAGAGGATGGGCATTGCCGAGCGTCTGTAGCCTGGAGCAGGCTGCGCAGGCGCTGGCTGCCGCCCACGACGAGGGCCGGCGACTCACGATCGGCGAGGACCTCACCACCGATGGCCTCGACCGGATCCTGGAGCACGAGTCCGGCGATCTGACATGCACCGTGGAGGCGGGGCTGCGCCTCTCGACCTTGCAATACGCCCTCGCCGAGCACGGCCAGCGGCTGGCGCTCGATCCTCCCGGCGACCCGACCATCGGAGCGCTGCTGGCCCTGAACCTGTCCGGCCCGCTGCGCCATCGCTTCGGCGCGCCTCGGGACCTCGTGCTCGGAGTCACCCTCGTGCTCGCCGACGGGACGATCGCGAGCGCCGGCGGCAAGGTGGTCAAGAACGTGGCGGGGTACGACCTCGCGAGGCTCGTCTGTGGGTCGCAGGGACGACTAGCGTTGATCGCCCGCGTCAGCCTTCGCCTGCATCCGCTCCCGAAGTCTTCGCAGACACTGGCGGTCGAGACCGAAGATGCCGTGAGCGTGGTCTACGCCCTCCTCGGCTCGCAGGTGCAACCGAGCGCCCTCGACATTCTCCATCCAGGTGGCATCCTCGCCCTGTTCGAGGGCTCGCCTCGAGCGGTCGAGGCGCAGATTGCCGCTGCCCAGGCTCTCGTGGGCGGCGTCGAGGTCGACCACGAAGCGTGGGACGTCTCGCGTCGCCGACAGGCAACGGCGCTCCAGCGCATCCGCTTCGATCCGGGGCTGCTCGAGCAAACCCTGGCCGAGTTGCGCGATGCGGTCGTCCGTCCCGCTGCCGGTGTCGCGTACTCGGGCGATGACACGCCGAGTAACAGATTGTTGCAAAGCGAGGTCGAAGACCGCTTGGTCGAGCGAATCCGGCGCCAGCTCGACCCGAACGGAGTCCTCGCCGCATGATTCGCGAGCTGACGGCCGACTGCGTTCACTGCGGCTTCTGCCTGCCCACGTGCCCCACCTACGTTCTGTGGAACGAGGAGATGGATTCGCCGCGCGGCCGGATCCATCTGATGGACGCGCGCCTCGACGGAACCGTGACGCTCAACGACACGGTCACGACCCACTTCGACCGCTGCCTCGGCTGCATGGCCTGTCTGTCGTCCTGTCCGTCAGGCGTTCGCTACGACCGGCTGATCGAGACGACCCGCGCCGCGGTGGAGGCCGAGTACGAGCGACCGCTCGGCGACCGCCTGCTCCGCGGTCTTCTCTTTCGCGTGCTGCCCTACCATCGACGGATGCGGGCCGCGCTCGCGCTAGCCGAGCTCGGGCGCGGCGTTCCTCTGCCCCGGCGATTGCGGCCGCTCGTCGACGTCGCGCCTCCGTGGCGCGGCCGCGGCGAGGTGGCGAGCATCACGCCTCCGGAAGGAGCCCGGTTGGGGCGCGTGGGCATCCTGACCGGATGTGTCCAGCACGCGGTCTTCCCCGACGTGAACGCTGCGACCGCGCGGGTGCTCGCGGCTGACGGCTACGAGGTCGCCGCCCCGTTACAGGGCTGCTGCGGCGCGCTCTCGGTGCACGCCGGCCGGCTCGAGGAGGGAAAGACCTTCGCGCGAGAGCTCATCGGGGCGTTCGAGGATGTCGAGCTGGTGATCGTCAACTCCTCCGGCTGCGGGTCACACCTCAAGGAGCTCGGCTGGCTCCTGGGCGACGAGCGCGCCGCCGACTTCGCCGCGAAGGTCCGAGACGTCGGCGAGTTTCTCGCGAACGCTCGGCCGCAGGCGCGACGCCATCCACTCTCGATGAAGGTCGCGCTCCAAGACTCCTGCCACCTCCGCCACGCGCAGGCGCTTCCACTGGCCTCGCTCAGTGCCCTCGGCCGGATTCCGGCTCTGAACGTCGTCGAGCCCGCCGAGCAGGACATCTGCTGTGGCTCAGCCGGGATCTACAACATCGTGCAGCCCGAGGCCGCCCGCGAGCTCGGAGACCGCAAGGCCGAGCATGTCCTCGCCACCGGCGCACAGGCGTACGCAAGCGCGAATCCAGGCTGTCTGGTGCAGGTGTCGCAGGCGCTGCGCCGAGTGCACCGTCCCCTTCCCGCGCTCCATCCGATCGAGCTCGTCGACGCGTCGATCCGGAACGTGGGTGCCGAGCGCTTGCTCAGCCGGGCGCGGCGTTAGGAAGCTCTACCGGTTGCAGCTCATCGAGCCGGTCGACCTGCGCCAGCGAGGGAAACAAGCGCCACCACAAGACCGCGATCGCTATCGTCGCGACCCCGCCGAAGAGAACCGCTGGGACGGCGCCCACGAGCGCGGCGGCGACTCCGGATTCGAACGCGCCAAGCTCGTTCGACGCGCTGATGAAGACCATCTCGACCGCGTTCACCCGACCGCGTAGCTCATCCGGCGTTACGAGCGGCAGGATCGTCGAGCGCAGAACTACGCTGACCAGATCGAAGGCTCCTCCGAGCGCGAGGGCGAGCATCGAGAGCCACATCTCGCGCGAGAGGCCGAAGACGACCATGCACACGCCGAACGCGGCCACGACGAGAAACAGCGTGCGGCCGGCTCGCCGTCTCAGTGGACGCCGCGCGAGGAAGAGCGCGGCCGCAAACGATCCCACCGCCGGAGCCGCGCGAAGGAGCCCGAGCCCCGTCGGGCCGACCTCGAGGATGTCCTTCGCGAAGATCGGGAGCAGGGCGACCGCACCTCCGAGCAGAACGGCGAAGAGATCCAGCGAGATTGCGCCCAGCAAGACCTTCGTCCGCCGGATCAGACGTACTCCGGCGAGCACTTCTTCGAGGCCCGCGGCACCCGCCGCCACGGCGTCACGCCCGGCACGGAGAGCGAGCACGCATGCGAACGCGACGAGCGACAGCGCTATGCCGACCACGTACACGAGCTCCGGCCGGAGCGCAAACAACAGACCCCCTACCGCCGGGCCCGCGACGAGTGAGAGCTGAAAGGCGACGGAGCGCTGCGCGAGCGCGCTGACGAGGATCTCCCTGGGAACGAGCGAGGGTGTGAGCGCGCGGCCCGCGGGCGCGCCGATCGCGCTTCCGACACCCATCAGAAAGGCGAGCGCGAAGAACGGCCACACCCGGTCGGCGCCGGAAAGGGTGATCGCGAGGAGCCCGAGGGCGACGCCGATGTCGACTGTGATCATGAAGAGGTAGAGGAGCCTGCGCGAAACCCGGTCGGCGAGATGTCCAGCCGGCAGTGCGAGCAGCGGAAGAGGAAGGAACTCCGCGAGACCGACGAGCCCCAGGTCGAGGGGATTCTCCCGCACCGAGTACACCTGCCAGCCGACGGCGACTGTCGCCATGTTCACGGCGAAGCTCGAAGCGACCAGCGCGACCCAGAAGAGCGCAAAGTCGCGGTGGCGGAACGCTGAGGTGCTAGGCAGTTTCAGGCGCAAGACCGGAATCCACTCGCGCGGATTCCGATCGCGCGAAGATCCCTAAAGGCGTCCGCTTCGCGGCCGCTGCCGCTCCTCTCAACGTCGGACTCCCCCAGGGCTAGGCTGCTTCCGACTCGCCCGCGGGCTTCGGCTTGTCGCCGGCCTCGAACTCGATCTCGAGCCGGGAGATCCGCGAGCCCTCGACCTCGAGCACGCCCAGGCGAATACCGGCGACGTATATCTCGTCGCCCACGTCCGCGGCACGCCCGAGCGCGCCGAAGACGAGACCCGCGAGCGTGTGGTAGTCCTCCTGATCGAGGTCGGCGCCGAACGCCTCGTTGAAATCGTCGATCGTGTACGAGCCGTCCACCCGGATGTGCGTCTCGTCGAGCCGTTCGACGGAGGTGTCCGGAAGGTCGAACTCGTCCTCGATCTCGCCGACGATCTCCTCGATCAGGTCCTCGAGCGTGACGATCCCGTCCACCACTCCGTACTCGTCGACGACGATCGCCATGTGCTGTTTCTCACGCCGGAAGTCGGCGAGGAGCGCAGCGAGATCCTTGGTCTCGGGCACGACGTGGGCGGGGCGGGAGATCGCGTCGAGTCGGACCTCGGCGATTCCGATCTCGTGCATGGCGGCGAAGAGGTCACGAACGTGCAGGATGCCGACGATCTCGTCGAGCGAGTTTCGGTAGACCGGGTAGCGGGTGTACGGCGAGTTGACGACCGTCGCAAGGGCCTCCTCCGGCGCCATGTCCACTGAGATCGCCACGACATCCGGGCGCGGAACCATCACCGCGTCGACTTCCTTCGATGCGAAGTCGAAGACCTTGTAGAGCATCTCCTCCTCTGCCTCCTGCAGCTCCCCGACGTCCTCGGCGGCGGCGACACTGTGCCGGATGTCCTCACGCGTATACGCGATCATCCCCGCCGGGGCCGGCTTCACCCGGAGCGCGCGCAGGGCCACGTTCGCCGACTTCTGGAGCGCCCACACGAGCGGATGCGTGATCCTGGCGAGCCAGTCGAGCGGCACCGCGAGCGCGATCGCGAGCCTCTCCGCCTTTTGCAGCGCGACCGCCTTCGGAACGAGCTCGCCGAGGACGACGGAGAGGTAGGTCAGGATCGCGAAGGCGATCAAGAAGGAGACTGCGTTCGAAAGCGGCGGATCCATAAGGCTGGAGAGCAACGGCTCGCCGATCGCACCGAGCAGGATCCCCGAAATCGTTATCCCGACCTGAACCGTCGAGATGAAGCGCACCGGGTCGTCCATCAGCCGCAGCGCCGTCCTGGCCCCGCGGCCTCCCCGCAGCGCACGCTCCTCTAGCCTGCTCCGCCGCGCGGTGACGAGCGCGTACTCCGCTGTCACGAAGATCGCGTTCCCCAGCACAAGGAGGAACACGATCGCTATGCGCAGAGGAGTGCTCACGCCCCCGAGGGGGCGTAGGTACTAGGCGGGTGGTCGTCCACCATTGATCAGGCCGCAGTATAGGAAACGGTGCTGTCGTCCTCGTGCCTGAGAGCAGCGCCCTCGTTCACGAGCCGCTCGGCATGGGACAGCGTCTCGGCTACGGCGAAGCGGCGACTCGCCGGCTTCAGGTCAGCTCCGAAGAGCGCGAAGGAGAGCTCGTACCCGCTCTGCGGCTCGGAACCGAGCGCCGCGACCGCCTCCTCCAGCCGCAGGCGGTGGTGCTCCTGCAGCTCTCGCGCGCGTCCTGCCGGGTCGGGGATCGGTTCGCCGTGTCCTGGCAAGGCGACGCGGGGGTCGAGCTCCTCCATCCGCCGAAGGGCGCCCAGGTAGTCGCCGAGCGGGTCGGCGCGACTCGCCGGCCACAGCCCGACGGTAGGCGTGATCCTCGGCAGCAGATGGTCGGCGGCGACAAGGATGCCGTCCTTCACGAGGCAGAGCTGCCCGTCGGCGTGCCCCGGCGCGGCGACGAGCTCCCAGCCGTCTACCTGCTCGCCCGCCTCGACCAGCACCGGATCCCGCTGGTAGCGGATGAAGGGCCGGTAGAGCGAGCTCTGCCCGACGAGCTCCGAAGTCACGTCGTCGGGGACGCCGTGCAGCTGGAACCACTCGCGCAATCGCTCCGACCAGTTCGGGTTGCCCCACACGAGCTCGCACTGGGCGTAGTCGAGCGCTCCCTGATGGACGGGCGCGCCCGTCAGCTCGTGCAGGTCGGCGGCGGCTCCGACGTGATCGGGATGGAAGTGGGTGACGAAGATCGCGGCGACCGGTCCACCGGCTCGCTCGAGCTCTGTGCGCCATGCCTCCTTCGCATCGGGAGTGCCGACGCCGGTATCGACGACGATCCAGCCGTTTTCACCGGGAAGCAGGTACGCGTGCACGTGCCCGGGCCGCGTCGGCAGAGGGAGAGTGACCCGCCGAATCCCTCCCTCGAGCTCCTCCATGCCGGGCGACACTACAGCCGGCTAGGTGCGATATCCGCCGATCGAAACCGAATTGCGAAGGCGACGACGCCTATCGTCTCGACCCCGGAGACAAGCCCGACAAGCTGTCCATCGCTGTGCTGAGAGCTTTCAAGGGCGCCTACCAAGATCGCGAGCGCTATCGCGAGATGCACGGCGAGGGCAATCCTCGCGAGTCGTCTCCTCTTCGCGACAAGCGTGACGAACATCGCTGCCGAACTCGCAAAGAGGATCGCGGCGACGGCGATCAGCCAGTCGTCGGAGGCGGGGTCGTCCTGGTTTTCCCAAGGAAACAAGGCCCAAAAAATGAGGACATAAGCGATCCCCGTGACTGCCAGCGAGTGCAGCAGCGACAGGACGATCGCGACAAAGGCGTTCACCTCGAGACGATCTATCGGTGAAACGCCTGCCGAGCGTTACCGAACATGTGTTCTATACTTTCTGGATGCGCACCCAGTACCGACTCGAACCTTGTAAGTCGGCGCTCAACGCAGTCCGCGGGATGCCGTTCAAGTGGTCGCTGAACCCGTACATGGGCTGTGTCCACCGCTGCACATTCTGTTACGTCCGCCACTTCGAGCAGCGGGCGGACCGCCCCTCCGACGACCGGTACGGCCGCTCGATCCGCGTCAAGACGAACGTGGCCGAGGTGCTCAGGCGTCAGCTCGGACGCAGCTCCTGGAAGCGCGAGACCGTCTCGATCGGCGCCGCCACTGATCCCTACCAGCCTGCGGAGGGCCGGTTCAAGCTCACGCGCGCCTGTCTCGTCGAGCTGGCGAACGCCTGGACGCCTTTCTCGATCATCACCCGCGGCCCGCTGGTCGTTCGGGACATCGACGTCCTCCAGGAGGCATCCGCCCGCGCCGAGGTCGGCGTGTTCTTCTCGATTCCCACGCTCGACGAGCGCGTATGGCAGACGACGGAGCCCGGCACCGCGCCACCGCGTAGCCGCCTCGAGGCTGTGAGGCGGCTCTCCGAGGCAGGCATCGAGGTCGGCGTCGGAATGGCGCCGATCCTGCCCGGCCTCTCGGACCGGCCGGAGCAGCTCGAGGAGGTCGTCCGCGAGGCGCGCGCGGCCGGCGCTCGCAGCATCTGGGCCAACGTCCTCTACCTCCGTCCGGGCACGCGTGAGCACTTTCTCGAGACTCTCGCTCAGGACTGGCCGGAGAAGGTCGCGCTCTACGAAGCGCTCTATGCGACGCGCGCGTACCTGCCGTCGGCGTTGGCGAAGTCGATCGCCGAGCCCGTCAGGAGAGCGACCGCCGTCAGCCTCTCGCCTGCCCGTCGACGCCCTATCTCGAGCGAACCTCGACAACTTGCGCTGACCCTCTAAGGGCCTGTCCAGAAAGTGGTCACGCTGGATGGGACGCGACACGTGCCGCGAGGCAAGGACGCAGGGAGCGCCAATATGCAGGCATATTGGCGCGACTGAGGA
>JALZOK010000020.1 GCA_030857225.1 Actinomycetota bacterium
TAGATGTTCGCGAACGTGACCCTGCGGTCGTCCGAGACGTAGACGTCGTCGCCCGTGTTGAAGAAGGAGCTGACGCGAGAGCCCGGATTCGCGGCAGCCACTTTCTCGATCGCGGCTTCGACACCCGGGGCCTCGGTCACGTCCTTGTCGGCGCGGAGGACGATAACGAACGGGAAGAGCTCTCCGTTGCCAAGTTTCGCAACGGCACGCTGGTTCGCCTCGTAGCCGGACGCACCCGGGATCGAAAAGTCCTCGAGCCAGCGGTCGGCAACCTGGACGGCCGAAAAGCCGCCGAAGGTGGTCAGCACGATCCAGACCCCGATGACGAGCCGGCGGTGGTGCACGACGTAGTGGGCGAGACGCTCCATGGTGAATCAGAACCTACCTCCCTAACGCTCATAGCGACGAGCGGAGTCGGCAAGCCGGTGCCGCCGACGCTCTGCAGCGCCCGGACCGGCAGGGTGGTGTCGGCGTCAGCTCGGTCGGTTTGCGCGGCTGGACGAGGAGGCTCAAGGGCGTCCCGCGCCCGCTCGCGGCATTCCAACGTCGTTCCCGAGGGCTCAGTGAGCACTCTCATCGGACCTGGAATTCGACGCGCACCCCCCGGGATGAATGTGGGACACCTCTCCCGTCGGGCAAGTTGCACACGAACGCGTAGCCTCCCGGTTCGAGCCCGCGTAGGACGAGCCGCCACGAGCGCCCCGGTCGCAGCAGCTCGATCCGCCGTCGCGGTCATGAGGAGCAAGTGGCGCGTGACGGAGCCAAGCAGGCGGCCGAGCCGGTAGCGCTTCGTCTCCGGGGAGGAGCTCGTCGGAGCGAAGCAGAACCGCATCCTGAACGTCAGCGTCCTGGTCGAGGCGAAATCCTCTCTGACGATTCCTGTCTCCTGTGTGGAGCAGGGGCGCTGGCGGAACGTCTCGGCCTTGTTCGAGGCAGCCCCGAACATCTCGCATGCGCAGCTACGGAGACGCAAGGCGGAGGCGCAGGCGGCTCAGCCGCTCGCGCGGGGGGTCGCGCAGAGCGAGGTGTGGGACGAGGTCCGCGAGAAGTCGATCAGCATGCGGGTCTCCTCGCCGACAGGCGCGAGCTCGGATCTCTATCGCACCCACGAGCGCGACCTCCGTTCGCTCGAGAGCGCGTTCCCGGCGCATCCGGGGCAGTGCGGCGCGATCCTCGGGATCGGGTGCGACTTGTGCCTGGACATCGTCTCCCGGCCGGACGCGTTCGCTCGTCTCTGGCCGAAGCTCCGAGCCGGCTACCTACTCGACGCCCTCGAGCGACTCGGTGGTCAGCCGACGCCGTACGGGGACATCGAGGCGCTGATCTCCGCGACCGACCGAGCGGAGTGGAGCCGGCAGCCGTCGGCGGGGCTCGGGGAGGACGTGCGCCTGCGAAGCGAGCACGTGATCGGCTCCGGGCTCGAGCTCGAGGGCGAGCTGATCCAGCTCTCGGCCTTCCGAAGCGGGGACGGCGGACGCCGCGCATTTGGCCGGATCGCGCGTCCGAGTCGGAGACGATGAGTGGCAGAAGACTGAAGCGCTGGAGCGGCCGGACACAGCGTTGGATCGAGGATCGGGATCCCCATAACCCAATAGCTCGGGCAAGTCGCATCCTGCGGCGGCCGGGGTGATGCTCCGTGCGAGATGGGGCAGAAGGACAGCACCGACTTTAGGAACGAACGATGTTCGGGCCGTTCGTTACCGGGAATGGCGTCTCCTTAAGGCCGGGCGCGTCGAGTGCCACAAAGACGACCTGCAGGTCAGGGATCAGATCTCGATACAGCTCGTATACGTGGTTGACCACATACTCGAGTTCGCGCGGCCCTTGAAGGACCTCGATGCCGACGTCGATCTGCTCCTCGCGCTCCGCGCGCCAGAACTTCAGGAGATCGCCCATGACCCTCGTCCAGGGCCACTCCACCTCGACGGCGACGGTGAGATTGGCCTCCGGGAACTTCTTCAAGCCGTCGAACGAATCCCTGGCCTTTAGGCCCTCTCGGGCCCGGACGACTGTTTTGATCCAATCTGATTCCCGAAGCTCCTTTTCGACAGTGCTGCTCGGGCGCAGACGCCCCTTCGGGTTGTCCTCCGTCAGCACGTAGGCCCGCCGGAGCGCGTCCTCGATCTCTTGAGCGCCCCGCAGTCTTCGACACGTTCGAGGACGTCGTCGTGCGTCGCCCACTTCAGGAGCCGTATCACGAGTACGAGAGGGTACGAAGGGCGAGGCGCTTGCGCAAACCGCGAGCAACGCGTTCTCGCCGAACCCTCGCGTTCCGACCGTCGCGCAACATTGCCACGCCAAGGCTTCGAGTCGGCCTCCAAGCGCCTGGAGGGTTGAGTGACCGTCGAGAAAGTATTCATGTCGTGCTGCCGTAGCTGCCGCGTATCTGGTCGGCCTCCGGCGTCTCGTCGGAGGGGACGCTCGCGACGTGCGCCTTAGGTGGGTCGCTCACTGCCACGGCGTCCCGCGAGTCGAGCAAAGATGCGGCCGCATAGCTCTGGTCAACAACCGGCGTGCTGGGAGACGCCTCTCCCATCGCGAGAGCCCGCTCCCCACTCCCACTACCAGCACAGCACCGTCTGGTAGCTCGCAGCCCAAGAGCACCGACTAGCGGGCCTCTCTAAGTGCGATGAGATTCTTTCAACTGCACTTATTTTCTCCGGCGTCCCCTGAAAGCCAATAGCCATGCCGGTTTGTGGGATGGCACGACAGTACGGAGTCGAGAAGATGAACCTCGTAGCGGTCCTCGCGCTGATCGCGTCGAACGAGGGTGCCTACTCAGGCGACCTGGTTCGTCAGGTGATGGAGACGTTCGAGTGTTCCAAGCGGGCAGCGACCGACGCGGTCTCGATCCTGCGCAAAGCTGGGTGCGTCGAGAGCATCCCCCACATGGACGATCGGCGGCGGCGCCGGTACTACCTCACTCTTCGCGGGTGGCAGTGCCTGGTCGCTCCCTTCGGCGGGATGCTGTTGCGGCTCGCACGGCAGCTGTTCACGACATGCGGATCTCCTCGGATACGGCGCAGACAGGATCAGTTTCGCACTCGTGACGAAAGCCTTGAGATCGCCTTCAACAGGGCTGAGCAGTCACTGCGAAATCACACGCTTGGAATGTCACGGATCGAGAACCGCCTCGCGACTGAACGTGCGCTGCTTGAGAGTCGGGCCGCACAGTGAACTCGGACGAGATCACTTTCACCTACGAACCGCGCTGCAAGATCTGTCGTTCCCAGCACCGCTCTGCGATTGACGGGATGCTGCTCGACAGCGTCTCCCAGGCTGAGGTTCTGAGGTACTGGAATGGGGAGCGCCGTACAAACTGGTTCTCCCCCTCTGGAGTTTCCCGTCACGCCCGTCGTCATCTCGACAGGCGATTCAAGGACATGTCGCTCTTTGACTCCTTGCCCTTCCTGGAGCTTGGACGCTCGAAACCGCGACAGCGCGAGGTGCTCGAGGCAATCATCGATGGCGGACTAGCCGCGCTTAACGCCGGCATCGTCGTCGTCGAACCACGCGACATGCTCGCTGCATGGGAGCAGCGCGAGAATGTCGAGCTCCGAGACGCGGTTCGGGCACTACAGCGTCTGTTACGCCGCTTCGCTCTCTTCCGCCAAGCACTTGAGGTGCACATCCCATTCCACATCCAGGAGGCCGTGCTCGACGACTACGTCCGCCTCGTCGAGGAGAGCGCAGATCGACATGAGTGGGAAGACTGATCGCGATGTGCTCGGACGTGTCGGTCTCCTGTCGCGAACGACAACGCTACAGCGTCTCTCCGGAGATCTGAGCGATCGCGTCGACGCAGCGCTCATCAACCGTCTCATTCGTCAAGGACTACGCGTCAGACCCCTGAAGCCTTGCGATCGACTCGATTGCATCGAGCATCCTTCTGTGCGCCACGGGATTGGCCGAATGGACATACATCTCAGGCGGGCGGAACCCGGCAGTCGCCACCTGGCGCTCAATCCAGGTGAGGACGTCATAGCCAGTCGCTTCTCGCTCGCCGTCGATGAGTCCAAGGTCGTGGTCGAGGCTGAGCTCCTCGACGTCGCCGGTCTCGAGCAGCGCGATGACCTCAGCGGGGGTGCGACATCGGATCCAGCCAGCCGGAGCTTCGCGGAGGTCGTCGAGGAACACTCTCACGCCTCCTCCCCAAGCAGCACGCCGCTGAACTGGTGGCAGAGTCTCTCGAAGGCGAGCTCCTTGTCGAGCAAGCTGTGCTGTGCCCTCGCGAGATATTCGGCGAGGTCGGTCCCCCGCCCAGCCGGGAACCCGAGGACGAGCAGGTTCTGCTCGATGCGCGCTCTTGCCCAGTGCTCGAGCTGCTCGATTGCGGCGAACAGGCTCCGCAGGCGTCTGAGGAAGTGCGTCGCGTGCTCCTCGATCATCGCCTCGTTTCCGCTCAGGAGCTCGCCGTGCATCGCCGAGTGGCGGCCGATCGGGATGACCCAACCCCCACAGCGGCGGTTGAAGGCGCGCACCCGATCCATGCATTCCCGACAGTAGAAGCTAGACCACCGCGAACCACTGCGAACTGTCTCGATGCCGCAGCAGTAGCAGAGCTCGAGGTATCTGTTGAAGTCGAACCGGGGGCCACCCGGCCAGGCCTCCCAGCACTCGGCGGTGGGATCGTGGTCACACGCGCAGCGCTGGCTGAAGTCGCCCTCTTTCAGCCCACGCACCTCGAGCTCGCCTCGACATTGGAAGCAAGCGGGGCAGATCCGCGCCCCGAAAACCTGCTCGACCCGGCGTCTCGTCCCTGCGCGCGAGGCGGCTGCCGCGAACGAGAGCTCGACAGGTCTCTCGGTTGCCACGCCGACGCTCATCACTCCGGAATCCAATCTGTCCACTCATCGGCGGACGGGCTTCCCCAGCCATCGGTGAATAGCGCTATGCGCGGCCGGCGAGCGCAGTCCCGCAGACGCTGAACGGCAGGACAGGGAGGCGTCCACTCCGCTCCGCTCATCACCGAGTCGGTGAGGCGCTTGGGGATCGAATAGCTCGCGGTGACGTAGCCACAGGAGAGGCAGAGCGAGCAGAGTCCAAGCACCATTCCGCGGGGGTAGGCCTGCATCCCCATGCGGACGGCGGTTCCGCAGCTCGGACACTTCTGCCAGACGTAGCTCCACCTGATCGGCCGCGGCTCCTTGATCGTGCTCAAGAACAGGCGAATCCAGGGTGGGGCTGCCGGGAAGATGTCGCGTCCGGGTCCGAGCAGGTACGCGCGAAGCGGATCCTTCGCCTGCACATGTGGCTGGTCGGGGAGAAACGCCTCCATGTGTCCGCAGGGGCAGATCGCGAGCCACCGCTCCTCGCCTGACTCATCGATAAGCGACTCCCACTGCCTCCGACTGCCGCAGTCAGGACACGCGGGCGTGCATTCGCGCACTTCCCCCTCTGCCCCGGCCTCGTTCTCGGTCTCTTTATCCAAGCTCTCTCCTTTCGTCTCGATGTCAGGCGACAAGCGCGGCCAGCATTTCGGCGCGAACGGTCGCATCCTCGAGTCGCGCATAGGCTTTCTCGGTGATCGCGGTAGAGGCATGCCCCAGGAGTCGTGAGACGACTTCGAGCCGCAATCCGCGATTGACCAGATCGGAGCCGAAGGTCCTCCGAAGCGTGTGCGGGGTCACCCGGCGAGCCAGTCCCGCTCGCCTCGCCACTCGGGCAACGACCTGCTCGACGTACTGGGGCTTCATGGCCGTCAAATTGCGCGTTACGAGGAAGGGTCCATCGGGCTGAAAGAGACCTTCCCGGCGTGTGAATGCCCACCAGCGATCGATGTGCGAACGAAGCTCAGGACTGATGGGAATCGAGCGCAGGCCAGCAACCGTCTTCGAGGTGGTCACGGTGATCGACCCCTCCCCCACGTTCACGTCGCGGTTGGTCAGTGCAAGGGACTCGCCCAGCCTGAGCCCCGTCATCCTGAGGGTGAAAATGAGCACGTCCTCACGGGCACTCATTGGGCAGCCGAGCAAGCGGGCATCATCCTCCGCGCGCAGCCAGTCGAGCTCCGCCCGGACGGGAATGACCGGAAGCTCGAGCACCAGCGAAGGGTTGCGATAGGAGTTCCCGTCGCCATCAACGAGCAAGTCGAACCGCTCCATGAAGGCGTAAAAGGAGCGCACGGCCTGAACCACCGCCCTGGTGGAGTTCAAGGCCGGTGGACGACCGTTGCGGTCGCGAAAGGCTGCCTCCCAGTCGGCAAGGAAATCGAGCTCGAGATCGGCTGCATCGATCTCGTACAGCTTGCGATCACCCACCCAGGCAACAAATCGATCAAGCTCCGGTGACCAGCGCGTGATCGTGCCAGCGGCCTTCCCGCGCCGACGCAAGTAGGCGAAAAACGCCTCCACGGAGGAGTTCACTGGAGTATAAGAAAGCTCTTGTCCCATTACACTAAGTATAACAGGACTTTAAGAAAAGTCAAGAGTTAATTGGGAAGAGCTGGTGCTCTCCCAACTGAGCTAACCGCCCCGGGACGTCGATGATAGCGACGGTGAGTCGTGGGAGCCGGAGGGCGGCGGCTGTAGCCAGCCGCCAGACTGATAGCCGCCGCACCTGTCCGGCAGATGTTGGATCCGTGGAGAGATGGGAACTTGCGCGATTTCCGCACAGATTCCCCCGAATGAGGGACGCTAGAAAATCTCGGGGCACCAGGGGGCGCGGTCTGAGAGGAAGAGCGCATCAGCGCGAGCGAGCCCGCCCCGCGCGGCCTCCTCGACGAGCCCGGACCGGGAGAGCTCCGCGAACGAGAAGCCGCCGAGGTACGCCGCCCCGAGTGTTTGCACGTCGAGTCGAAGATCGGGCCGGCGGCTCGACCGCTTCGCTTCGCCGTCCGCGAGCGTCCAGATCCCCTCGTTCCACGGGCAAAACGAATCCTTCACCTCGAAGGTGATGCGGCTGTCGGACCGGTAGCGGCGGGTCGTAAGCGTGGCGCCGACATCGACCGGCCGCACCCAGAGCCCGGTGCCGACCCGCAGGTCGAGCCGGTCGACGCGCGCGACCAGATGCAGCAGCGGGTGGTCGGTCGGAAGGAGCAAGGCTTGAATCTCGTCAGTCCAGTCGACTTCGAGGAGGAACCGCCAGATCTCGCGCGTCGCGCGTGTGTCGACTCCAAGAGCCTCCACGACCCTCAAGTTCCGCTTCCAATGGCCGCCCTCCTCGGACTGGACAATGCGATAGAGCGCGTAGCCGGCGGCGCGGCCGTCGATCTCGAAGAGCGCGCGGTTGAGCGGACCGGATCCCGGGGGGCGCCGCGACGGGTCGTCCCGCAGGCGCCGAAGCTCCCACCACGCCTTCGAACGCGAGAGGAAACCCGCTGTCTCCTTCGCCACCTTGTCGTACAGACGGGGAAAGATCTTCTGTGCCTCGCCGGGGTCGACCAGCCGTACCTGGCCTGCGCGCGCCGGCGTCCCTGCCCGGAGCGCCGCCCAGATCCGCGGCAAGCGGATCTCGTGTGTGAGCGACGCGTGTCCGTAGCCGAAGCGGCCGTAGATCGTCGACTCGGACGCCCAGAGCGCAGCGAACGGCTCACCGCGCTCGTGGATGTCATCGATCTGCGCGCGCATCATCCGGGAGAGGAGCCCGCGGCGCCGGTGCGTGGGAAGCACTCCCACGACCGTGACACCGGCGCATGGAACCGGCCCGCCGGGGACGGTCATCTCGAACGGGAACACTCCTGCGCCGCCGACGATCTCCTTGCCGTCGAAGGCAGCGTGCATCCGCTCGACCGGGAGAACCTGCGAGAAGCGCTCGACCTCCTCGTCCGTCGGCACCCAGCCGAAGTAGTGGCCGATCGCACCGGCGGCCTGGCCGAGCTCGTCCAGCGAGCGGCAGGGTCGAATGCGGTAGGCCATCCCTTTCCTCCCTTGCGAGCTTTCTACAGCGGCGGCTCGGCGGACTCTACAAGGGGTGTCGGGCGCTCAGAACCCTTCCGGACAGTAGGGCGGCAGCGGCGTTGCGAAGAGTGCGGTCGCTCGTGCGAGCCCTCCCGGCCGGAGCTCTCGCGCTCTCCCGGCGGCAGCGAGCCGCTCGAACGAGAAAGCGCCCAGATAGGCGGATGCGAGGTCGGTGACGTGGACTGCGACATCCGCTTCGCTCTCACTCCGCCCGGGCTTCGACCCGACCGTCCAGCGACCGGCATTCCGCGGAAGCATGGCGTCGGCGACCTCGAGCACGACGGGCTCGCCCGCGGCGAACGTGCGCGCGCTGAGCGCGGCTTCGAGGTCGACCAGCCGCAGCCAAAGGCCGTCCGAGACGGTGAGGTGCAGGCGCCGAGGGTCGGCGGCCATCAGGAAGAGCGGCCACGCAGGATCAGCTGCGTCGGACTTCAAACGCACGACGAGGTCGATGCCGAAGAGAAAGCGCCAGAGCTCGGCGGTTGCCTCCGGGGCGGTGGCCAGAGCCTCGACGATGCGAACCTCACCCTTCGGCGTCCCACCCTCCCACTTCGAGGCGATGCGGTAGAGCGCGTAGCCGGCGGGATCACCGTCGATCTCGAGTAGCGCATAGAACTTGGGCCCACTCCCCTCGCGCCAGTGCTCCGGATCGGCGAGGCGACCCTGCGTCCACCAGTCCTTGCTTCGGCTGAGCATGCCCGGACGCTCGCTGCGGACGCGCTCGTAGATCGGCGGGAAGCGCTCGGCCGCTTCCTCCGCGTCCACGAGCCGCATCGAGCCCCGGGGCCCGGGATCGTCCCGGAGCTCAAACGCGCCGCGCTCGGCGTCCAGCTCCGTCGCCGGCGCCGCGATGCCGTAGCCGAAGCGGCCGTAGATCACCGACTCGGATGCCCACAGAATCGCGAGGGGCTCGCCGCGCTCGTGGACGTTGTCGAGCTGTCGGCGCATCAGCTCACGCAGCACTCCGCGCCGCCGGTGGCTCGGCAGAACGCCGACCCAGGTGACTCCCGCCGCCTTCGCGGTGCCGCCCGGAACCGTCAGCTCGAACGGCCAGGAGGCGGTGACGCCCACAGGACGATCGGCGTCCCAGGCCGCAAGCACGCGATCGGGCGCCATGAGCCGCCCCCAGCGCTCGATGTCGTCCTCTTTCGGGGCCTCGCCGAACGCGGCGTACGTCGTCCGTAAAACGGTGGCCAGCTCTTCCGCCGAAGGGCTCCGGTACTCGAGGCTCATTGTGCGATTTTCTCGAGCGGCGCGTACTCGACCATGAGCCGCCGCTCGGTGCCGTCCTCGGCGAAGCGGATGGTGACGACCCCGCCAGGCTCAACCGCGGTCACGATGCCTTCGCCGAGCGAGGCATGGCGCACAGCGTCGCCGGTCGACAGAGCCAGCCCAGGGGTGCCGCCCTGTAACGCCGCGCTAGCCGGCGATCCGTAGCTCGCCCAGGAGGAGGGCTTCAACCGCTCGCGCTCAACCTCGCGCGGCAGCTCGTCCAGGAAGCGCGACGCGAGGTTGTAGCTCCGACGCCCCCAGAGCGAGCGCGAGAGCGTATGGGTCAGCGTCAGCCGCTCCATCGCGCGGGTCATCCCGACGTAGCAGAGGCGCCGTTCCTCCTCCACGCCCTGTTCCTCGATCGCGCGGATGTGCGGAAAGATGCCCTCCTCCATCCCGATCACGTAGACCGCTCTGAACTCCAGGCCCTTGGCGTTGTGCAGGGTCATCAGCGTGACGAGACCGCGGTCGTCGGTGATCGTGTCCTGATCGGAGACGAGGGAGATGTCCTGGAGAAAGCCGGCCAGCGACGCATCCGCCGTCTGCTGACGGTACTCGCGGGCGACGCCCACGAGCTCCTGCAGGTTCTCGATCCGGCCGCGCGCCTCGATCGTGCGCTCCGCCTCGTAGGCGTCGAGGATCCCGGTCTTCTCGAGCATCCGTTCGAGGAGCTCGTCCACCGGAAGTTCCTGCGCCTGAGCCATCAGCGACTCCATCGTCGAGCGGAAGCCGCGAATCGCGCGGCAGGCAGCCGAGGTGACGCCGGCCGCCTCGGGGTCGGCCAGCGCCTCCCACAGTGTCCGGCCGGTCGTGTCCGCATAGGTCACGACGCGCGCGAGGGAGGTGTCGCCGATCCCGCGCCGTGGGCGGTTGGCGATGCGCAACAGCGACCCTGCGTCGCTCGAGTTGACGAGCACGGTCAGATACGCGGTCGCGTCCCGGATCTCGGCCCGCTCGTAGAACCGCGGCCCTCCGATGACCTGGTACGGCACGTCCTGGCGCACGAGCACGTCTTCCAACACTCGCGACTGCGCGTTCGTCCGGTAGAAGACCGCGATCTCGCTCGCGGAGAGCCCCTGGTCGATCAGCCCGGCGATCTCGGCGGCGACGAAGCGCGCCTCCGAATGCTCGTCCTCGAGCTCGACGACCCGCACGGGCTCGCCCTCGCCTAGGTCGGAGAAGAGGTGTTTCGGCTTGCGCTCGGTGTTCTGCTCGATGACCGCGTTAGCCGCGCGCAGAATCGAGTTCGTCGAGCGGTAGTTCTGCTCGAGCGTAACCACGTGCGTTCCCGGAAAGTCGCTCTCGAACTCGGTGATGTTGCGGATGTCAGCCCCTCTGAACCCGTACACCGACTGATCTTGATCGCCAACTGCGCAGACATTTCCGTGCTTGGCGCCGAGGAGCTGGAGCAGACGGTACTGCGCGTGGTTCGTGTCCTGATACTCGTCGACCAGGATGTAGCGGAACGAGCTCTGCCAGCGCGAGAGCGCCTCCGGGAAGCGCTCGAACACCTGCACGGTGAGCATGAGCATGTCGTCGAAGTCGACGGCGTTCGAGGCGTGCAGGCGGCGCTGGTAGAGCTCGTACACCTCGGCGACCGTCTGGTCCCAGAAGGAGGCGACGCGCGCCGTGTACTCCTCCGGCGAGACGAGCTCGTTCTTCGCGCGCGAGATCTGCGAGTGGATCCCGCGCGGCGAGAAGCGCTTCGGGTCCTTTCCCAGCTCTTCGAGACACGCCTTGACCAGGCGCACCTGGTCCTGGTCGTCGTAGATCGAGAACGTCGAGCGGTAGCCGAGCCGCTCGGCCTCGCGGCGGAGCATGCGCCCGCAGGCAGCGTGGAACGTGAGGATCCAGATCGCGCGCGCGGTCGCGCCGAGCATTCGCTCGAGCCGCTCTCGCATCTCGCCCGCCGCCTTGTTCGTGAAGGTGATCGCGAGGATCTCGTTCGGCCTCACCTTGAGGTCGTTGACGAGGTACGCGACCCGATGGGTGAGGACGCGGGTCTTTCCCGAGCCCGCGCCGGCGACGACGAGAAGCGGACCCTCCGTGTGCTGGACGGCTTCGCGCTGGGCCTGGTTGAGGCCTACTGCATCGGTTTCAGGCTCGGCGACGGCCACTCGCCGATGCTAGCCGCAGGTCAGGTGTTATTCGCGAACGGTCAGATCCGAGGCTCGTAGCAGCCGCATGTGAGCGAGCGCCCAGCCCGCCGCCGCCACGCAGGCGAGGAGACAACCAGCGGCGAGTCCCGTGGCGAGCGGCCAATTCGGGGTCGCGGGGGTCAGGGCGACCCAGCGCGCCCCGATGGCGGCGACGACGACGCTCGCGCCGACGATGGCCGCGGAGGCCGTCACGAGAACCGGAGCAGCGAGGTGGGACCGGCGTGTCCACGCGAGCGCGGCACTCGCGGTCGAGAGTGCTCCCGCCCCGAGCCAGAGCACGATGCTGACCAGCTGTAGAACGGCGATGTCACGCGGCTTCTCCACCCAGGGAGCGGGAGGAAGCGAGTTCTCGGGAACGACGTAGAGCGGGAAGACGAAGAACGCGACCGCGCCGAGCGCTGCCAGCGTCGAGATGCGGGTCGCCCGGATCGCGCTCTCGGCCGCAAGCCGATGCGCGACGGTCTCGAGCGGTCCGAAGTCTGCCACCGCCGCCGCCTCCGCATCAGGGGGAGAAAGTCCGGCCGCGCGGTGCTGTGTCGCCGAGTCGCGCAGGTGCTCCTGCGCCTCGGCCAGGACCCTCCGGCGCGAGATTCGCGGAAGGAATCGCTCGAGCTCCGCGAGGTACGCGTCGATCGTCATGTCGCGACCGCCTCCATCGCCTGGGCGAACGCGCGCCAGTCCGAACGCTCTTTCGCGAGCTTCCGAAGACCACTCTTCGTGAGCCGGTACACGCGACGGCGCCTGCCCGAAACGGTCTCCCAGCCGCTGGCTACGAGGCGTCGGCGCTCCAGGCGATACAGCGACGGATACACGGTGCCCTCGGCGAGGTCGAATGCGCCCTCGCTCCTGTCGCGAATGGTCTCGACGAGCTCGTAGCCGTGCGCGGGCTCGTCCTCGAGCGCCGAGAGCAGGAGGAGGTCGACGTGGCCCTTGAGCGCGTCTCGCACGATCTCGACTATACCTAGTTTCACTAGGTATTACGAACGGAGGTACGACGGGGGATTACTGCGACGCGACCGTCGACCGGGACGACGTCGATCGAAGCGCCGTAGTGACGCGCGATCGTCTCCTCCGTGAGGACGTCGCGCGGCAGGCCGTCGGCGACGACGCGTCCTTGGTCGAGGAGCACCATGCGTTCCGCGTACTGCGCCGCGAGCGTGAGATCGTGCATCGCCGCGACGAGGGTCAGGCCCGACTCGACCCGGAGCACGTCGAGCAGGTCGAGCGCCTGCTGCTGGTGCCCGATGTCGAGAGCTGCGGTCGGCTCGTCGAGGAGAATGATCCTCGCCTCCTGCGCCAGCGCACGCGCCACGACGACACGCTGCTTCTCACCTCCCGACAACGTGCCGAGCGGCCTTTCGTCGAAGCCGGAGAGGTCGAGGCGCTCGAGGGCTCGCGCGGCGGCCTCGAGATCGCGCCTTCCCTCCTTCGCGAGCGGTCCGAGATGCGGCGTCCGCCCGAGGAGAACGTACTCGCCGACCGTCATCCACGGCGGGGTCGAGGGCTCCTGTGGGACGACAGCGACCAGCCGCGAGAGCTCGGACCGCCGCATCGCGGCGGTCGGCCGACCGCCCAGCTCGATCGACCCTGCAAACGGGACGAGACGCGCAATCGCGCGCAGAAGCGTCGTCTTGCCCGCGCCGTTCGGCCCGATCACCGCGACCCATTCGCCCTCGAGCACGGAGAGGTCGATCCGGTCGACGACAGGCCTGCCACCGAGGACGACAGTGACGCTGCTGAGCTCGATTCCATTCATGCAGCTCCTCGGCTCGTGCGCAGCACAAGTGCGAAGAACGGCGCGCCGAAGAACGCGGTGACGATTCCGAGCGGGATCTCGGCAGGCGAGAGCGCGGTGCGAGCGATAACGTCCGCGAGCACCAGGAACCCTGCGCCGACGATCACGGAGAGCGGCAGCAGTGCCCGATAGCCGACCCCCGCGAGCATGCGGATCGCATGCGGGACGATGATCCCGACGAAGCCGATGAGCCCGCAGATCGCGACGGCCGCGGCTGTGCCGACCGTGGCGGCCACGACCAGGACGAGCCGCACACGGCGGACGTCGACGCCGAGGCTCGCCGCCTCCTCGTCCCCGAGGCTCAGCACGTCCACCACCCGCCGGTAGACGAGGATGACAACGGTGGCGAGCGCGACGTACGGCAGGACCAGCACGACGTCGCTCCAGCCGGAGCTCGGGATGCTCCCCAGGATCCACGTGTAGACCTGCTGGAGCGTGTCCGCGTTCTGCTGCTGCACGAATGTCTGCAGAGCGGTGAAGAAGGACGCGACAGTGACGCCGGCGAGGACGAGGGTCGTCGTATCCCGGCCGCCGCGGGTCGAGCGACCGACCGAGTAGGTGAGAAAGACGGCCAACGCGCCGCCCACGAACGCGGCAGCCGGCAGCGCCTGCCGGCCGCGGAGGCCGTCCGGCAGGTACGCGATCGCCAGAGTCGCGCCGAGCCCAGCGCCCGCAGCCACGCCCAGCAGGTACGGATCGACCAGCGGATTGCGGAAGACACCCTGGTACGTCGCTCCGGCCAGCGAGAGCATTCCGCCGACGAGCGCCGCGAGCACGACGCGCGGCATACGAATCTCCCACAGGATCGACTCTTCCGTCGCGTTGAGCGACGACGAGACCCCGGGCACACGGAGACGTTCCCCGAGCGAGGTCGAGATCCCGGTCAGACCGAGATCGATAGGCCCGACGGCCACGCCGATCACGACCGACCCGAGGAGAAACGCCACCGCCGCGCCAGCCCGCACCGGAGCGATGCCGCGCGGCCGAACCGCGGTCGCCGGCGAGACGACCTTCGCGGCGGTGGCGTTCATGCGACTACAAGCGTGCGAGGGCGGACGACATCGCCCGGAAGAAGCTCACGAGCCGCGGCCCCCAGCGCGACGCGATCGAGTCGTGGATGCGGACGATCGATCCTGTGCGGACGGCGCTGATGCGATCCCAGCCCGGCCGCGAGGCCACGGTCGACGGCTTCTGTCCGCAGCAGACGGTGTCGGCGAGGACGATCAGGTCGGGGCTGGTGGAGACGATGTACTCCGCCGAGAGCTGCGGGAAGCCGGTACCCGCAGCGTCGGCTGCGTCCGCGATGTTCTCGAGGCCGAGCGCGGCATAGACCTTCCCCACGAACGACTTCGTCGAGGCGGAATAGAAGTCCGGGCTGACCTCGTGGTAGACGGAGAGGTCGTTCGCGCGAGATCGTGACGACTTGACGATCTGGTCGATCTTCGACTTCATGCCGCTGATCACGCGGGTGGCGGCCGACTCACGGCCGGTGACCATCCCGAGCTGACGAATCTGCTGGTAGGCGCCTTTGAAGCTCGTCGCCGGCCCGTGCAAGATCACCGGGATTCCGAGCCGGTCGAGGGCGCTCACGAGCGCTTTCGGGTCGTACGAGGCGATCACGAGATCCGGCCGGTACCCGGCGATGGCCTCGACGTTCGGCGTGAAGCCGGAGAGGGTCGACCTCGGCGCGGTCCTCGGGTAGTCCGACTGGTCGTCGACGGCGACGACCTGGGGCCCGGCGCCGATCGCGAAGAGCGACTCGGTCGCGGTCGGCGAGAGCGAGACGATCCGCACCGGTCGCTTCTGGATGGTGACCTTGCCGGCCGCGGTGGTGATCGTGACCGGGAATGCTGTCGGAGCCGTTGAACCGGCGGTCGCCCCCGAGACGAGCACGATGAGCGCCGCCACGATTGCGCCGGCGACGAAGATGGACGAACGAAGCACTGAATCCTCCCTTCCGCGAGGGGTTCGGTTATGTCGGAGGCGCGGCAGGTCTTCTGACTCGGGGCTCCCTCCCCCGCCGCCTTCCCGGCCGGTCAGGCCAGTGGCGTCGTGGCGGGTGAGCAACTCCCCTTACAGCGGCGGGACCGTCCCGGACTTGCACCGGGTTCCCTCACCGTGCTCCTCTTGGTCGAGGCCGAGCCTATCATCGGACGGTGTCCGGGTCATTCGCGCGCTTGTGGCTCCCGGTGGTGGCTTGGGGCGGTCTCATCTTCGCGTTCTCGTCGGTACCCGATCTCGGCACAGGGCTCGGGGGCTGGGATCTCGCCCTGCGGAAACTCGCTCACGCGGCAGAGTTCGCGGTGCTGGGCGCGTTGCTCCTTCGCGCGACGGGGCGGGCACGTTTCGCGTTCGCGCTGGGCGTGCTCTACGCACTGAGCGACGAGCTGCATCAAGTGTTCGTGCCCGGGCGCCTGGGTTCACCGATCGACGTCGCGATCGACACCGTCGGAGTCGCCTGCGGTGTGTTGCTCTGGAAGCGTGTTGCGGGCGCGAGGCGGAGGACCGCCTCCTGACCGCCTCGCTGGCAATCGACCTCGACGGGGCGCTGGGCGATACACGCCGGCTCTGGGACGATTGGCTGGCCTCCGTGTCGAGTGTTCTCGGAGTCGACGCGGGCGCCCTGCCGGTCGACCGCGGCGAGGCCGCGGCGGAGCTCGACCGTCGGGGCGCTGGCAACTGGCGGACCCTGCTCGAGCGGTTCGCCGAGGATCGCGCTGCTGTCTACATCCGCCGAGATGCGGACGTGGGCGCCGCGCTCCGTGTGCTCGCCGCTGCCGGCCGCAAGCTGGGCGTATTCACCGACGCGCCCGAATCGTTGGCGCGGGTCGCTCTAGCTCAGCTGGGAGCAGAGCGGCGTCTGGTCGCAGTCGAGACCGGGTCCGGTGCCCTCGAGCGGCTCCTGGAACGGCTCGGCGCCGACACGCTCGTCGTCAGAACCCGCCTCGAGCTACTCGAGGAAGGCGCTGCGTAGAATCGGAGCCATGGAGCAGAGAGAGGTCAGCGACCGGCAGCTGGACGCGCTCTTCGAACGCCTCGATCGGATCACGGAGGAGCTCGAACGGTTGAATCGCACGACCGCGCAGCAGGAGGGATTCGTGCTTCTCGCGGGCGAGCTCCGCCAGCTCAACGAGTCGTTGAATGCGCTGGCGTACGCGGCGCTCGGGCAGACGCCGCCGCGCGTCCGTCGCCGCACAGGGTGACGTCGGCCCGGCGCCTGGGGATATCTCGACACGAAGTTGACACACTTCGATGCGTCCCCTTCGGCCATGTCCAGGGTCAGACCCTTGTATCTTTAGTCACAACAAACGCTCGCGGCATAGCTCGCTCGACCCCGAGACAGCGTCGCCGCTAGGTCAGGCGGTAGATGACGCCGTTCTGCGTCGTCGCGTAGAGCTCCCCGCTCGAGCTCTCGCCGAACGAGGTCAATCCCTGGATGCGGAAGGACTCGCGGCGCACGTTTCTCGCGGCGCCTGAGCGGACGTTCAGGGTCCAGACGATCCCGCTGCAGTAGTCCCCGAAGATGTACCGGCCCCGTTCAGCCGGTCGGGCCGATCCGCGGTAGACGTGGCCGCCGATGACCGTGCAGTTGCCCTCGCGACGTCCGTATTCGAACAGCGGAAAGACGAGCTTGCCCGCCCTTGCCTCGCCCCCCTCGAAGCGCCGGGAGCCTTCGTACAGATCCCAGCCGTAGTTCTCGAGGCCTGCGCTCTTCCGCGGCGTGAAGCTGACCTCCTCGATCGCATTCTGGCCGACGTCGCCGAGGTAGAGGTCGCCGGTAACCCGGTCGAAGGAGAACCGCCAGGCATTTCGGAGGCCGAGCCCTGCGATCGCCCAGTCGGCGCCAGGTTTCGAGACGTCGAGACGAAGCAGCTTGCCGAACGGCGAGCCCATGTCCTGGGCCCGGTCTTCGGGATCGCCGCCGGAGCCACCGTCGCCGATCGTCGTGTACAGCATCCCGTCTTTGCCGAATGCGAGCTGGCCGCCGTTGTGATTCGAGTACGGGTCGGGCACCGAGAGCAGAGTCTTCTGGCTCGAGCGGATCGCCGCTCTGCCGTTCGAGCGATAACGGGCGACGGTGTTTCGGCCGTTGCGGGACGTGTATGCGATGTAGAGAAGCCTGTTCCGTGCGTATTCCGGGTGGAAGGCGAGCCCCAGCAGGCCCTGTTCCCCACCGAACTCGACGTCGCTCCGGACGTCCATGAACACCGTGCGCTTTCCTGCCCGCACACGCACGACTCGGCCGGGTTGCTCGACCACATAGAGGGTCGTCGGCTCCCCTGGAGCGTGCGTGAGGAGGACCGGCGCTTCGAACCCGCGTGCGAACCGCTTCAGCTGGAATGCGCTCGCTGCGGCAGGCTCCCGAACGCTCGCCGAGCCGTTGCCAACAAGCGTGACGAGGCCCACCAGCAGCGCACTGAGCGCTGTGAAACGCATCGATCCAAGGTAGCTGCCGCGACCCGATCACCGGAGTACGCTTCGCGCTCGAGAGATGCGGATCTTCCTCATCGGGGCAGGCCAGGTCGGCTTCGCGGTCGTCGAAGCCCTCCACCACGATCACGAGGTCACGGTTCTCGACACCGAGCCCTCGCGTCTCGCCGCGCTCGCCGAGCGCTACGACGTCGCGACGGTCGAAGGTGACGGGACGAGCAGGCGCGATCTGGCGGCGGCGGGAGTGCAGAATGCCGACCTCGTCATCGCCTGCACCTCCCGCGACGAGGTCAATCTCGTCGCCGGCATGTTCTCCCGTCGCGAGGCCAAGGGCGCGACGACCGTGATCCGCACGTCCAACGTCGAATACGTGGAGCTGTGGCGTGTGGGGCAGCTCGACGTCGACTTCGTCGTCTGCTCCGAGCTCGAGACAGCTCACGCGATCAGCCGCATCATCGGCGTCCCGGCCGCGCGTCAGACCGACATCTTCGCGGAGGGACAGGTGCAGATCGTAGAGTTCGACGTCGAGGAGCGCGCATCCGAGGGCGTGCTCGGGATTCCGCTGCGAGACGCGAAGATCCCGCGGGACTCGAAGGTCGCCGCGGTCATCCGCGGTGACCAGATGCTGCTTCCCGGCGGGAACGAGGTCATCCGTGCGGGAGACCGCATCGTCGTCATCGGCTCGCCCGAGGCAGCGCAGGCCTGGAGCGCGCTGCTCGCCCCGGAAGGCGCGGCGGTACGAGATGTCGTCATCTACGGAGCCGGGCGCGTCGGCTCGGCCATCGCCCGTGTTCTCCTCGAGCAGGGCATCCGTGTGCGGATGATCGAGGCGTCCCCGGAGAGGGCTCGCGCGGTTGCCGAGGCACTGCCGCAGGCCCGCGTCTACAACGCGACCGGCGTAGACCCGGACTTCCTCGAACGCGAGCGGATCGGGCACGCCAACGCGGCGATCTTCGCGATGCGAGACGACGCGAAAAATCTCTACGCTGCGGCCCTCGCCGAGGTGCACGGCGTCAAGTTCACAATCGGCATCGCGCACGAGCCGGTGTCGACGGAGGCCTTCGAGCATGCCGGCATCGATGTCTCCGTCAACCCGCGCGCGGTCACGGCCGAGGAGATCATTCGCTTCGCGCACGACCCCAGGACGAAGCAGGTGGCGTTGCTCGAGGGCAACCGCTACGAGGTGATCGACGTGACCCTGCGGGACACGAGCGAGTACATCGGGAAGACGTTCAAGGAGATGCCGGTTCGCGGGGCGCTCATCGGAGCCATCGTCCGCAACGGCTCGGCGATCTTTCCGCACGGCGACGACGTCCTGCAGCAGGGAGATCGCGTGATCGTCTTCACCCAGGCCGCAGACGCGCCCCGGGTCGTCAGCGCGCTGTGACTCCCGCTGACACGGTCAAGCGCGCGCTGCGGCCTCAGCGCAGAGCGGCCGTCGACCTCAAGGCGTCTGCCAACCTCATCGGCATCCTCGGGAAGTACCTCGGGCTCGCGGCGCTCTTCCCGGTCCCGTTCGCACTCGGCTATGGGGAGCCTTTCTGGCCGTTTCTCGCCACGGGAGCGATCGTCAGTGGGACAGGATTTGCGCTCGAGCGGATGACCGCAGGAGCCGCGCAGCGCGTCGGCGTACGCGAGGGGTTTCTCGTCGTGTCCGTCACGTGGCTCCTCGCAGCGGCGTTCGCAGCGCTGCCGTACCTGTTCGTCGGGGGAGACCAGCTCAGCCACCCCCTCGACGCGTACTTCGAGGGCATGTCCGGATTCACGACGACCGGGGCCAGCGTCGTCACGGATTTCGACGAGATCAACCGCTCGCTGGCAATGTGGCGGCAGTTCACGCAATGGCTCGGCGGGATGGGGATCATCGTCCTTGCCATCGCGGTTCTCCCGCGCCTGCGCGTGGGAGGCCGGCAGCTGCTCGAGTCGGAGATGCCGGGCCCCGAGATCGCACAGCTCTCGGAGCGGATCCGGAGCACCGCCCGTCTCGTCTGGCTCCTGTACGTCGGGCTGACCGCGCTACAGGTGTTGCTTCTGGCGGGGGTCGGCTGGCTCGGGCTCGACGAGGAGATGACCCCATACGAGGCGCTTGCTCATTCCTTGACGACGATGCCGACCGGCGGATTCTCGACCCGGCCCCGCTCAGCCGAGGAGTTCGCCGGGACCTCGCAATGGATCCTCGCGTTCTTCATGCTCATCGCTGGCGCGAACTTCGCGCTCATGTACCGCGGGTTCGTCCGTCGACAACCGCGAGCCTTCGTGCGCGACGAGGAGTTCCGCCTATACATTGCCCTCGCGCTCGTCGCGGCCGCTGCGCTCACGGCGATGATCTGGGCCTACGGAATTGCCACTGGAGAGGACGCCGTGCGCGCGGGTTTCTTCCAGGCCGTCTCGATCATGACCACGACCGGCATGGCGAGCGCCGATTTCGCCCTGTGGCCCGCGGCGCTTCTCCTCACGCTCTTCGCGCTCATGTTCGTCGGCGGGTCTGCGGGATCGACCGGAGGGTCGATCAAGGTCGTGCGCCATCTGCTGATCGGAAGAGTGCTGCGCCGGGAGGTCGATCAAACGGTGAGCCCGGAGCTCGTCATGCCGATCCGTCTGAACGGAAGGCCGGTGAACGAGCGCACGCTGCGCGCGATTGCCGCGTTCGTGCTGCTGTACGTGGGCTTCTGGGCGGTTGGCGCAGGGATCATTGCCATCGACTCGGCGATCACGAAGGCAGGACTGGGCACGCTCGATGCCCTAGCGGTCTCCGCAACGGCGATCGGGAATGTCGGCCCCGGTTTCGGAGTGACCGGCCCCATGGGATCCTTTGCGACGGTCGGCGACGTCTCCAAGATCACGATGATCGTGCTGATGTGGGCTGGCCGCCTCGAGCTCGTGCCTGTGGTCGTCCTCGTCACGCGCCATTACTGGCGCCTCTGAGAGCGCGCGCAATCGGCTCTTAGGTGTCGCGGGATGCGCCGAGCAACGCCTTCCGCAGCGCCAACGCGGAGTCGTCCGATACGACTGCCAGTACCTGATCGCCCGGCCGCATGACAGTGCTCGGCTCGACCAGCTCGGTCCGGCCATGACGGAAGACCGAGATCAGGCGCGATCCCTCCGGGAGCGAGAGCCCGCCGACGCGCGAGCCCGCGACAGGCGAGTTGCTTTCGATCTGCACCTCGACGATCTCCAGCCCCTCCTCTCCGAGCTTCAGGAGGCGCACGAGCCCGTGCTCCGGCACCTCATGCTCGACGAGGCCGAGGATGTTCGTCGTCGCGCAGACCGTCTGCTTGATGCCGAGCAGGTCGAAGTGCGCCTGGTTGCGGGGGTCGTTCACACGGGCGATCGCCTTGGCAACGCCATAGCCCTCCTTGCCGATCTGCGAGATGACGAGGTTGTCCTCGTCGTCTCCGGTCAGCGCGAGCAGGAGCTCTGGCGGGCGTGCGATGCCGGCACGCTCGAGCACGGTGATCTCCGTCGCGTCACCGCGCATCACCACCGGGCCGAACTCCTCCTCGAGACGGGCAAATCGGTCGGGGCGCTGCTCGATCATCGTGAGCTCGTGGCCCATCTCGAGCAACGAGCGCGCGACGTTCGCTCCCACCTTGCCTCCGCCGGCGACGATGATGTACATCAGGTGGCCTGCGGCGCCGGCGCGCTCGCCTGGATGGTCTCGAGAAGCACGGAGATCGCAGTCTGCGTCGGGCAGATGGTGTTGAGCCCGCGCTCTGCGTAGAACTTCGCGCGGGCGGGATCGAGGACGCGGACGACCACCGTGCGTGTTCCGTACCGCCTCTGCAGCACCTGCCCGATGACGACGTTCGTGTTGTCCCCCGAGGTCGCCACGAGCGCTGCGTCCGCTTCCGCGATTCCCGCCTGCTCGAGCACGTTCGCGTCCATGCCGTGGCCGATGACGAACCCGCCGCGCCAGTTCGGCCCGAGGCGCGCAAGCGCATCCTCGCTCTCGTCCAGCACCGTGACGTCCCAGCCGTCGGCCATGAGCCCCTTCGCCACTGCGGAGCCCACTCGACCGCATCCGATGACCACGGCGTTCACGGCGGGTCAGGTTACTCCTCGAAGACGCCGTCCGGGAACGCGACCACCAGAACCTCACAAGGTGCGCGGCGCAGGACGAAGTCCACGGTCGGCGAGAAGAACCGGGACTGACGCCTCCAGCGCGCGGACGAGCCGACCACTATCAGGTCCGCGTTTCGCGCGCCGGCCTCGTCGACGATCGCGTGGCCGATCGACCGCGCACGCACGGCGTCGGTGAGCACCTCGACGCCGTGCTCCGCCCCGAGCGACCTCGCCTCCTCGAGTGCTGCATCGACCCGGGCCGCCACGTCCGGAGGCAGCGGCCCTTCGAGCTCGTAGCGGCGTGGCACCCGCACCACGGTGATCGCCTCGATCTCGGCGCCAGAGTCCTTCGCGAGGGCGATCGCGGTGGCGACCATCTCCTCCCCGATGTCGCCGAGCTTCAGCGGCACGAGGATGCGCTTGAATTCGGCGCCAGGTGGAAGCTCCGTCGCGGAGACCTGCTCGAGCAAGCCCCGCCGCTGGGTCTGCCGCACCGCGACGAACACTCCGAGACCGGCCGCGAGCCAGAGGGGTCCGACGTAGCGCGCGCTGGAGTGGGTGACGAGCGCGAGCACCCACACGGCAAAGGTCAGCGGCGCGCCGACGAGAGCGGGGATAGGGAGCTCGGCTCCGCGAACCCGGATGTTGGGCCTGGCGCGAAACGGGCGCGCCAGCGAAGGCTCCCGCACGCGCAAGCGGATCACGGCAAGCTGCGCTGCGGTGAAGGCGATGAGAACCCCGAACGAGTAGATCGCCGCCAGGAACGCTGGATCCCCGCCCGCGAACACCTCGGTCGCGACGATGAGTCCGATCGCCAGGCCCGCCGCGATGAGGATTGCCTCGCTCGAGACGAGCGCTCTCCGCTCGAGGCGCGCGAACTCCCGCGGCAACGCGCCGTGTCCCGCGAGCGAGTACGTCAACCGCGTGATCCCCGACACGGACGTCGTCGCTGCGGCAACCAGTATCAGCGCGCCCGAGATCCCGACGGCGACGCGGAGAGCGTCGACCAAGAACGCCGGCAGCGATCCCTCGAAGGCTGCCGTGATCCCGACGAGCGGCGCCTCCAGCCACTCCTCGCCGAGTGCGGTCTCTCCGCCGGAGACAGGGAAGGCGGACAGGCCGATTCCCGCGATCAGCACGGTGACGACCACCACGAGCCCGATCGCGGAGAAGAGCGACCGGGGAAGGGTCCGACCCGGCTCGCGCGCTTCTTCGGCGAGGTTGGCGACAGTCTCGAGGCCGGTGTACGCGAGCATCGCGAGCGGGAGAGCGAAGGCCAGGTCTCCCCAGTCCTGTCCGGCCGCGAACCCCAGGCCCTCGGAGAGCGTGTCGGGCGAGAGCAGAAAGCCGATGCCGAGCACGACGAGGAGCCCCTGGACGACGAGGTCGAGAAGCGCGACCGCGAGCGAGCCGACGTGCAGACGCGTGCGCCGGGTCAGTCGTACCGCCGCGATGGCCGCGATGAGCACGCAGCCGACGATCGCGTCCCACGGGTCCTCGCGCAGCGCCGAAACGGAGATCGCCTCTCCGAGGTAGTGGGGCACGAAGAGCGCGGAGAGCGCCATGACGATGAGGAAGTCGAGGAAGAGCGCCCAGCCGGTCAGGAATCCCGCCAGGTCGTTCGACGCGCGCCGGACGAAGGTCGCCGCGCCTCCCGCCTCCGGGATTGCGGCGGTGCCTTCCGCATACGAGAGCGACACGACGAAGAAGAGCGCGCCGGTCAGCAGGAGGACGAGCGGCGTGAGGCCGAGCGCTACGGCAGCGACGATGCCGAGCGCGATGTAGAGCGAGGAAGCGATCTCGCCGTACGCGACGGCGAAGAGCGAGGGTGCGTCGAGCACGCGCTCGAAGCCGCGGATCTTACGGGCCACGCCTCTTCCTCTCCAGGCTCAGCCGGCCCACCCCGAGGGCGACGAACAGGCCGCCGAGCAGGAATCCCACGACCCCCCCGCCCTGGGCGGCCGTGGCTACGAGCAGGGCGATCCCGATCCCCACGAACGCAACCGAGAACGCGAGCACCGCCCAGGCGTACAGCTTCACGTGGTCTCCGAGGTGGCCACAAGCACCCGGCAAGGCGCGTGCTTCAAGACGTAGTCGACCGTCCTCCCGAACACGGCGCCCTGGCTAGCGGTCAGCGCGTGTCGAGGCGAGCCGAGGATGATGATCTCGGAGTTGCGGGAGTCGGCCTCTCTCACGATTGCCGTCCCCGGCGAGTGCGCGCGCTCGAGGCGGGTGAGCACGCGGACGCCGTAAGAGTCGCCGACCGCGGCAGCCTGGTCGAGCTCCCGGTGTGCCGCCCGCTCGAGCTCCGGCAGCTCGTCCGTCAGCGGGCGGTCGAGCGGTACCTCGAGCACGCCGAGCGCGACGATGCGCGAGCCGCGCTCGGCGCTGAGGCGGCACGCGAGATCCATCGCAGCATCCGAAGGCTGACCACCGATCACGGGGACGAGAAGCCTTCGGTACTCGAGTGCCAGCGCCGCGCCGAACGCCGGCGGCGCCTTCACCGTCTCCCCGAGGGAGACGTGGATGAACCGTCGCCGGTAGACGACGTACCCGACGAGCCCGAACGCGAGCCAGCCGAGACCGGCCCAGCGCGTGGCCGGGTTCTGGACGACGAGAACGAAGAACGAGATCCCGGTCGCGATTCCGCCGACGATCGCGAACAGCGGCCAGTCAACCCCTCTGACACGGAGATTCGGCCGCGCACGGTATGGAAGCTCCTCGCCAGGACGCAGCAGCATTCGCATGCGCACGATGGAGACGTGGGCCACCGTGAAGGACAGCGTGGCGCCCAGCGAGTAGAGCGTGCCGACGAAGTTCACGTCACCGGGCAGGATCACGAGGATCGGGAGGATCCCGGCGAAGACGACGAGCGAGAGCCAGGGCGTCTTCAGGCGTGGATGGAGACGCCGGAAGATCTCGGGCAGCTGCCGGTAGCTCGCCATCGAGTAGGTGATCCGGGAGGCGCCGATCACGCCCGCGTTGGTCGCGATGAAGAGAATCGTCGCGGCGAGCACGCCGACGTAGATCTCCATCCCGTCGAGCAGCCAGCCCTCGTCGATGCCGAGGTTCTGGACGACTCCGAGAATTGGGTCGTTCGCATAGCCGCCCTCCTCGGGCGGGAGCGCCAGGCGTGTCGTCAGCTCGCCGTCGATCCGCTCGACGGGAAGCGCGGAGAGCGCGACGAACGGCAGCGTGAAGTAGATGGCGAAAACGGCGCCAGCCACCGCCTTGTACGCATTGGGGACGGTCCGAACCGGGTCGCGTGCCTCCTCCGCCAGATTCGAGACGGTCTCCACCCCCGTGTACGCGAGCATCGCGACCGGGATGGCCACCGCCAGGCTCCCCCAGGTCGGAGCAACGCCCCAGTGGACGTTGCTCGTCAGGACATCGGCGTTGAAGACGAGCGCGAAGCCGATGATCACGAGGAGTACCTGCGTCGCGAAGTCGATGACAGCGAGGGTGATCGAGAGCTTTGCGGCCTCCTGCACGCCGACGATGTTGAGCGCGACCAGAGCGACGATCACGATCACTCCGCCCACGATGTCCCAGGGGTTGGTGCGCAACGGCTCCCAGAAGATCGACAGGTAGTGAGGGACGAAGAAGGCCGACACCGCGACCGTGACGATGTAGACGAGCATCTGCGCCCAGGCCGCGACGAAGCTGACGAGCTCGTCGAACGCGTGCCGCGCGAAGCTCGCGGAGCCCCCGGCCTCCGGGAATCGCGCCGTCCCCTCGGCGTACGTCGCGGCTGTCGCGGCGAAGATCACGCCCGCGATCACGAAGACGAGCGGGGTCAGTCCGAGCGCGTAGGCAGCGGTGAGGCCGAGCGCGTAGTAGATCGAGGAGCCGACGTTGCCGTAGGCGGTGGCAAAGAGGCCCGGCGTGCCCAGCACGCGCTCGAGCTCGATCTCGCGCCGTCGTCGACGCCCAGGCACGGCGGGGAAGCCTACAACCCGCGAGGGGCCGGCGATCGCCGGCCCCTCGTCAGCCGTCGAGCTCGCGAGTTACGCGCGAGTCGACTACGTCTTCATCAACAGCAGCGCCTCCGTCGACTTCGTGGCACCGCCGCGGTTCCCGGTACCTCGGTCGCCGTTGGTGAACAGCATGAGGCCGAGCTCGTCCGTGTTCCCAGCGAACGGGCCGAAGTCGAGCACGGACAGTCCGTCCGCGTCGTCGGTGTTCCCCGGCACATCGGTGGGCAGACCGAAGAACTGTTCACCCAGAGGGGTGACGGTCAGTCCTTCGACGAGATCGCCGGGACCTCCGTAGTAGAAGTCCTGAGCGACGACGGACATGTCGACGTTAGTGCTCAGGATATCGGCACCGCTCAGACCGATCTGCTCGCCACAGATGAGCAGCACGGTGTTCCCGGTGTTCATCGAGTGCTCGGCGAAGAAGAACGCCGTCGCGTCACCTGTCTCCAGATCCAACGCCCAGGCCAGCTGTCGGCCGTCAGCGATGCCGCTGAAGGTGACGTCGCGGTTGAGCACGACGAAGTCGCTCTCACCGTCCTGGTCGGTGTCGAGCCACACCTGGTGGCTGACCGGCAAGAGGTGCTCCTGCCGCTCCCAGGTGTTGACAGCGAAGGCCCAGACGAAGGAAGGCGCCGCCGAGCAGAAGTTCGCCGGCACCGGGAACGTGTTGATGCCCACGCCGCGAATGTCCGGCGTCGGCGACTGCCCGCCCAGGGGACCTTCCGGCTCGTTCGGACTGACCGCCAGGAGCGAGTAGGCGTCGTTCTGTGCCGTTCCCACGCCTGTGTTGTTCAGGCCGATCGTCTGGTCAGTGCCCCCGCTGAGGTCGGTCGTCGATGGGACGACGTTCGCATCTTTGCGCGGCAGCACGTGCCAGGCCAGGCGGATCGGATTCGATCCGTCGTCGAGCACGAGGTAGCCGTCGTACTCGTTGGTCGTCAGCCCCGCCGGGTTCGCGCCCTGGCTGCCGGAGTTCATGAAGTTCCCGCGCAGCTTCGCGCCTTCGATGGTCAGCGTGACCTCGAAGAGGGTGTCACGGCCACGCCCGGGCTTGACCTCGATGCTCGACGGCGCACTCACCGAGACCGCGCCGTTCGTTACGTCGTCGTCGAAACGGAACGTCGGCGTTACCGAGTACGTCTTCGCCTTGTTGTCGTAGTTGCGGATGCGAACGGTCTTCTTCAGCGTCACCGTGTCCTCCGCGACATCGACGAAGCCGAAGCCCAACGCGCCGGTCGGCACGTCGTTGTCCCAGGCAGCCGCCGGGGCAGACAGAGCGTCATCGACACGGATCTCACCTCCACCGATACGCGTGATCGGTGCGAGCCCGGTGAAGGGATCCGTCTTGATGTCGGTCTCGGCGTTGTTCATCAACAGCGCCTTCACCTCGACGGGCGTCAGCCCGAGGCCGAGGCCCTTGCCGGGCGTCGTCCCCTTGCCCGGTGTCTTGGTGCCGCCGAAGCCCTCGAGCAGCAAGGCCGCCGAGCCGGCGACCATCGGCGACGCGCCGGACGTGCCGCCGAAGGGGCCTTCCTCGGTTCCGGTTCCCGCAATCGCGGATACCGACGCGCCGGGAGCGCCGATCTCGGGCTTGATGAGCTGCGTGCTCTCGTGCTGCGGGCCGCGCGACGACGAGCCCACCACTTGACCGACGAGCGGCAACTGGTTGGCAGGGTCGATGATCGCCGTCGCCCCGCCGCCGGCGATAGCCGCCTTGATGGCGCTGGAGTCGGCCTGGCTGATCATGTATCCGGGGATCGTGATCGGCCGGTCGCCACCGTCGCCACCCGAGAACGGTGCCCCGGGTGCGACGAGGCCGATGATGCCGGCAGACCCGCCCGCGTCACCGATCGTCTTGATCTTCAGCGTGAAGTTGCAGCCACCGCGGTTCACGAGCACGATCTTCCCCGTCAGAGAACCGGCCGTGAACGCCGCGCAGCCATCCAGGTTGCCGCCCGCTCCGTTCCCGTACTGGACCGGGCCTGTGATCACGCCAGTGAGCGGCACAGACCAAGGTTGGAACACCGCCGGGTAGTTGACACCGTTGACGGTGATCAGCTGCAGTGCGGCCGATGGCACCTGCGTCTGCGCGACCGAGAGCGCCGTCGTCGCCGCCGAAGGCGTACCCGTCGCATACGGCTTGTCCGCGCTGTTGCCGGCGGAAGCGACCGTCAGAACGCCCAGCGCAGTCGCATTGTCCACTGCGAGGGACAGGTCGTCGTCGAACGGCTGTCCGTAGGAAGAACCGAGAGACATGTTGATGATGTCGACTCGGTCCTTGGCCTTGCCGTCACCGTTCGGGTCGACGGCGAACTCCATGCCCTGGATCAGCGCGATCCCCGAGCATGACGAGGAGACGGTCGAGCAGACCTTGACCGCATAGAGGTCAACCCCCGGGGCAACACCGCCCTTGCCGCCGATGATGTGAGCGACATGCGAGCCGTGGCCTGTGCCCGCGCCGAGGGGTCCGTCCAGCGGATCGGGATCCGGCGCCTCTGGCGTATTCGGCCAGGTGCTGCCGACGAAGTCGAAGCCGCCGACGACCTTGGCCGTCGGAAAGGTGCCGGGCTCGATGACATTCGGATTGTTGGCCGCGTATTCGTCTGGATTGCCAGATCCGCCGAGCGCGGCGTGCGTGTAGTCGATGCCGGTATCCAGCACCGCCACCTTGACTCCCTTGCCTGTGAATCCTGCGTTCTGCACGGCGGAAGCGCCGATGTACGGCACCGTCTCCGACAGGTCCACCTCGTAGTTGCCGACTCGTGCGATGCGCACGACTGCGGGATCACGCGCCAACTCGGTCAGCTTCGAAGCGTCCACCTCGACGAAGACCGCGTTCAAGACCAGTTGAACCTGGCCGAGGACGCGGGCGCCGGGATCGATGCTGCGGACGCGCGAGAGGAAGGCGTCCTGCTGTGCCCTCGCCACTTGCTTGGCCTTGGCCGTGTCGTTGCCCTTCGCAAAGGCCGTGGCGCCAGAATCGGCCGACAGGCGAATCACGACTTTGCCGGCGCCTGTCGCACCGGCCAGGCCGGCATCGAGCACTCCCGCTGACAGGCCGTCCATGGTTTCCGGAGTGTCCAGCTGGAGCTCGGCGATGCTGGCGGGAAGCTCCCGCCCATCGAGCCGGTCAGCTGACGCCGGTGTCTGCGCGGATACGGCAGAGCCGGTGCCGAGTACGAGGAGCAGGGCGAGCGTGCCGAACACGAGAGCGCGCCTCATGAGCGCTCCGCCCTGCGGAAGCCTAAATCGCATTGTACCTCTCCCTTTTCGACGGATTCCGGGCCGCTAATGGGCCCCGTGCTCCTGAAGCGGTCGATCGTAGTCTCGATCGGGGGCGCGCGCAACACACATACGGCGACTCCGAGACCGACTGTGGCTCAGTGGGCCAGTCCCGCGGTTCCGATTGCAGCAGACGACACGTGGGGGAACCCGCGGGTTCCCCCACGATTAGCCGTGGATCGAGCCGATAACGGGAATGAGCAGGATCGCGACGATGTTCGCGATCTTGATCATCGGGTTGATCGCCGGACCGGCGGTGTCCTTGTACGGATCGCCGACCGTATCGCCCGTGATGCCCGCAGCGTGGGCGTCCGAGCCCTTGCCGCCATAGAGCCCGTCCTCGATCGTCTTCTTCGCGTTGTCCCAGGCGCCCCCGCCCGAAGTCATCGAGATCGCGAGGAAGATCCCCGTCACGATCGTCCCGATCAGGAGACCGCCCAGCATCTCCGGCTTGATGATGCCGACGACGATCGGGATGGCGACCGGAATCAACGCCGGGAGCATCATCTCCTTGAGCGCGGAGGCCGTGACGATCGAGATCGCGCGCGAGTAGTCGGGTCGCGAGGTTCGGTCCATGATGCCCGGGTCTTCCCGGAACTGGCGCCGGACTTCCTCGACGACCTGGCCGCCGACACGGCCTACTGCCTGCATCGCGAGCGAGGCGAAGAGGAACGGCATCATCCCGCCGACGAACAGGCCGGCGACGACCCAGGGATCGCTCAGCGAGAAGCTGATCGTCAGCCCCTCTTCGGCAAGCCCGCGACTGTACTCGTTGAAGAGAATCAGCGCGGCGAGTCCGGCGGAACCGATTGCGTACCCCTTCGTCACCGCCTTGGTCGTGTTGCCGACGGCGTCGAGCGGATCGGTGATCCCGCGCACGGACTCGGGCAGGTCGGCCATCTCGGCGATGCCGCCGGCGTTGTCGGTGACCGGGCCATAGGCGTCGAGCGCGACGATCAGACCCGTCAAGGACAGCTGCGCCATGACGGCGACGCCGATGCCGTAGAGCGCCCCGCCCGCCGCGTAGTACGCCCCCACGACACCCGCAGCGATGACGAGCACCGGAAGCGCGGTCGCCTGCATCCCGTAAGCGAGCCCGGAGATGATGTTCGTTGCGTGGCCGGTCTGCGAAGCGCGCGCGATCTCCTTCACCGGCGGCCAGCGCGTGCCCGTGTAGTACTCGGTGATCGCAACGAGCAGGAAGGTGACCGCGAGGCCGATCAGGGCCGCGCCGTACAGGTTCCAGAAGCTGAAGCCGTTTCCGTCGTACACGAGCGTGACGGGGATGAAGCCGATGGCCGAGAGCACCGTCGCGATGAGCACGCTGCGATAGAGCGCGTTGATGATCGCGTTCGGGCCACTCGAGACGTGCGTGAAGAACGTCCCGATGATCGACGCGATGATCGAGATCCCACCGAGCGCGAGTGGGTAGAGCCAGAGCTCGCTCGCCTCGAAGCCGATCCCCAAGAGCATCACCGCGACGGCGGTGACGGCGTAGGTCTCGAAGAGGTCGGCGGCCATTCCGGCGCAGTCGCCGACGTTGTCGCCGACGTTGTCGGCGATCACAGCCGGGTTTCGCGGATCGTCCTCGGGAATGCCGGCCTCGATCTTGCCGACGAGGTCGGCGCCGACATCGGCGGCCTTCGTGTAAATGCCGCCGCCCAACCGGGCGAAGACGGAGATCAGCGAGCCTCCGAAGGCGAGTCCGATCAGGTCGTCGACCGCTGACTCGGGGCTGTTGCCGATCCAATCGGTCAGCACCCAGTAGTAGCCCGCCACGCCGAGCAGGCCAAGTCCGACAACCAGGAGCCCGGTGACCGAGCCCGCACGGAAGGCTACTTTGAACGCGGGCTGAAGACCCTCGCGCGCAGCCTCCGCCGTGCGGACGTTCGAGCGGACGGCGACGTTCATGCCGATGAATCCGGCGGCGCCCGAGAAGATGGCGCCGACCAGGAAGCCGAACGCCGTGCCCCACCCGAGCTCAGCGTAGAAGCCGAGGAGGAAGAACGGCACGACTGCCACGACCGCGATGGTCGTGTACTGCTTGCGCAGGTACGCGGCCGCGCCCTCCTGGATCGCATGCGCGATCTCCTGCATGAGCTCGTTCCCCGCCGGCTGCCTGAGCAGCCACCAGGTCAGATAGATGCCGTACAGCACTGCAAGCACGGCGCAGGCAAGCGCGAACCCAACAGCATGGTCTACGAAGAAGTCCATCGTTCCTCCGGTTTACGAGGCCGTCACAAAGCAAGCGCCGAGTCACCTCGGCGCGGCCGATTATCTATCACAAGCGGCGAGAACGCCGGACCGGGTGTTGGAGCTTCAGCAGTCGGCGAGCGCCGCGAGCGCGCGACAGATCTTCAGTCGCGCGCCCACTACCGCTCCGACCCGCTCGGTCAGGAACCGCCGGCGAATCGGCTGCAGGTTGTCGAAGCTCGCAATGCTCGGGGTGCTGAGCCCTTCCTCTGCGCCAAGCGGGATCGCGGTCGGAATGTGCCGCGTCGTACGCGTGACCGGTGCGACGAGGAGCCATGTGAGCACGGGAATCGCGGCCGAGCGTGTGACTACGAGGACGGGGCGCCTCTTGTCTTCAGCCTCGGCCCACCAGATCTCGCCCTGCTGCGGATCTACCAAGACTCGTCGGCGATCATTCGGACGGTCGCTTCGTCCGCCCACCCGACCTCTTCGTCGGTCTGCGGCTGTCTGCGGTAACCCTCGACGATCGCTTCGCCCACCTTCCGGCGGCGATGACGATCGAGGAGCGCGCGAAGCGCTTGCCGCACCGCATCCGAGCGGGACTCCGCGACACCTTCGAGGACGAGCGCGTCGAGCTCCTTCGCAAGATCGTCGTCGATTCGCGTAACGAGCTGGGTCACTCATCCAGCATGACACATTGCATTGCGAGATGCAATGTCCTATTCAGACGTGTTCTGAGTCCTCCTCGACGGCTCTCGCATAGGCGAGCTGGAGATTCGTCCGCGCTTGCTCGAGATCCCGCACGACGGCCTCGTCGGCGCCGCCCTCCCGCAGCACAGGGTCGAGCGCGCGCAGCGCCTCGATCGCGAGCCGGGCTTGCGCAAGATCGCGAGCTTCGGGCGACACGCGACGAAAGCCGATGGAGGCGGTGGTCGCCAAAGCCTGAACGAGGACGTCTGCGACGCCGATCCGGTCGAGCGCCGCGAGCAGCTCCTCCTCGGTGGGAGTTTCGCCCTCAGCCACCGATCTTCTCCGTCGCGGAGACCTGCTCCGCGTAGATCTCCTCGAGCGACGCGCCATCTTCGAAGCGCTCGAGCTGGCGCTCGGCGGCGTTGCGCTCCGGAATCGCGAGGTACGGCGCCGCACCGATCTCCTCCGCCACCGGGAGCACCCACTCGATCAGCTCCTCGATCCGCTGTCGAGCGGGAATGGCCTCACGGCGGCCGAAGTCGATCAGCTCCCCAGGAAGTCCGTAACGGAGCGCACGCCAGAGGTTTTCCTCGATCAGCCGATGCGGCAGCGGCTCGACGGGCTCGCCCTCGTCGTACGCGCGGGCGACGCGGGCCGTGAGGGCCGTCGCGAACGCGGCGAGGGACTGCGCCTCCGACAGCTCGGGTTGGCCGTCACAGATCCTGATCTCCACGGTGGGAAACACCATGTGCGGGCGTACGCTCCACCAGATCTGCGTGGGCTCGGTGATCGAGCCCGTCTCATAGAGGAAGCGAACGAAACCCTCGTACTCGTCCCACGACGTGAACGCGTCGGGCACTCCGCAGCGGGGGAAAAAGCGCGTGAAGATCTGCGTCCGCGCCGAGTGGAGCCCGCTCGAGACGTTCTCCACGAACGGTGAGCTACAGGAGAGCGCGAGGAGCTCCGGCAGAAAGTTGCGCATCGCGCTTGCCACCGCGATCGCCCGGTCAGGGCCGTTGATCGCGACGTGCACATGCAGGCCGAACGTGTTGTTGCGCCAGACGACGTAGCGGAGCAGCTCGTCGTTTCGCCGATAGTGCGGCGTGTCGATGATTCGCTGGTCCTTCCAATCCGCCCAGGGGTGCGTGCCCGTCGCTCCGAGCAGGAGCCCCATGGGCTCGACGAGCGCCCGGAGCTGCGCGCGGCGTTCCGCCATCACTCCAGGAACGTCGGCGAAGGTCTCGCACAGCCCTGTCCGCACCTCGACCTCCGAAGCGATCAGCTCTCCGACGAGATGCTCCTCGATCGACGTCCCCTGCGCGCCGGCCTTGACCTCCTCGAATCGGTTCGTGAGGTCGAGCGAGTCCGGGTCGACGAGCGCGAATTCTTCCTCGACCGCGACCGTGAAATCCGTCGCGGTTTCGAACTGCGCCCGCGACCGGGCGATCAGCTCCTCCGGAGGGAGCTTCTGGTCGTCGCCCATGGCCCGTGAAGGGTAAAGGGTTCGACGAGCTCGGATTCTGATTGAACCGTCAGCGGGTGTTGACACGAATTCAGCAACGAGAGTCATTGCAAGCAACAGAGGGGAAGGGGATTCATGCACAGAGTCATCGCAGTAGCCGCGGCATTCGCCGCATTGCTCGTGCTCGCGGGCGCGGCGCTCGCCGCACACAACGGCAACAACCGCGCCGAGCTCGTTGGTGTCGGAGCAGAAGCGGATGCGTCCGGCGTGGCGATCGTCAACTACTCGGAAGGTCAGGGCGACTTCAACGGCAACGTCACCGTGTCCGGGTTGATGCCGAACACGGTCTACTCGTTCTACGTCGTGTCTCCGGCCGGAGTCACGATTGCGCCGTTCGTCTGCACTGGCACGTCGGACGCCGCCGGTGTCTTCACCTGTTCGGCGCAGCACCGTGTTCTACCGGGGTTTGCCACCGCGCAGATCCGGCTGGGAACAGCGGCAACCGGAACCGTCGTCGCCAGCGGAACGTTCGAGCGACGGGGCAATTGCCGCGACCCCGAACAGGGCGGCTCGCAGTGTGTCGCTCCGGGTCAGAACAAGTAGCACCGATCCGCTAACAACCCGGAGGCTGCTCACGTCAACGGCTCGAGCAGCCTCCGGGCAACGCTCTCCCAGCTCCAGCGCTCGACCGCCGCGCGGCGGGCGGCGGCGCGAATCGCCTCGCGTTCCGCGGGCGGCAGCGCGAGCAGCGCGCGGAGCTTCTCCCGTAGCTCGTCGGCATCGCCGGTCGTGAACGAGGCGAGGTGGCGGAGCTCGAGCGGGTACTCGTCCTCAAGGCCCTCCGCTACCTCCGCGAGACCCGAGTGGCGGGCGACGATCGGTGGGCATCCTGCCGCCGCGGCCTCGGCGGCGACCATGCCGAACGCCTCAGGGAAGATCGACGGGACGACGCAAGCGTCCGCCAGCGCGAGAAGATGGACGAGATGGCGGTGCTCGAGCGGCCCCGTGAAGAGGACGCTGCCGGAATCGGCGAGCGCTTCGAGCTCCGCACGGTAGTCCCCGAAGCCGACGACAACCGCTCGCGCATCGAGTCCGCGGAGCGCCTCCAGCAGGACGTGGACACCCTTGTTCAGCAAGAGCTTCCCGAAGTAGACGACCGTCGACTTCTCGTCGTCGAGAAACGCCGCCAGTCGATCCGCGTTCCCCTCGTCCGGAAGACGCTCGTTCGCGTTGCCCGGATTGGGCGGATCGCGCTGTGCCTCGCCGAGCAGGGAGGCGAGCGCGTCCGCTCGTGGACTCGGACGCCACTCTTCGACATCAACCCCCGGCGGAACCTCGTGCACGCGGTCGACGTGACCACAAACCTCTTCGAGCACCTCCCGAATATGCGCGGAGCCGACGAAGACCGCTGCGGCGCCGGCGAGCGCCTCCCTCCCCCAAGCTCCTAGCTCTGGACGCCCACGCATCGAGTATTCGAGCTCCGAGCCATGCGCCTTGACCGCGTAGTGGGCCCCGGTTGCCGCGCCGACCGGTCCGCCGAGGAGCACGTGGTTACAGAAGACGATGTCCGCGGGAAGATGCTCGCGTAGCGCCGCGGCGTTCGCCTCCACCCAGCGGTCGAGCTCCTCGCGTGTGCAGCTCTGCAGCAGCTCGACGACGTAGCCCTCGTAGCGGTCGAGGACGAAGACAGGGAGAAACCCGGCCACGTCCGGCCGCACGACCTTCGCCCCACCGAGGTCGTAGAGCTCCGGATGCGGCTCCTGACTGAAGATGGTGACGTCGTGGCCTGCGCGCATCCACTCCCGAGCGAGCTGCCGCGTATAGACGTTCGACCCCGTTCCGCCGAGCAGGTACCCGTGCCAGAGCAGGACGCGCATCGCTAATCCTGATCAGCGGCGACTGACGGCGAGGTACTCATTGGGCAAGCAATCGGTATCACACCCCGACGAGAACGGCGCTGGGGCACCCCATGAAGGGGTCTGCTCATCCGCAAGAGCGGAATCCCCATTCGGGGATTCCGCTCTTGCGCAAAGTCAAGTCAGATGGAAGTAGAGCGCGTAGAGCAGGTCGACGGCAGGGTTCGAGGTGTGGACGTTCACGTCCGCCGGGACATCGAGCAGCGCCTGCGAGTAGTTGAAGATGATCTTTACGCCCGCCCCGATGAGCGCGTCGGTCGCGTCCTGGGCGGTCTCGGCCGGGACCGCGATTACGCCCACGATGATGTTCCGCTCGCGACAGATCTCCGCGACGTCGTCGATCGAGTTGACGCTCACGTTCCCGACCCGCTGGCCGACCTTCTCGGGATCGCTCTCGAAGATGGCCGCGACGGTGATGCCGTGCTCGGCGAAGATCGGAGAGCTGGCGATCGCGCTGCCAAGTCGCCCCGCTCCCGCGAGTGCGATGTTGTGCTGCCCCTGCGTCCGCAGGATCTTGCGGATCTCCTCGAGCAGCGCCTCCGTGCGATAGCCGACTCCGCGCTTTCCGAACCTGCCGAAGGCCGACAGGTCGCGGCGAATCTGGGTCGCGTTGATGTTGGTGTACTCCGCGATCTCCTGTGACGAGATCCGCTCCTTGCCCATCTTTCGCGCCTGGGTCAGCACCTGCAGGTACCTGCTCAGGCGGGCAGCCACTCCCACGGTCAGGCGCTCGGCCACGCGCTCCCTTTCCTCGGTTCAAGTTTGTGACAAAACGTCACGATACCGCCAGCGGCAGCGCGAGGGTCGCAGGAGAGAGCGATCAGGTCGTCAGCCGTGCCCGTAGAGCTGCCGGCTCGACGAAATACGTAAACACGCGCTCTCCGTCGATCTCGAGCACCGGAAGAAGCTCGCGGTAACGCGCCTCGAGGCCCGGATCGCCGTCGATCGAGATCACCTCGAGCTCGAACGCCGCCTCTTCCCTGGCATTCTGCACGACCTCGAGAGCCCGGGTGCAGAGGCTGCACCCCGCGGCCGTGTAGAGGACGACTCGGGCTACGGGTACAAGCCCCGAGTGGTCGTCGCTTCGGCCACGCGTCGCACCGCAAGCCCGTATGACGCCATGCGCAGGCTCGTCTCGTAGCGCGCCTTCGCCTCCCACGCCTCCTCGAACGCCCGCGCGACGATGTCGTGGAGCTTCGCGTTGACCTCGTCCTCACGCCAGAAGTACTCCTGCAGGCCCTGCACCCATTCGAAGTAGGAGACGACGACACCGCCTGCGTTCGCGAGGACGTCCGGGAGGATCAGCACCCCTTTGTCCTCGAGCACCGCGTCGGCGGTCGGGGTCACCGGGCCGTTCGCCCCCTCGCAGATGATCTTCGCCTGCACGCGAGAGGCGTTCTCCTCGGTGATGACCTGCTCGAGAGCGCATGGGGCGAGGATGTCGCAGGGCAGCTCGAGAAGCTCTTCGTTGGTCACCTGCTCCGCGTTCGCGAGTCCGAGCAGCGTCCCCCGCTCCTGCTTGTGAGCGATCGCCGCGGGCACGTCGATGCCGTTCGGGTTGTGGACACCGCCGAGCGAGTCCGAGACCGCAGTGACCTTCGCGCCCTCGAGGTGGAGCAAACGCGCGAGATTCGCGCCCACGTTCCCGAAGCCCTGGATCACCACCGAGTAGTCCGAGAGACGCTCGCCGTTCTTCACCGAGAGCGCCTGGATGCAGTAGAGCGACCCGCGCGCCGTCGCCTCCTCTCGCCCCAGCGAGCCTCCGACCGACAGCGGCTTGCCGGTGACGACGCCCAACACCGAGTGTCCCTTGTTCATGGAATACGTGTCGAAGATCCACGCCATGACGCGGCCGTCCGTGCCGACGTCTGGCGCCGGAATGTCCCGCTCGGGCCCGATGTCGTTGATGATCTCGCTCGTGTAGCGCCGGGTCATGCGCTCGAGCTCCGTCGCGGAGAGCGTCTTCGGATCGCAGATCACGCCGCCCTTGGCGCCGCCGAAGGGAAGGTTCATCAGCGCGCACTTCCAGGTCATCCACATCGCCAGGGCCTTCACCTCGTCGAGCGTGACGTCGGGGTGGTAGCGAATGCCGCCCTTCGAGGGGCCACGCGCGATGTTGTGCGTCACGCGGTAGCCGAGATACACCTCGATCGACCCGTCGTCCATGGCCACGGGGATCGACACCTCGACGGCTTTCTTGCACTGCGAGAGGACGCGGATCAGATTCGGATCGAGCTCGAAGATCTCGCCCACCCTCCGAAGCTGCGACTTCGCAAGCCCGAAAGGGTTTTCGCGGAGGTGGGACGCCTCAGCGGTTGACATCGAGATGCGCCTCCTGGTCGACGGCGCCGACTATAGCTCGGGTCAGCGGACTTGATACGACAGATCCTCGACCTGCTGGCGAGTCCCGTCTCCTGGGCGAGCGACGATCCGCACGACGTAGCTCCCACGCCGAAGCCGCTCACCGCGTGGTCCGCGTCCGGTGAGTCCGAACGTGTAGCGCCCGGGCAACACCTCACGTCGTCGGACGAGAACTCCGATCAACTCGCCGTTTCGCCGCCGAAGCTGTACTTCGAGCACGTCGACCGGACGCACCTGCGGACCCGGAGTCGGGATCAGCGCGCCCGCGACGAGGCCGAGTACCGCAGGGGTGGCGTCGGAGACTCTTCCCCCAGCGGCGGTCCGTAAGGACACCCGCGTGAGCAGATCGGTTGTCGGAGCCGGTACCGCGACTGCCCAGGGAACGTGCACCTCCGAGGACTCGGAGACCGCCAGCACGAGCTCTCCCGTGGCGGCGCCGGCCTGCCCGGAGAGCTCGCTCGTGTCAGCACGCAGAACGACCGTGGCCGTCCGTCCTGCGCCGATGCGAAGGCGTCTCGGCTCGATCGTCAGCTCGACCCCTTTCGGAGCGAGCGCGAGAGTCTGAATCGAGACCGTGAGCGCGCGGGTCGAGACGTTGTGGACGCGAACCGTCCGCTCCAGCTCGACGAAGCTTCTGCCGGGCACGCCGAACGACACCGTCGCGGGCTCGACGGCGATCTCCTGCTGCACGGCGGAGCGAAGATCGAGCAGCCCGGCGCCGGAGGCCGCCGCATCGAGGTCACGTCGCCGCGCGGAACCCGTGAGCAGTCCGATCAGATCGGATGCCCGAGATCGCGTTCGGCCCTGCGCGAGGACGGCCGCGGCGCCCGCCGCAACGGCTGCGGCGGCGCTCGTGCCACTGACGGTTCCGAACCGCACGTCGCCGTCCTCCGCACGACCGGGCTCGGAGGTGGGAACCGCGACTCCGGGTGCGACGAGCTCCGGCTTGAGCCCGCCTCCGATCGCGAGCCCTCTCGAGGAGAACGCCGCGACCGAGGTTCCTGCGTCGTTTTCGGCGATCTCGACGCCGCCCACGGCGGCGATGACGGGAATGCCCGCCGCGAGCAGCGCGCGAATGTCTTGCACGAGCGTCCTCGGGAGGCCAACGACCGGAACGCCGACCGGGACGTCCAGGCTAAAGGCTCCGGCCGGAAGGCGTCCGTCGACGAGCACCATCGGCGCGCCGGCGGTCGTCGCCTCCTCGACGGTCTCCTCAGAGAGCCGACCCCGCGGAAGCAGCGCCGCGCGACCGACGACGGCGCTCGTGCCGTCAGCGGCGAAGAATCCGGCGATGCCCTTGGCGGCGTCCCCTCGACTGATCGGAACCACCGAGGCGGTGACCGTCTGCGTGGGCGCGCCGCCGAGCGGCAGCGGCCCCTCGAAGAGAATCCGCAGTCCCGCTCGCACCTGGACGCGGACGGTCGGAGTGGCCGGGCGCCCATCGGCGGCCGCGACGGTGAGGGCCGCCGGCGCGCCGCTCGGCCCGGCGATGCTGCCATAGCTCGGGCCCGCACGTCCGTCGTTCCCCGCCGGGACGACGACGAGCATGTCCAGCTCCGTCGCGCCCGCAACTGCGCGAGCGAGCGGACCGTCGGGGAACGACGCGTAGGGCTCGACCACTCCCACGAGCGCGATCCGAGCGGCGTCGTGCGTATCTCCGTCCTCGTTCGGATCGACGGCAGCCTCCAGGCCCGCGATGATCTGGTCGGTTCGCGAGTACACCGTGTATCCGCCTTCCGCGTCGGGCTGCCATCCCGCGATCCGGACGGGAAGAATCGACGCACCGGGAGCGACGCCGTGGAGCCCACCAGGCCCATCCGATCCAGAGACGATTCCGGCCAGCTCGGTGCCGTGCCGCTCCGGCCTGCCCGGAATGGTCGGATGGGGCTGGGCGACGGCTCCGCTGCCCGGGTTGATCAGATCGATGCCCGGGAGGAGACTTCGGCGTAGGTACGGGTGCGAGGGATCGATCCCGGTGTCGAGCAACGCGACCGTGACCCCGGTGCCGTCGAGGCCGGGGATGTCGAGACCGCGTACCGCTGAGGGCGTCACATCCGGCGCCTCTGCGACCTGGGCGGGAAACGCGGGTCGGACCGGGTAGACCGCCGCGACCTCGCGGTCGCCGTCCACCACCTCGAGCGAATTCGGGTCGAGTCGAGCGGAAAATCCGTTCAGCACGCGGACGTACCGATAGTCGGTCGCGACACGCGCGCCGGATGCCGACATGCGAGCGAGAAACTGCTCCTGCACGCCGACAGCTGCCCTCGTCCAGGCCCGCATCTGCGCGTCCGTCGCTTGACCGCCGAGAGCACGGACCCGAGCAGCCAGGGACGGCTCCTCGAGCAGGACGACGTAGCGCTGCGCCGTGGAGACAGCCGCGCGCACGCCGAGCACTCCCTGCCACCCGGCCTCGTCGAGCGACGGCAGCGGAGTCTCCTGGGCGCGTGCGCCTGCGCCCCCGAGCAGCAGCAGCGCCGCGGCGAGGCCGACGACCGACGCCGTGGCTCTTAGAGTCCCTAACACGATGAAGCTCTGAGTCTCATCGTGTTAGAGGCTCTACGCGACCGAGGCATACGCATCCAGTCCGAGGTAGGACGGGTACGGAATCGGCTCGATGTAGCGGGCAGCGGACGCGATCATCGCGGCATTGTCCGTGCAGAGCTGCAGGGGCGGGAAGCGCGCGCTCGGGAGCGCCGCCCGTAGCGCGGAGTTCGCCGAGACGCCGCCGACGACGGCGAGCCGCTCGAGTCCCGTCTGCACGACAGCCTGCTCGAGCTTCGCGGCGAGGGCGCGCACGATCGCGCTCTGGAACGACGCCGCGAGGTCGGGCCTTCTCCGTTCGGTTTCCTCGGCGCCGAGGTCGCGCACGGTGTAGAGCAAAGCGGTCTTCAACCCAGAGAACGAGAAGTCGAGGCCGCGCAGCCGCGCTAAGGGAAAGGAGAACGCAGCGCGATCGCCCTCTCGCGCGAGGCGGTCGATCTCGGCGCCGCCGGGGTAGCCGAGGCCGAGCAGCCGCGCGCCCTTGTCGAACGCCTCGCCCGCGGCGTCGTCGAGTGTCGTACCGAGCCGCTCCGAGCGCCCGTGCTCCCGAACTGCCAAGAGCAGCGTGTGGCCCCCGCTCGCGAGCAGGCAGAGAAACGGCGGCTCGAGCGGCTCCGTACCGAGATAGAGCGATGCCACGTGTCCTTCGAGATGATCGACGGGTACGAGCGGCTTGCGGCTCGCCCACGCCATCCCCTTCGCCGCGGAGATTCCCACGAGCAGCGCGCCCACGAGACCGGGGCCCTGGGTGACCGCAACCCGGCTGATCTCGCCGAATGTCGTCTCCGCCTGCGCGAGCGCCTGCCGGACAACCGGCGTGACAAGCTCGAGATGCCTGCGCGAGGCGATCTCCGGGACGACGCCGCCGTAGCGGGCGTGCAGCGCCGCCTGCGAGGACACGACAGAGGAGAGCACCCCGCCCTCCTGCGAGACGACCGCGGCCGCCGTCTCGTCGCACGATGTCTCGATGCCGAGAATCACGACCACCGTGGGTGAACCCATGGTTCCCCCACGAACCCCCTCCTTCCGTACAACGCACTCGGTGAGTCACGCCACGCCTCCCGGCCGGCCAAGCCGGCCTTCGGCCCGATCGCCGCTCGGATCGAGTGCCGCCGAAAAGAGGGGTTGGCGAGTTTCATCTGGATCACGATGCCTTCTCCGACGACGCCGACTCACGCCACATGATCAGCGCGTCTTCGCGGTTGTCCGTGTAGTAGCCGGGACGGATGCCACGCGACTCGAAGCCGAGCTGCTCGTAGAGCCTGATCGCGGCTGCATTAGAGACGCGCACCTCGAGCGTGTAGCCGCGGCGCCGGTCTTCGGCGGTGACGTCGAAGACGCGCTCCAGGAGGTCGGTCGCGATGCCCCGGCGTCTGTGCTCGGGTGAGACGGCGACGTTCATCACGTGCCAAGCGTCCACGTAGCGCGAGACGAACGCGTAGCCGACGAGCTCACCGAACTCCGAGTACGCACCGATCGCCAGCGCGCTCGGCTTCCGCAGCTCGGCCGCGAACATCGAACGTGACCACGGCGTCGGATACGACGCGCGTTCGATGACTTCGACGGTGTCGAGATCGCTCAGCTCGAGCCGACGCAGGTCTACTCTCACGCGGAGATCGGCGCTTTCGCGTCTGGAGAACGGACGTACAGGGGGATGACCGCGTCGGCCGGTCCGAAGTCCCGAGCAAGCGCCGCGTGCAACCGCGCGTGTGGGAGGTGAATCTCGTCGTCGTCCGGCGGAACCACGGCGCCCTTGCCCTCGAGCGTCTCTCGGTAGCGGATCGCCCCGCTTCCGATGCACGTCACCGCGGGCTCGAGGTCGAGGTCGTCCGGGGCGACCACCGCCGGGCCGGCGACGAAAACCTCGCGCCGGCGCGCGTCGATCACCGGGTACGCGCCGTCCCGGGCGGCCGTGAGTGCATCCAGGGTGGAGACGCCGGCGACCGGGAGGTCGAGAGCCAGCGCAAGTCCTTGGGCAAGCGCAAGGCCGATTCGCGTGCTCGTAAAGCTCCCCGGCCCGGTGCCGACGACCAGGGCCTCAAGCTCCCGAGGCGCGGCTCGAGCGTCTCGGAGCAGCGCGTCGACATCTTCGAGAAGCGTCCTGGCAATCGATGTTCGCTCGCCGAGCACGCTGCCGTCATCGACGAGCGCGCTCGTGGCAACGTCGGTGGCGGTGTCGAAAGCGAGAACCAACATCACCCCATCCCTTCTAGCAGCGCACTCTCTGCACTGGCGAGCTCGATCGCTCGCGTATCGCCGCCTGTGTGCTCGAGACGGACCGAGACGCGGGCGGGAGGTAACGCCTCGAGCCCGGCTTCGGGCCACTCGACGAAGACGATCGCATCGTCGAAGTACGGTTCGAGATCACCCCACTCCGCGGGCGAAAGCCCGCTGAAGCGGTAGAGATCGAGGTGCGACACGGCCAGGCTACGCCCCTGGTAGCGGTGCCCGATCGTGAACGTGGGGCTCGTGACGGGCATCTCGACGCCCAACGTCCGGCACGCACCCCGCACAAAGGTCGTCTTCCCGCTGCCGAGCTCTCCCGAAAGCGTGACGACGTCGCCCGGGCGCAGATGTGTCGTGAGGCGCGCCGCAACCGCCTCGGTCACCTCCGCCGAGGCCGAGACCAGCCTGACCTGCATGTCAGAACAGGCCGAGCTGGACGGCTTCGGGCTCCTGTTCCAGGACCGGCAACTCTTGAACGGGCACGAACAACTCCTGCGCCTGCTCGAGGAGCTCGGGAATACGTGCAAAGTCCTCCTCGAGCACCTTCAGCATCGAAGGCGTGTACAGCGCCGCGGCGGGGTGGTAGAGCGGATAGAGCGACACGTTCCGTGACCCGAGCGTTACCGCCTGGGGCTGGCCGTGGACGCGGGTGATCCCGGCCGGGCGGCCCGAGAGCAGCTTGGTCGCGAAGTTCCCCAACGTCGCGACGAGCGTGGGCTGGATCAGCTCGATCTGCCGAAAGAGGTGCGGCTCGCAGGCAGCGAGCTCGACGGGTACGGGATCCCGGTTCCCAGGTGGCCGGCACTTGACGGTGTTCGCGACATACACGTCTGCGCGCGTGAGCCCAATCCCCCCGAGCAACCGGTCGAGCAGCTTTCCCGCCTGCCCCACGAAGGGAACTCCCTGCTGATCCTCGTGGAACCCAGGCGCCTCGCCGACGAACATCAGATCGGCGTTCGGGCTGCCCGAGCCGAACACGACCTGGGTGCGGCCCGCGGCGAGCGCACACCTCGTGCACGTCGACGTCTGCTCCGCGTACTCCCGGAGCGCGGCTGCCCGCTCGACGGCATCCATTGGAGCTCAGTTTACGGCGCGCTTCGGATGCGCTTCACGGCACGCTCGGCGGCGAGGCTACCCGCAGCCGCAGGAGCCGCCGCAGCAGCCGCCCCCGCTCGCTCGGGGAGCCGAGGAGGCGACGCTGACCTTCGCCGCGCCGTGCACCGCGAACGTCGAGAACTGCTTCAGCACCTTTGCGGCGCCGCACTCGGGGCACACCACCGCTTGCTCGCTCGAGCGGACGAGCTCCTCGAAATGCGACTCGCACTTCATGCACGCGTACTCGTAGATCGGCACGCTCCCGAGTGTACTGTCGGAGCCCGTGGAGCCGTGGTCGGTACCCGTCCTCGAAGGAAGAGTCGTGAGGCTCGAGCCGCTCTCACCCGAGCACGAGGCGGCCCTCTGGAACGCTTCTCGCGAGCCCGAGACCTGGCGCTGGCTCTCGATCGTCCGGCCACGGACCAGGGACGAGTGGCGATCGTGGATGGGACAGGCGCTCGGCGCGGCAGGAACCGGGACGGAGATTCCCCTTGTGACAGTGCGTCGTCAGGAAGTCGTCGGATCGACGCGGTTTCTGGCACTCCGCCCCGAGCACCGCTCCGTCGAGATCGGCTGGACCTGGCTTCACCCCTCGGCGTGGAACACCGGAGCGAATGTCGAGGCGAAGCTGCTCCAGCTCGAGCACGCGTTCGAAACGTGGGGCTGCCGGCGTGTCGAGCTGAAGACGGACGCGCTGAACGAGCGCTCGCGCAGGGCGCTCGAGGCCCTTGGCGCGA
>JALZOK010000021.1:0-6934 GCA_030857225.1 Actinomycetota bacterium
CCACCAGGTGGTCACAGCCGCTGCCACGGTAGGTATCGGAATGATCGTTTTCGGCGCGGTTGTCTTCGGCGTCGTTCTCGGCGCGGCCGTCTTCGCGCTTCGCCAGCACAACCGCATGTTCCCGAAAGGCTGGGACCGGACAGGCTGGGAACCGCGCTCCACCGGAGGTTGGTTCGTGACGAAATTCACCTGGCTCTCCGGCGGCCGAGGCTAGGAACCAGCCGAGCTCTACGACAAACTCAGACGAGTGCGGCGCGCCCGCGGAGGCGCTCGACCGCCGGAGCCGCTCGATAGCCGGTCGGGTGCCAGCGGCCGGCAGTTCGTTCGAAAACCCACGCGCCGCCTTTCTCGCACTGCACGTCACCGTCGAAGAGCCGCTCGACCACCTCGCGATGCGTGCAAAGGAGAGATTCCGCCGGGAGCTCCTCCAGGAGTGCGAGCGCGCTCTCCTGGGAGCTGTCCGGCGCAAGCGCATCTCGACGCTCGAGCTCGAGCCCGAGCGCTACCGCGAGAGGCCGAACGGTCTCGACGCAGCGCGTGTGGGGACTCGTGACGATCCGCTCGATCGCGAAGCCGGCGAGCGCCAGTCGCAGATGGCGGGCCTGGAAGCGGCCGATTCGGTCGAGTGCGCGCTCGCGATCGAACCACGGCGGCGGCATCGGCTCGCCCGCGCTTGCGTGTCTGAGCAGCAACATCTCTCTTCTCCCTGGCCCGAGCGGGCGATTCTCGATTGCTCGCCGGGACAAGTCAAGTCGTGAAGTCGCGGACCTTCTCCTCGAGGGAGCCGAGCACCTGCACGTCGCGCATGTAGCTGAGGAGGTCTCGCGCCTCCTCGAGGGAGAGCCAGCGGCCGTCGTCGACCTCGTTCCGAAACTCGAGCTGGCCGGCGATGGGCGTCATCAGCCAGTAGCGCACGCGCTTCGCACGTCCACGAACATCGTGGTAGCGGGTTGTGGCGAGCTCCTCGCCGAGCTCACAGCGAAGGCCGGTCTCCTCCTCGACCTCCCGAAGCGCACACGTCTCGTCCCGTTCGCTCCGCAACGCCTTCCCCTTCGGAAGCGACCAGTCGCCGTACTTCTGCCGGTGCACGACGAGCACCTCGAGCCCGGCCTCTCCGTGGCGCGTGACCACACCGCCGGCGGCGCGGATCACGGACGCGCCTTGCGCGCCCGGCGGTCGAGGAGCTTCCAGGCTTGCGGCCACTCGGCACGCGCCTTTCTCCGGCGCGCACGCTCCCGCTTCAGCAGCTTGCGGACGGCGTCGCCGGCGTCGGGCTTGCCTTCCGACCACGCGCGAATGTGCTCCTCGGCGACGAATGCGTCCTGATGCTCCCCGAGCACGTTTTGGAGCAGCTTTGCCGCGTCGACGAAGTGCTCGCCTGGCACGCCGAGCTCGTTGGCGGCAAGCTCAGCCGCATACCGGGTGCGCTTGACCCTGATCCGAGCAGCGTGGAGCTCGTCGTCGCTCGAGTCACGGTTCAGCTTCTCGAACCTCCGGCGCGTACGCACGAACTCGGCCCACCAGAGCTCGGCGAGCGTGGCGCTCGCTCCGCTGGAAGCCGGCGGCGGCTGCGGATCTTCGAGCCGATCGAGCAACGCGAGATAGCGCTTCTCCGACAGCGCGGCGACTGCAGAGGCACGCGCCTTTCTCCGCCGTCGCTCGAGACCGTCGAGTAGGCCGCGCAGCGCAGCTCCTTCGCTGCCCAGGTGCGAGATCTGACTCCGCAAGCGTTCGACGAGCACATCGAGGTCGCGCGCAGGCCCAAGCGCCGACCCGAGCCAGCCGAGCTGGGAGCGCAGCTCATCCGCCCACTCCTGATCGATGAGCGGCCGTGCCGCCCGCAGAAACGCTCGAGCCCGGCGGGTTGCGACCCGCATCTGGTGGAGATCCTCGGCATCGGCGCCGAGCCGGGTGCCCGGATCATGCGCCACGAGCTCTGCATGCTGCTTCGCGAGCGCAGCGCCGACGACCTGCTGCGCCGGGGCGTTCAACGGAAGCGACGACCTACCAGGGAACGGCCCGAGATCGAGGGCGCGGGAGAGCTTCGGCCGGAAGTCGGCTGGCTCCGCGCCGACGCCGAGCAGTCTCTTCTCCAGACGTCGAAGCGTCCGCTCATCGCCGCCGGCGACGAGCTCCACTTCGAGCTCGCGGAACCTCGCCTTGACGCGCTGGCCCTCGATTACCGCTACGGAGTCCTCGACGATCTCCGCGCCGTCGGTTCGCAGGGTCTTCCGCCGCGTGCGAAGACGTGCCACACGCACGGGCTTGACGCCGCGAAGATGCACGACGACGAGCGCAAGCAGCTCACTAGGCGGATGCGCCGGCGAGCCGGGTACCTCGATCTCGATACGCGCGGCGCCGGAGGGAATCTTGAGCTGCCAGAGCCGGCTGCCCTCCTCGGCGCGGTGGCGCAGCGTGATCCCGTATCGTGCCAGCGAGAGGTCGGGGGTGTCGAAGTAGGTCGAGACGAAGTCGCGGCTCGGCAACTCGACGCCTTGGAGGTCGCTCAGGCGAAAGTCGTCGGAGGCGATGAGCTTGAGCTCGCGTTCACGCGTGGTTCGCACCACCTCGCAGCGTAATCAGGACGGCGACCAAGGACGTCTCGGAGTGGTGAACGCCCGCCTTCACTAGCCAGTCCGCTCCGAGGGTCTCGTCCGACTCACCGCCCCGTACACGAGAGCACCGACCGTCCCGCCGACCAGCGGGGCTACCAGGTAGATCCAGAGGGAGTCCATAGCGCCGGAGGCAAGCGCCGGCCCGAGTGAGCGTGCGGGGTTCAGGGACGCTCCGGAGACCGGACCGCCAACCAGTGAAGCGAGCGCGATCGTTCCACCGATCGCGATCGCCGCCGCCTCACCGACCGCCCGAGTGTCGGTCGCGACAGCCATGACGACGAAGAGCAGGATGGCGGTCAGGACGGCTTCCCAGAGAAACGACTGGGCCTGGGATCCCGAAGGCGACGTCGCACCGACATCGGCGACGTCCCCGAGGGAGACGCGCAGGAGCAGCGCCGCCACGACAGCTCCCGTGACCTGAGCGGCCCAATACGCCGGAACGCGAGCTCCGGGAAAGTGACGCCTCAGCGCGAACGCGAGCGTCACGGCGGGATTCAGGTGCGCCCCTGAGATGTGCCCGACGGCGTAGACCATCGCCATGATCACCAGGCCGAACGCGAGCGCGATGCCTACGCTGCCCAATCCTCCGTTCTCCGCGTCGACCATGATCGCGCCCGCGCCGACGAAGACGAGCGCAAACGTGCCGATCGCCTCGGCTACGAGCGCCTGAGCGAGCGGCGGCACGGCCGGAGCCTAACCCGTGGGCGGGCAGTAGTCGGCTTCGTGCGGCGTGCGGAGCGAGTTCTCGAGCTGGTCGATGAACTCGCGCGCTATCGCAAGCGCATCTTCGTCGACCGAGTAGTAGATCCAGGTTCCTTCGCGGCGGGTGGTCACCAGCCCCGCGCGGCGAAGCGTCCCAAGGTGCTTCGAGATGCGCGACTGGCTGTAGGGCAGGTCGTCCTGCAGGTGGCAGACGCAGAGTGGCCCACGCGCCGCGATCCGGGCAAGGAGCTCGAGACGCACCGGGTCGGCGAGCGCCCGGAACATCTCGACGGTGATGTTGCGGGGCTCGGAGACGATCCGCGCTGTAGCGAGAGCCTGCGAGGTGAGCACGGGCAGCGGGCGGGCAATGGCGGGCTCTGGTTCGGGCACGGTCGGAGTGTAGTCGCGGCACCGCACCGGATAAGAAGTGGTTGAAAATTACGCATGCGGAATATAGGCTCGTTGCTCCCACAAAGGAGGCGCTGACGAAAGCGATGAGGGCTGGACTTCGGGTGGTGTGCGACAGCTTCGATGGAAGTGTCAGCTCTCGCCCGCGCCCCTATCAGTGGTCAAGCGAAGGGAGCAACGATGAGCGAGCAGGAACCCAGGCAACCTCCCGAGGGCGGGATGACTCGCCGCGATGTCGTGCTGGGAGGCGGCGCCTTGGCCGTGGGACTGGCCGGGGGTGCGGCCGCCGGCTTCGGAATCGCAAAGGCGACCGAGGACGAGGCGACGACGGCGGCGACCACGACAGTCGATGCGGGTTCGGCGCAGTTCGTCAAGCCGGAGGGAACGACGCTCAAGGTCTTCGAGACCGAGCTCGGGACACCCTGGTACGACCAGACGAGCTGGGGCACATCCGACGATCTCTTCTTCGTCCGCAATCGATACGCGACACCCACGGTCGACGCCGGCAGCTGGGAGTTGAAGGTCAGCGGCGACGCGATCGAGAACGAGCTGACGCTCAGCTTCGACGAGCTACGCGAGTTGCCGAGCCGAACCGCACCCCGCGTGCTCGAGTGCTTCGGGAACGCGCGCACCGTGAATCGTGAGCAGTTGGGCTACGAAGTCGAGGGCGGGAACTGGGGCTTCAGCGCGTTCAGCCAGGGTGAATGGGACTACGTCCCGATCCAGGAGATCCTCGACCGTGTCCAGCCGACGCAGGACGCACTGCAGCTTCTGTTCTGGAGCGGAGTGGACGGACCAGATACCGGCCGTCCGATCTCGATGGAGGCCGTTCTCGAGCGCCCCGAAGAGATCGGGCTCGCGTTCGGGCTCAATGGGATCATCCCGCTCCCGCCAGACCAGGGCGGCCCCGTGCGCGCGCTCGTTCCCGGCTGGGGCGGCGCGGCCAGCGTGAAATGGCTGACCGAGATTCGTATCTCGAGCCACCGCTTCTGGACGCGCATGCACACGCGCGAGGAGGCCTTGATCGGCGAGCAGTGGCCACGAGAGGAGTTCGACGAGAACGAGGACGAGTTCATCGGTGCGGTGGCCGAGGACATCCAGGGCGAGGGAGCAACCTGGCAGAACACGAAGAGCTTTCTCGCGTTCCCGTACGCGTACAAGCTCTCGGAGCCCCCTGGCCGTTACATCCTCGAGCAGGGCGAGGTGCCGACCCTCCCCGCCGGTCAACGGACGATGCGGGGCTATGCCAACTCGCCATTCGGAATTACCAAGGTCGAGTACAGCGTCGACGGAGGCAGCACGTGGCAAGGGGCCACGCTTGTGGAGCCGACGGGACTGCCCTACAGCCGCGTTCGCTTCGAGTTTCCCTGGAACGCAACCGCTGGAACCCATGTACTCGCGACGCGCGCCACCGACGGGCAGGGCAACGTCCAGCCGGAGCGCGTTCCGATCAACAAGCTCGGAATCCTCTGCAATGCGATCGCCAAGTTCGAAGTCGAGGTCACGTAGTTGCAAGCTTTCCCACTCACCGACCGATTCCAGCCGTACCGCCTCGTGGCCGCCTTCGCGACGCTCGCGTTTCTCATCGTCTCCGCCGGATGTGGCGGCGACAACGGCACCAATGCCGGGTCGCAAGACGATCAGGTGGCCGCGGGGCGGGACGTCTACGCCGGAGAGTGCGCGAGGTGCCACGGCGAACAGGGGGAGGGCGGAACCGGTCCCCAAGTGGTCGGCGGCAGCCGACGGATCGCGTCGTATGAGACGACCACACGTCTGTACGACTACGTGAGCCGCACGATGCCCTTTGACGACGGCGGCAGCCTGTCCGAGGATCAATACTGGGACTCGATCGCATACCTCCTCCAAGAGAACGATTTGCTCCCCGCCGAAGTCGTGCTGGGGCCGGATGCCGACGAGGTGAAGCTCGAGCGCTAATGTGTGTCGCTGACGGCCACGTCATCTCGATTTACGTGTCGTCGAGAGCAGGAGCGCCGATGCGTCCGCGCGATCAGGTGGAGGCCGTCCCGCGTCGGGGACTGGAAGGGGACCGGTACTTCGCCGGCCCCGGCGGATTTTTGGCTGGAGCTACACCAGGGCGCGAAGTGACCGAGCTCACTCTCATCGAGGCAGAGGTGATCGAGCACCTCCAAGGTGACCTGGGCATCGAGGTCGAGGCGGCGGACAGCCGACGCAACATCGTCACGCGTGGGGTGTCGCTGAACTCGTTCGTCGGGAGCGAGTTTCGGATCGGCCAGGTGCGTCTCGTCGGCGCCGGCCTCTGCGAACCTTGCGTGTCTCTCGTCAAGCACACCGCGAACAAGCATCTACTGCGGGGTCTTGCGCACCGGGGCGGGCTTCGGGCGAGAATCCTGACGCGCGGCACGATCGCCGTGGGTGATTCGGTTGTCGAGGTCTCGTCCCCGCGATAGAGCGGTCGCGCGAGTTCGCGTTTCTCCACATGTTCACGACTATCGAACCGAGTGTTGTCAAGCCGTCTGGGACCATCCGGCGTAAGCGATCGAGAGGAAAGGCATGACCGAAATGTTGGATCCCGTCACCCGACAGCACGTCGAGAAGGCAGCCGAGGCTCTGCAGGACGAGTTCGCCGGAACCTTCTCCAGGGAGACGATTGCACGCTTCATTGCCGAATCGGTCGACTTGCTCGGCGAATCCAAGATCAATGTGTTCGTCCCGGTGCTCGCACACCGCTTTGCCCGCGAGCGACTGAAGGCGCTCGGGCAGGCCGAAGGACTGATCACGAAGGAGCAACCCGAAGTCCTGTTCGTTTGCGTCCAGAACGCGGGTCGCAGCCAGATGGCGGCCGGCCTGCTGACACTTCGGTCGGGCGGGCTCGTCGGCGTCCGCTCGGCCGGCTCGGATCCGGGAGAGATCGTGAACCCACTCGCCGCCGAGGCGATGGCCGAGCTCGGCGTCGACCTCGAGGACGCCTTCCCGAAACCGCTCACGGACGAGGTCGTGCGAGCGGCGGACGTGGTCGTGACGATGGGCTGCGGCGACGCGTGCCCGATCTACCCGGGCAAGCGCTATGAGGACTGGGACGTCGGCGATCCCGCGGAGGCATCGTCGCTCGACAGGGTTCGGAGCATCCGCGACGACATCGACCTGCGCGTCCAGCGGCTGCTATCCGAGCTTGGAGTTCCCATCACCTCGTAGCAGGCCCAGCGTCTCCGAACGAGCGAAGGGCGGCC
>JALZOK010000021.1:6944-44048 GCA_030857225.1 Actinomycetota bacterium
CGCTCGACAGGCAGTGTCGGTTGGAGGGAAAGTCAGCTCTTCTTTGCCGCCTTGACGGCAAGGATGAAGTTCGCCTGCGCACGCTTGAGCTGTGGCTTCGTGAGGGGCACGAACTGTGCGCGCTTGGCGATCGCCGACTCGTTGTCGAAGATGTAGTCGACGAACGCCTGCACCTCGGTGCGCTTGAAAGATGAGCCCTTCGCATAGATGAAGAGCGGCCGGGCCAGTGGCTTGTACGAGTTGTTCTGGGCGGTCTTCACACTCGGCGCGACGCACTGGTCCGTCTTCGGATTCCGGATCTGAAGGGCCTTGAGCTGATCCTTGTTCTCGTCGAAGTACGAGAACCCGAAGTACCCCAACGCGCCACGGTCTCCCTGGACGCCCTGCACCGTCACGTTGTCGTCCTCGGTCGCTTGGTAGTCCGAGCGGCTGGCCTTCGACTTACCCATGATGACCTCGGTGAAGTAGTCGAACGTACCCGAGTCCGTTCCCGCCCCGTATAGCTTCAGTGGCACGTCTGGGAACCCCGCCCGGACGTCCTTCCAGTTGTTCACCTTCGAGCCCGGCTCCCACATCTTCTTGAGCTCGGGGACAGACAGGCAGCTCGCCCACGTGTTCTGCTTGTTGACGACGACCGTGAGGGCGTCGTTCGCGACCGTGAATGCGCGCCAGGAGCCGACATTGTTGTCCTTGCAGAGCTGCGCCTCCTTGATCTTCATTGGCCGAGACGCATCGGAGAGATCCGTTTCCCCGCGACAGAAGCGTTCGAAGCCGCCGCCCGTGCCCGAGATGCCGACTGTTACCTTCACACCCGTTGCACCCGCGCGCCTGAAGAGCTCGGCGGCCGCGGTGGTGTAAGGGCCGACGGTCGACGACCCATCGGCGGTGATTGAGCCCTTCAGCTTCTTGAGGTTGTACGTGGGGCCCGCCCCCGTGGCGACGGAAACGATCGCAAGGCTCGCGACGACCCCCACCGCAACCATGACGCCGCGGCGCCCGACTCGGTATTTCATCCCCTTCTCCTTCATCTCGATTACGGATTCGAGAGCGATGGTCGCGGCCACAACGGTGGCGATGGGCCGAGGACGGGTGAACGGTCGGTAGAAGAGTGGTGAACCGTTACAGCGGCTGAGGATCGTGGGAGGCATCGGTGAACTCGGCGAACTCTCCCGTCACGAGAAATGCCGTCTGCTCGCCGATGTCGACGGCGTTGTCCCCGATACGCTCGAAGCAGCGCGCGACGGTGATCTGGCGCATGCCCCACTCGAGCGCCTCGGGATCATGTACGTACCCGAGGACTTCGTCGAAAACCTGCCGGTTGGCCCGATCGACGAGGTCATCGAGCTGGTGCAGATCGCGGGCCTGCTCGAGATCGCGGGCGGCGAACGCCGTCAGTGACACCTTGACCATCTCCGCACAGCGCTCGCCCATGTCGGCGAGGCCCTCCACGACGGCCGGCTGAGTGCCCAAATGGCTCGACAGTTTGGTCAACTTCGCGATCGTGACGCACTGGTCGCCCATTCGCTCGAGATGAAGCCCGTTGTGGAGCAAGGCGAGCACGAGCCGAAGGTCGCTCGCGACGGGGGTCTGGCGCGCGAGGACGAGCTCGACCTGCTTCTCGATCATCAGGTAGCGCTCATCGATCTCGTCGTCGAACGCGATCACCTCGTCGCACAGCTCGACATCCTGCGACTGCAACGCATCGAGGGCGCCCCGGATCGACCGGAGAACGATCTCTCCGGCCTCCTGGAAGCCCGCTTCCAGCGCGTCCAGCTCGGCCTGCAGCTCGATTCTCATCCGAACCTTCCCGTCACGTAGTCCTCCGTCCGCTTGTCGGAAGGAGTGGTGAAGATCTTCGCGGTCGTGTCGTACTCGACGAGGATCCCGCGCCGAGCGCTTCCGTCCTCGTGCACGACGACGCTGAAGAACGCCGTCATGTCGGCGACGCGAGCCGCCTGCTGCATGTTGTGGGTCACGATCACGATCGTGTAGTGGCGCTTCAGCTCGTGCATCAGGTCCTCGATGCGCGTGGTCGAGATCGGGTCGAGGGCCGAGGCCGGCTCGTCCATCAGGATCACGTCCGGCTCGACGGCGAGGGCGCGTGCGATGCACAGGCGTTGCTGCTGCCCGCCGGAGAGTCCGAGCGCACCGTCCTTTAGCCGGCCCTTCACCTCGTCCCACAGCGCAGCCTGCCGCAGAGCCCCTTCGACGCGTTCGTCGAGATCCCCCTTCATCGCAAGCACGCGAGGGCCGAAGGCGATGTTGTCGTAGATCGACTTCGGGAACGGGTTCGGCTTCTGGAAGACCATGCCGATTCGGCGACGGATCTCGACCGGGTCTACGTCGTCGCTGTAGAGATCAGCTCCGTGGTAGAGAACCGTACCCTCGACCTTCGCCCCGGGCACCAGGTCGTTCATTCGGTTGAAGCAGCGGATGAACGTGCTCTTTCCACATCCGGACGGCCCGATGAACGCGGTCACGGTGTTCCGGTGAACGTCGAGCTGCACGTCCTGGAGAGCGACCTTCCCGCTGTACGAGACCGCGAGATCGACGACGGAGAACACCTTCTCACGGCGCTCGATGTCGTCCCGGGTGAGAGCTCCTCGTGAAGCTTCCGCGATACGCGTGTTGTCGATTTGCGGCGTTTCCATCTGCGTCATTGCCTCACCACTGCCTGCGATAGCGGTTGCGAAGGAAGATTGCCACGGAGTTCATGCTCAGGACGATAACGAGCAGCACGATCGCTCCGGCCGCCGCGAGCGTCTGGAAACCGGGATCAGGCTGTCTCGTCCAGTTGTAGATCTGCACGGGAAGAGCGGTGTACGGGCCGAAGAGCTCCGGGTTGAACGCGACGTAGGTGATGGCGCCGACCATGATGAGCGGCGCCGTCTCGCCCACCGCACGGGAGAGCGCGAGGATGGACCCCGTGGCCATGCCGGGAATTGCCGCGGGAAGAACCTGGCGCCAGACGACCTGCCACTTCGTCGCGCCGAGAGCAAATGCACCCTGCCGGATCGAGTCCGGCACGGAACGAATTGCCTCTCGCGAGGCCACGACGACGGTGGGGAGCACCACGAGCGTGAGGATGAGTCCGCCCGCAAAGACAACGCGGCCGACGCCGATTCCACGGACGATGAACGCCAGCCCGAGAATCCCGTACACGATCGACGGCACCGCCGCGAGATTCTGGATGTTGACCTCGATGAGCCTGTTCCACCACCGCGTCCGGTCTGCGTACTCCTCGAGATAGATCGCCGTGAGCACTCCGATCGGTACGGAGAGCAAGAGGACGAGCGCGCCGAGGTAGAGCGTCGCGAGGATCGCGGGCCGCCCGCCTGCCTCTTCCGGGAGTGTGGACGGCAGGCCGGTCAACAGCTGCGAGTTGAGCGCCGGCCACCCGGTGACGGCGGTGTCGACGAGCAGCACCGCGAGAGTGCCGAACGCGACGAACATCGAGAAGAGCATCGCCGTCTTGAACAGCCGGTTCTTCCAGGCCTGGCTCCGCCGCCCGAACTGCTCCGGAGCAGGCTCGAAGTCGCGCTCGACGTGGGGCTCGATCACGGTCACTCGTAGACCTCGCGGTACTTGCGAACGAGTCTGATCGAGATCAGGTTCATGACGAGGGTGATGACGAACAGCGTGAGCCCCACCGCGAAGATCGTCTTGTACTCGATCGATCCCGTCGGGACGTCGCCGTTGCCGGTGGCGCCGATGAACGCGGTCATCGTCTCGATCGTCTCCCGGGGATCGAACGTGATCTGCGCCAGCTGGCCGGCCGCGATGAGAACGATCATCGTCTCGCCGACGGCGCGGGAGAACGCGAGCACGAACGCGGCGATGATCCCGGAGATCGCGGCGGGAACGACGATGCGCGTCGACACCTGCAGCTTGTCGGCCCCGAGCGCGTAGCCACCGTCCCGGAGGTCGCGCGGCACCGCGGCCATCGCGTCCTCGGAGAGCGACGCGATCGTCGGGATCAGCAGAACTCCGAGGACGAGGCTCGCCGATAGGGCGTTGAAGATCTCGACGTCGACCCCGATGTCCCGGAGGAGTGGCGTCACGAAGGTGAGAGCGAAGTAGCCGAGGACGACCGTCGGGATCGCCGCGAGGATCTCGAGAATCGGCTTCAGGAAACCTGCAACCCGCTGATTGGCGTACTCGCTCAGGTAGATCGCCACACCGACGCCGAGCGGGAACGCGAGGAGCGCGGACCAGAACGAGATTACGAACGTCCCGACCACGAGCGGCACGACACCGAAGTGAGCGTCCAGGAAGAGCGGCGCCCAGGTCGTGCCCGTGAAGAACTCCACCGGGCTTACTTCCCGGAAGAAGTCGACCGCGGGCAAGAGCAGGGAGAAGACGATGCCCACCGTGGTGAGCACGGAGATCGCAGCGGCGAGGAAGAGAATCAGGTGGACGAACTGCTCCCCCCACCTGATTCTCTTACGCGGCAGCGCGAGAGGCGCCGGGTGCTCGATTGCGACCGCGGGTGGCACTACGACGTGGCATCCTCGAACTTGGCGAGCTGTTCAGCAATCTGGTCGCCGCTCAGAGGGACGAACTGGGCGCTGGTCGCGATGGCCTCGTTGTTGTCGAACATGAACTTGACGAAGTTCCGAAGGTCCTCGTTGTCGTCGAACGAGCTCTGGTTGGCATACACGAACAGCGGACGCGAAAGCGGCGTGTACGACTCGTCCTGCGCAGCCGCGACGCTCGGCGCGACGCAGCCGCCTCCGCCGTCGACCTCGAGGGCCTTGAGCTGGTCCTGGTTCTCCTCGAAGTACGAGAAGCCGAAGTAGCCGAGGGCCCCGCGGTCGCCGGAAACGCCCTGGACGGTCACGTTGTCGTCCTCGGTTGCCGAGTAGTCGGAACGACTGGCTCCCTCCTCGCCGTTGATCACATCGGTGAAGTAGTCGAACGTTCCCGAATCCGTACCCGCCCCGTAGAGCTTGAGAGGGACATCCGGAAACGAAGGATCTACCTGGTTCCAGCTCGCTACTTTCGACCCAGGCTCCCAGATCGCGTTGAGCTGATCCACGGTCAAGCAGGTGACCCAGTCGTTCTCGGTGTTGACGACGTTGGTCAGAGCGTCCGTGACAACGCGGAACTCGACGTACTCGACGCCTGCCTCCTCGCACAACGCCTGCTCATCCTCGGCGATCGCCCGAGAGGCGTTCGACAGGTCGGTCTCATCCGCGCAGAAGCGCTCGAAGCCGCCGCCGGTGCCCGAGATCCCGACTGTTACGTCGACGTCTTGCTCCGCCTTGAAGTCCTCGGCGGCCTTGGTGACGAACGGCCCCACCGTGCTCGAGCCGTCGGCGGTGATGACCCCGCTGCCATCACCACCTCCGCCACAGGCTGTCGAAACGAGCACAAGAACTGCCGTGGAGAAGACGAACGTGATCAATCTGTGAGGTTTCATAGGGCAAGTCTCCCCGGCCGGATCCTAGTGCCGGGAGGCCGGACGGTGAAAATGTGGTGAAACTACGGTGAAGAACTCCTAGGACGGCGCTGGAAAGAGACAGCGGATCTCGAGGCCACTACCGCGACCGCCGCTCGCCTCGACCGTGCCTCCGGCCTGCGTCACGATGTGCTTCACGATTGCCAAGCCGAGACCGGTGCCCCGCGACGAGCGCGCGCGGTCGGCACGGTAGAAGCGCTCGAAGAGCCTGGGGAGTGCAGATGGCTCGACCCCTATCCCGTTATCGTTTCCGGACACCACCACTGCGCCATCGTCTTCTTGTCGAGCCGAGAGCGTGAACGCCGCGCCGGAACCTGCGTAGCGGATCGCGTTCTCCGCGAGATTGCGCGCGACAACGCGAAGCATCCGCGGCCGGATCGTCAGCTCGATTGCCGGATCGCACACGAGCCGTAGCTCGACTCCAGCACGATCCGCCCGCTCCTCGAGCTCTGCGAGAGCGTGCTTCAGCACCGGAAGAACGGGCTCGGCTCCCAGAGCAACCACGCGCGCACCGGACTCGAGCTCACTCAGGAAGAGAACCTCGTCGATCAGCTCGGTGATCTGCTCCACCTCGTTCGTCGCCTGCTCGACGAGCTCGGTCACGTCCTCCCCCGGCAGCGTGGCCGTCTCGAGCAGTGTCAGGAGCCGCGCGAGCGGGGTTCGCAGCTCGTGCGAGACCGCAGCTGTGAAGCCCGAGCGCAGCTCCTCGTAGGCAGCGAGATCGCCCTCGCGCGAGAGGTACACGAGCCGCTCTCGGCGCCCGTCCACCTCGTACGAGAAGACGAGGGGCAGTACACCGAGACCGCCCGTGAGGAGATCGGTTGGCACCGGCTCTCCGTCGCGGATGCCGTCCACGCTCTGACGAGCACGCCGGCTTGCCATCAGGACGCGATCGTCGTCGTCGAGGACGACTACTGCCTCGCGACTCTCCTCCACGAGCGCGCGCCCTCGAATCGCGTCCACATCCATGCCGTCGTTCTAACAGAACCTTTGCTCAACGCTTTCGTCCGCCTCACGCCGCCCAAACTCACATGTCGGTGAATGCATCTGTCCTCTACGAAGGAGAGGTGAGATGGAACGCAAGGCATTTGCACTCACGACCGCCGTTCTGGCTGCGGTCGTCTTCACGGCCGTGGCCGCAGCGGCCGTGATCAACGGCACACCCGGCGACGACGTGCTGCGAGGAACCGACCAGGCCGACGAGATTCGCGCGTTTGCCGGCAACGATCACGTCTACGCCCGTGACGGCGCTGATCTGATTCGTGCGGGTTCGGGAGACGACGGTGTCCGCGCCGGTGACGGCGGCGATCTCGCGTACGGTGGCCGCGGGAATGACGTAATCGCCGGCGGAAATGGGAACGACCGCCTGCATGGGGGCTCCGACGCGGATCAAGTCCTCGGCGGCGACGCGGGCGACCGCGTGTCCGGGAACAAGGGACCGGACGTGGTCTCCGGCAACGACGGGCCGGACTCGGTCTTCGGCGGATGGGGTGCTGACCGTTCGTTCGGCGGGAGCGGGGACGACGAGCTGCACGCGCTCGCTGCTGACAACGATCCCGACCTTCTCGATTGCGGGCCCGGCGACGACAAGGCGTTCGTGCTCCGCTCCGAGCGGCTGTCGACGAAGCTGGTCGGGTGCGAGACCCTCTTGATCGTCGTCGAGCTGACCGCTGACCAGGAAGAAGGCGAGAACTCGGACGCCGACACGGAGGCGGACGGGTAAGACGCCCGCCCGAGTTCACCACCCGGTTACCGCTCGGTAACCACTCGACGGCCCCCGTGTCTCCCGAGGGCCGTCACTATGTCGCCGAGTGGCGAAGGTCTTGATCATCGAGGACGACGACATCATCGCCCGCGGGATGGCGCGCCACCTCGAGTCGGCGGGCTTTGACGCGGTCGGGGTAGCCAACGGCGAGACCGGGCTGGCACGGCTGCGCTTCGAGCGGCCCGACGTCTGTGTCCTCGATCTCATGCTCCCCGGAATCGACGGCTGGCGCGTCATCGAGCAGGCGCGTTCGGAGGGAATCGGCACTCCGATCATCGTCGTCTCCGCGCGCGGGACGGAACACGATCGCGTGCACGCGCTCGAGATCGGCGCGGACGACTACCTGGTGAAGCCCTTCTCTCTCAAGGAGCTGACCGCGCGCGTGCGTGCGGCCGCCCGCCGCGGCGTCAGCGAGGCCGAGCCGCGCCGCGGCGACGCGATCGTGATAGAGGAGCTCCGACTCGACCCCGACAACGTGCAGGCGTTCGTCGACGGGGAGAGCGCGGAGCTGACCCCGACCGAGTTCCGACTGGTGTACACGCTCGCCCGCGAGCGGGGCCGAGTCCTGACCCGCGACGAGCTCCTGCAGCGCGTGTGGGGCCGCCGCGCGTCGCACCGGGACCGCACCGTGGACGTCTTCGTCCGCAAGCTTCGCGAGAAGATCGACCGCCCAGCGCCGCGGCACACCTTCATCCACACGCGCTACGGCGTCGGCTACAAGCTCGAAGCTCTGCCGAAGTCCTGATCTCCTGACGCGTGAATCCCCTGGGCTCCGGGGGCCGGCCGCAAGCGCAAGTGCGGAAAGACACTAGGGTCTGACCCTGAACAGGTCCTGAATGGACGGTGGACTGCGTGACAAGAGGGTGTCGACTTGTCCACAGCGAGCGGACGAGCAAAACGGGTAAGCTTCACTTAGTTAATGATTAGTGAAGTTATGCTTGACCCTGAACCACAGCAGGTCGCGTCCGAATTGCGGCCCGTTCTCCTCCGCCTCTCCCGCGAGCTGCGCAAGGAGACGGAGCAGCTCGGCGTCACTGCACGTCAGGCGACATTGCTGTGGCTCGTCAAGCGAAGCCCCGGGCTCTCGCTCGCCGAGCTCGCCGCAGAGGAGGGAATCTCGCCTCCCGCGCTCTCGGGCCACGTCGACCGCCTCGAGAACGCAGGTTTGCTCGAGCGAGTCCGATCGACGGAGGACCGTCGCCGTGTCGGTCTTCGGCTCACCGAAGAAGGAGCCCGGCTGATGCGGCGGATCCGGGCTCGGCGAACCACCTGGCTCGCCGATCGTCTCGGCGACCTCGAACCGTCCGAGCTCAGTGCTGTCGAAGCGGCGGTTCCCGCGCTCAAGCGGCTCCTCGGAGAGAACCCATGACGTCACTCGCGATCGCGCTTCGCACGCGCACCTTCCGCAGCCTGCGTCGACATCGCAACTACCGGATCTTCTTCTACGGCCAGCTTGTCTCCCTGGCCGGATCGTGGATGCAGAACGTCGCACTCGCGTGGCTGGTCCTCGAGCTCTCGGGCTCTCCCCTTGCGATCGGCGCACTCGCCTTCTGCCGCTTCGTCCCGTTCACCGTGTTCGGGCTTGCGGCAGGTGTCGTCGCCGACCGCATGGACACGCGCAAGCTCGTCATGGTGACGCAAGGCGGGGCGCTGATCGTGTCCGTGGCGCTTGCGGTGGTCACCCTGACCGGAACCGCAACGCTTACCGTCGTCTATGTCCTTGCAGCGCTCGGTGGGGTCACCCTCGCCTTCGACGCGCCCGGACGCCAGTCGCTCACGTACCAGATGGTCGGACCGCGGTCGCTCCCAAACGCGGTCGCGCTGAACGCCGGCCTCTTCAACGGATCGCGCGTAATCGGCCCGGCTATCGCGGGCGTCGTCATCGCGGTGGCCGGCACCGGGATCTGCTTCGTCATCAACGCCTTCAGCTTCCTCGCGGTGCTCGTCGCGCTGTCGAGGCTTCGAGGCGAGGAGCTGCACCACGTCGAACGCGATCCCTCCGCTCGAATCATCGAAGGCATGCGCCGGGCGCTCCGCTTCGTACGCCGCGAGCCGCAGCTCCGAGCGGTGTTCGGGGTCGTGGCCATCGTCAGCACGGTCGGCTTCAACTTCCATGTTCTCGTCCCGCTCCTGGCCTCGGACACGCTCGACGTCGGCCCCGAGGGGTTCGGGCTCCTCTCGGCGTCGTTCGGCCTCGGTGCGCTCGTCGGAGCTCTCGTGACTGCCACCTTCCGCGAGGCGAGCTGGCGGCTCTTCGCGACAGGAGCGACCGGCTTCGGCGTGCTCGCGCTCGCACTCGCGCCGGTGGATGCCGCGGTGCCTGCCGGAGTGCTGCTCTTCGCGATCGGGATCTCGTTCACGCTCTTCACCGCGAACGCAAACGCCCTCGTCCAGCTGGGGGCACCTGACCATCTGCGCGGCCGCATGATCGGCCTTTATCTGTTCGCGTTCGTCGGGCTCGCGCCGGTGGGCGGGCTCCTCACCGGCTGGCTCGCGGAGCTCGGTGGAACTCCGCTCGCGTTCAGCGTCGCCGGGATCACTTCACTGCTGACGATCGGCGTCGCAAGCTTCTTGCGAGCGCGCGCTCAGACGCCGGGCACCGTGGTCGTCGCGCCTCGTTCCTGACTCGTCTTCCGCAAGACGAGATACGCGACGACGATCGCGGCGAGCGTGAACCCGAGAATCATGGCAGCGGTGGCGTTGATCTCCGGAGAGATCCCGAACCGAAGCTGGGCGAAGATGTAGATCGGGAGGGTCTCCGAGTCGACTCCGGAGACGAAGAACGACGTATAGAAGTCGTCGAATGAGAACGTGAAAGCAAGGAGTCCCCCCGCGAGAATGGCGGGAGCAAGCCGCGGCAGTGTCACTTGCCGGAACGTCGCCAGCGGCCCAGCGCCGAGGTCGAACGACGCCTCCTCGAAGGACTGGCCCATGCCCACGAAGCGCGCCCTGACGATCAGAGCGACGACCGACGCGTTGAAGACGACGTGGGCGACAAGGATCGTCCAGATGCCGAGCGGCGACTCGACACCGACGACCGCCCCGGCCTCGACGAAGAAGATCAGCGCGGCAATCCCGAAGACGATCTCCGGAGTGACGAGCGTCATGTACGCGAGCGCATCAAGCGGTACGCGAATCCACGCACGCATGCGCGAGAGCGCAAGCGCGAGGAGTGTCCCGAGAATGCACGCGAGAACGGCGTTCAGCGCCGCGACGGTCAGGCTCGTCTGGAGCGAGTCGCGGATGTCCGGATTGCGTAGCGCCGCGCCGAACCACTTCGTCGAGAAGCCCTCCCAGTAGAGGACGTTCCGTCCTCCGTTGAACGCGAGGACGACGACGACGAGAATGGGCAGGTAGAGAAACGCGTACACGAGAACGGCGTGGAGGCCGAGCAGGCGCCTAGCCACCGAACTGCTCCTGCTTTCCGAGCACCCGCGCGTAGAAGAGCAAGGCGACGGTCATGCCGCATATGACCACCATCGCGATCGCGGCACCGAACGGCCAGTCACGGGCCTCGCCGAACTGCTGGGCGATCAGGTTTCCGACGTAGAAGATCTTGTCGCCGCCCAGGATCGACGGGATCAAGTACTCCCCGGTCAGCGGGATGAAGACCAGCAGCGAGCCCGCGATCACGCCCGGGAGCACCAACGGCAGAGTGATGCGCCGAAACGCGCGAAGGGCATTGTCCCCGAGGTCCTGCGCAGCTTCCACGAGCGTCCAGTCCATGCGCTCGAGCGCCGCATACAGCGGCAGCACCATCAACGGCAGGTAGTTGTAGACGACTCCGATGTAGATGGCCTTGGTCGTGTAGAGGAGCTCCGCGTCGGCGACCAGGCCGTTGATCCCGAGTGCCCTGAAGACGGGGAAGTCGGGGTCGAGCACGATCAGCCACGAGTAGGTGCGGATCAGGAAGCTCGTCCAGAAGGGGACGATGACGAGCATCAGGAGCAATGTTCGGTGCTTCGCGTAGCGGGCGAGGTAGTAGGCGAACGGGAAACCGATCAGGAGCGTGACCCCCGTCCCGATCAGTGCCAGCTTCAACGTGCGGAGAAAGATCTCGCCATAGAGCGGATCCCAGAGATAGCGGAAGTTCCCGAGATTCCAGTTGAACGCGACATCCGTGAAGCCGGAGACCTCGGCGAAGCTGTAGGCCGCCATGATCGCAAGCGGCCCGAGGAAGAAGAGGACGTACCAGCTGACGGCAGGAAGCGCGAGCCAGCCGGGGTAGCGAGGGCCGGTGGAGCCGCCACGAATCTTCCCGCAGCGGCTCTTCTCCGGTGCGACCTCAGTCGCCACCTCTAGATGCTTGGTCGGGAACCGACGCGCCGCCGGCGCCGTGTCGCGGCCGTCATCCGGCGGCCCGCCGTGAATTCCCGATCAAGCATCTGCAAGCTCATGCGCTCTTGAACTCCGTCCAGATCCGCTCGCGTGACCGCGTTCCCTTCGCGGAGACGTTCGCCGAGACGAGCTTCTTCACCAGGTTCGGCGATGGGAATACGTCGGTGTTCGAGTAGATGCTCTTCGCTAGCACGCTCTTCAGCAGCGTCCGCTTGACCGGCGAGCCGTAGTAGGTGTACGAGGTTTCCTGCGCGTTCACCCTCGGCTGGTAGCAGAAGTCGATCCACTTGTGAGCGGCGTCCGGATTCTTCGCGCCGGTCGGAATCACGTAGGCGTCGATCCAGAACTCCGCTCCCTCGCCGGGAATGATGTAATCGGCCGGCTTCTCGCCGATGATCACGGCGCTGTCGCCGTTCCACGCCATGCCGCCGTACGCCTTGCCGCCGATGATCTTCTGCTTCAGGTTCACCGAGTCGATCGAGTGTACGAACGGCTTGAGGTCGATCAAGAACTTTCGCGCCTTGTCGAGCTCGCTCGCCGAGTCTGAGTTGTACGAGTACCCCATCATCATCAGCACCGAGCCGACGGTCTCGAGACTGCCGTCGAGCAGGGTGAAGCGCTTCGGGTACTTCTTGAAGAGCGCGTAGACCTCTTTCCAGGTCGTCGGGCGCTCCTTGATCAGGTCCTTGCGGTAGACGAACCCGGTCGTCCCCCAGTCCTTCGGGATCGACCACTGGTTCTTCGAGTCGTACGGAAGGCCGAAGAACTTCGGGTCGATGTTCTTCCTTGCGTTCGGCAGCTTCTTCAAGTCGATCTTCTCGAGCAGATCCTCCTCGATCAGGATCCTCACCATGTACTCCGTGGGGACAGCGAGGTCGTAGCCGCGCGCGCCGGCGTTCAGCTTGGCGAGCATCGTCTCGTTGGAGGTGTAGAAGCTCTTCTTGACCTTGATCCCGGTCGCCTTGGTGAAGTCCGCATAGGTCTTCGGGTTCACGTACGCGGCCCAGTTGTAGTAGTGGAGGACGCCCGCAGCGCCCTCGTTCACAGCTCCGAACGCGCTGCTTGTCAGCCGCCCGCCGCCCGCCGCGGCCAGCGCAGCCAGCGCCGAGGCCGCCATGAAGCCCTTCCGGTCATACCGCCGTTCCCACAACGAGTCACGCATCACGTCACCTCCGTCGCATCGATTTCCAGAACCTCGCCACTCGGCCAGCTGACGAAGACGTGCTCGCCCGCGCGTAGCGACTCGGCTCCGGCTCCGTCTCGTGTCCGCTGCTCTCGTACCAGCACCTCCTGCCCGTCCTCCGTTCGGACCACGCACTGCACTCCCGGGCCGACGACCATCGTCGCCACGATGGTCGCGCCGAGCGCCCCCTCGCCGCCCCGCGCGTCCCGTGTGAGCCTCACCTGCTCCGGTCGCACCGCCACAACCCCTCCGCTTCTCCGAATGAAGTTCGTCTCGCCGATGAAGTCCGCGACGAACCGCGTGGCGGGCTGGTCGTAGATCTCCCGAGGAGCCGCCAGCTGCTCGATCCGGCCCGCATTCATCACCGCCACGCGATCCGACATGGCCAGTGCCTCCTCCTGGTCGTGCGTCACGTAGACGAACGTGATCCCGATCTCCTCCTGGATCCGCTTCAGCTCGATCTGCAGCTCCCTACGCACCTTTAGATCGAGGGCGCCGAGTGGCTCGTCGAGGAGGAGCACCCTCGGGCTCATCACGAGCGCCCGCGCGAGCGCGACCCGCTGCTGTTGCCCGCCCGACAGTTGCTTCGGCTTCCGGCCTTCGAAGCCCGAAAGCTGGACGAGCTCGAGCATCTCGGTCGCCTTCGCCCGCCGCTCGCTCCTCCCGAGCCCACGCTGCTTCAGCCCGTAGGCGACATTCTCGGCGACGGTCAGATGCGGAAACAGCGCATAGGACTGGAAAACCGTGTTCACCTCGCGCTTGTAGGGCGGGAGGCGGGCAACGTCCTCGCCGCCGATTCGCACCTGCCCCGCGTCCGGGCGCTCGAAGCCCGCGATCAAGCGAAGGGTCGTCGTCTTTCCGCATCCCGAAGGGCCGAGGAGCGACAGGAACTCGCCCGCATGCACCTCGAGGTCGATCGAGTCGACGGCGGCGACGTCACCGAAGCGCTTGGTGACGGCGACGAGCTCCACGTCCGACGACCGACCCTCGCTGGGGCGTGGGCTCAGTAGCTGGGTGGACTGATGATCCACATCACCTCCGCAGTGTCGTCGCCGGCGTTGGTTAGTCGGTGTGATGCAGAGCTGCGGTAGTCGATCGAGTCGCCGGCTTGGAGCTCGAACACGTCAGGACCGAGCTGCAAGTGGACGACGCCTTCGAGCACGACGAGCAGCTCCTCGGAGTCGCCATGCGTGTAGGGCTCGTCACCGGTCGATCCTCCCGCATCGAGCTCGCCGACGATGACCTGCAGATGCTCGAGCGGCCGGGGAGTCAGCATGTACTTGCGGCCGAGAGTTCCAAAGGTGAGCGACGGGCGGACATCGCGCCTGAGCACCCGCGGCCGGCTCGGCTTCCCGCTCGGCTCGAACAGGTCCGCGACGTTGACGCCGAGAGCCGCAGCGATTCTCTTCAGCGACGCGATGCTCGCGTTGGCGCGCCCGCGCTCGACCTGACTCAGGAAGCTCTCGGAGAGCTCCGCTCGCTCGGCCACCGTTCGAAGCGTGACGCGCCGGAGCTTCCGGATCGCCCGCAGCCTCTCGCCGACATCGACGTGGGTGTCCTCAACAGTCGCCTGGGAGCTCATCGAAGACAACTGAAGCGACACTACTTCCCGCTTCAGCGGCATGCAAGCGCAAGAGCGCCAAGTAACAGACTGTTACTTGGGATCGGCTTCGAGCGTGCGGATGTCCCAGAGCGGCTGCCCGAGCTGCGACTCCGTGAAGGCCATCACCGAGATCTGCCGCGTGTCCGGATACTCGACTGCCTCGGGCGACGGACGGTTGCTCACCATCAGGTAGCGCACGGGTGGTTCAGGAGCTGGTGCGCGCCCTCGGGGCCGACCGCGAAGTGCACGACCTCTCCCTCGTCGAGGACTCGCTCGCCGGTCGGCTCGCGAAGTGTCGGCCGGCCGCGGAGAACCACGAGCAGCTCCTCCGCCCCATGGTGGAAGTGGTAGAAGCCGCTCTTTCCGTCCGGCGGGATCTCGGCGACGGTGGCGCCGATCTTGTCCCCGCGAGGTAGGCGCGTCGACTTACCAGCAGCCCACTCTTCGTCGCTTTCGTAGCCCCACTTATCACTCCAGATGTTCGGCGTCTCTCCCACGCTCGACCTCCTCAGGGCGTCATGATCGGTCGGTGGATTCATATCGCACCCCCGACGAGCGCTTTGCAGACCTATCCGGCTACACATTCGAGCCGCGCTACCTGGAGCAGGGCGGACTACGGATGCATTACATCGACGAGGGCGCCGGCGAGCCCGCGCTGCTCTTGCACGGCGAGCCGACCTGGGCCTATCTCTATCGAAAGATGATCCCGCCCCTCGCGAGCGTCGCACGCGTCGTCGCGCCGGACTACTTCGGCTTCGGGCGCTCCGACAAGCCGACGCAGATCGCGGACTACTCGTACGACTTCCACTACGGCTCGATCGAGCGGCTGACGGATGAGCTGGATCTCCAAGAGATGACCGTGGTGGTGCAGGACTGGGGCGGGCCGATCGGCCTGCGGCTCGCCGTCGAGCGGCCGCAGCGCGTTGCGCGGCTCGTCATCCTCAACACCGGGATCGGCGCCGGCCGCGCTCCCTCGCCCGAGTGGCTTCGCTTCCGCGAGTTCGTGCGACGCGTGGGCACCGACCTCGTTCCGGGACAGCTCGTACAGATCACGAGCGTGGCCGAGCTCAACGATGCCGTGGTCGACGCCTACAACGCGCCGTTTCCGACGCCGGAGTCGAAGGCGGGCGTCCTGGCGTTCCCGGAGCTCGTCCCGACCGAGCTCGATCACCCGTCAGCCGAGAAGATGCTCGAGGTGCGAGCCGGACTCGAGCGCTGGAGGAAGCCTGCGCTCGTCCTCTTCTCGGACTCGGACCCGATCTTCACGCCGGAGGCGGCCGAGCGCTTGGCCGCGCGAATCCCGGGCGCGGGACCGGCGGAGATCATCGCCGGCGCGGGTCACTTCCTGCAGGAAGAGAAGGGCGAGGAGATCGCAGAGCGAATCACCCTTTTCCTCACCGAGAGATAGCGGGCTTAGAGTCCTACTGTCCAGGTGTCGCCGGAGCGCAGCAGCGTCTCGAGGTCGCCTTCGCCCGATCGCTCACGCGCGATCTCCAACTGCTCGCTCATCAGATCGTCGTAGACCGGACGCTCGACGCTTCTGAAGACGCCGAGCGGCACCGCGCCGTCGGTCTCGAACGTGATCCGCGAGAGCGCGAACGCGAGACTCGGCTCGCGGTGGGAAGCGTCGTGGACGAGCATCCCGTCCTCCCCCGCCTCGGCCACGTCGACAACCCGCGCCGACCCGTCTTCGTCCTGCACGACTCCCTTCTCCCCCTCGGCACCGAAGCGGATCGGCGCGCCGCTCTCGAGGTAGATCCGGTTCCCCTTCTCCTCGCGCACGAAGTCGAAGGCGCCGTCGTTGTAGATGTTGCAGTTTTGGAGGATCTCGACGAACGCCGAGCCGCGGTGGCGCGCGGCCGCGCCGAGCACCTCGGTCAGCCCCTTCTTGTCCGTGTCGATCGCCCGCGCGACGAACGACGCCTCCGCTCCAATCGCAATCGACAGGGGATTGAAGGGATAGTCGAGCGACCCCATCGGCGTCGACTTCGTCACCTTGCCGATCTCGGAGGTCGGCGAATACTGACCCTTGGTCAGCCCATAGATCTTGTTGTTGAAGAGCAGGATCTTGAGGTTGACGTTACGGCGAAGGGAGTGGATCAGGTGGTTCCCGCCGATCGAGAGCGCGTCCCCGTCGCCTGTCACGACCCAGACCGAGAGATCCGGTCGGCTGACGGCCAGGCCGGTCGCGATCGCGGGCGCGCGCCCGTGGATGGAGTGCATCCCGTAGGTCTGCATGTAGTACGGAAAGCGCGCGGCACAGCCGATCCCCGACACGAACACGATGCGTTCGCGCGTGAGGCCGAGCTCGGGCATGAAGCCCTGGATCACGTTCAGGATCGCGTAGTCCCCACAGCCCGGGCACCAGCGGACCTCCTGATCGGACTTGAAGTCCTTCGCCGCCAGTTGCACGAGTCCGTTGCCGTTGCCGCCGCTCTCGCTCATCGCCTCTTCTCGTTTCCTCGCTTGAAGTTGCCGGTCGCCCTGGCCAGCAGGAGCTGCAGGTCGTGCGCCGAGCATTCAGGAGCGGCGACCAGGAAGTTCTCCGCAAGCTTTCCCGCGAGCACCGTCGCCGGCCGCCCGTTCCAGAAGATCGCCACAGTCCCGTCCTTCCGCTGCCGAAACGTGAACGGCTGCTCCTTCAGCAACACACCGCGCCGGTCGAGCGCTTTCTTCTTCGGCCTCATGAGTCCACCAGCGCCGTGATCGCGTCCGCAACCTCTGCCGCCCGGAATGGGCGCCCGCGGACTTTGTTGTAGCCCAGCGCATCGACCAGGAACTCGGCGCGGATCAGCATCCGGAGCTGCCCGAGATTGATCTCCGGGATGAGAACCTTCTCGTAGCTCCGCACCACCTCGCCGGTATTCCGCGGAAACGGGTTCAGGTAGTGGAGATGCGCGGTCGCGACCTTGCGACCGCTCGCCCGCACGCGCCGCGCGGCAGCTCCGATCGCGCCATACGTCGAGCCCCAGCCGAGCACGAGCGTGTCCGCTCCGTCGGGATCGTCCACGTCGAGTTCCGGAATGTCGGCGGCGATGCCCGCGACCTTCGCAGCACGCAGCCGCACCATCAGATCGTGGTTCTCCGGGTCGTAGGAGATGTTGCCGGTCTCATGCTCCTTCTCGAGCCCGCCGATCCGGTGCTCGAGACCCGGCGTTCCGGGGATCGCCCACGGTCGCGCGAGCGTCTCCGCGTCGCGCTTGTAGGGGAGGAACACGTCCTCGTCGTTGCTCGGCGAGGTCGCGAACTCCGTCGAGATGTCGGGAAGCGCGCTCACGTCCGGGATCAGCCACGGCTCGGAGCCGTTCGCGAGGTACGCGTCCGAGAGCAAGAAGACAGGGGTCCGATATTTGATCGCGATCCGCGCGGCCTCGATCGCCGCGTCGAAGCAGCCCGCCGGAGTCGAGGCCGCGACCACCGGTACCGGCGACTCCGAGTTTCGCCCGAACATCACCATCAGCAGATCGGCCTGCTCCGGCTTGGTCGGCATTCCCGTCGAGGGCCCCGCGCGCTGTACGTCGACGACGATCAGGGGCAGCTCGAGCGTCACCGCTAGCCCGACGGTCTCCGACTTGAGCACGATCCCCGGGCCTGCCGAGGTCGTCACGCCGAGCGAGCCGCCGAATGCGGCTCCGAGCGCGGCACCCGAAGCCGCAATCTCGTCCTCGGCCTGAAACGTGCGCACACCGAAGTGCTTCATGTTCGCGAGCTGCTCGAGAACGTCCGAGGCGGGTGTGATCGGATACGCGCCAAGGAACAACGGCAGCCCGGAGAGCTTGCTCGCAGCGATCAGCCCGTAGGTCAGGGCCGAGTTCCCGGAGATCTGGCGATACGTCCCCGGCTCCAGCTTCGCCGGCGCGATCTCGTAGGAGACCGCAAAGTCCTCGGAGGTCTCGCCGTAGTTCCAGCCGGCCTTGAAGGCGCGCGTGTTCGCTTCCGCGATCTCGGGGCGGTTCGCGAACTTCGTCTCGATGAAGCCCAGCGTCCCCTCGATCGGGCGGTGGTAGAGCCAGGACATGAGCCCGAGAGCGAAGAAGTTCTTCGAGCGCTCGGCCTCGCGCGAGGTGATCCCGTCCACTTCTTTCAACGCCTCGATCGTCATCGACGAGAGCGACACCGCGTGCACGTGGAAATCGGACAGCGACCCGTCCTCGAGCGGGCTCGTCGCGTAGCCCGCCTTCTGCAGGTTGCGCTCCGAGAAAGCATCGGTGTTGACGATGAGCGTCCCGCCTTTGGCGAGATCGCCGAGATTGACCTTGAGCGCCGCCGGGTTCATCGCCACGAGCACGTTCGGCTGGTCGCCCGGAGTCAGGATGTCGTGGTCCGCGAAGTGCACCTGGAAGCCGGAGACGCCAGGCAGCGACCCCGCGGGCGCACGGATCTCCGCGGGAAAGTCCGGGAGGGTGGCGAGGTCGTTCCCGAAGACGGCGGTCTCGCTCGTGAAGCGATCTCCGGTCAGCTGCATGCCGTCTCCGGAGTCGCCTGCGAAGCGGATAACGACCCGCTCGAGCTGCTCGACAGGTTTGGTCTTCGCTATGAGTCAGGTATAGCTGACACGGCGAAGGCCGGCAGCCTGAGATGAAGATCACCGAGCGAATCCACGTCGACAAACCTCCCGAGGATGTGTGGGCGGTCGTCTCGGACCCAAGCACCCACACTGCTTGGCGACCCGCGCTCGTGGAGTTTCGACAGGTATCAGACCCTCCGCTCGCGGTCGGATCGCACATTCGAGAGAAGATCCGGTGGCGCGGTCGCACGATCGAGATCGACGACGTCGTTACCGCTCTGGAGCCGCCGACGACGGCTCGGAATGCGAGGTGGATGGAAGGCTGCGGACTTCGAGCTCGACCTTCTGCTCGAGCCTCGAGACGGAGGCACTCTTGCCAGCTTCGACTGGTCGTTCCGTCCAAAAACCCTCCTGATGCGGCTGGCCACGCCGCTCCTGGGTCGAACGCTGAGAGGCGCGACGAAAGACGAGCTCGCGGGCCTGAAGTCCTACGTCGAGAGCAAGCCGCGCTGAGCTACTCGGCTTCGGCGAGCAAAGCGCCAAGGTCGAGCGGGCGCGTGAACATCGCGATACCTTCGCCGTCCGACGCTCGCGGCCACTCGTCACGTGGACGATCGCGGTAGAGCTCGACCCCGTTTCCGTCGGGATCTCTGAGGTAGACCGCCTCGCTCGCGCCGTGGTCGGACGCGCCCTCGAGCTGGATGTCCGCTCGAAGGACGCGGTGCACGGTTTCCGCAAGCGTCTTGCGGTCCGGGAACCGCACGGCGACGTGGTAGAGCCCGGTCGTTCCGGCTGGAGGGGGTGAGCCGCCTTGCGACTCCCACGTGTTGAGCCCTATGTGGTGGTGGTAGCTGCCAGCCGAGACGAACACGGCCTGGTCGCCCATTCGCGCCTGCTCCTCGAAGCCGAGGACGTCCCGCCAGAATCCGAGCGCACGGTCGAGATCGGCCACCTTCAGATGGACGTGCCCGATGTCTACGCGCGGGTCGAGAGTCACATCTCGAGCGTACCCTGGCGCGATGGCCTCACGATCCCCTCGACAACGCGGCCTGGTGAGGATTGCCGCGCTCGCTGTCATGCTCGTCGGCCTTTCGACTTTGTCAGCGGGATGGGTTACGCACGATTCGACCTCCGACCAAAAGGCACCGACCCGAGCTCGAATCGTCGCCCGACTTCCCGGCCAGCTCTCGTCCCCGCGCATGCGGGCCGATCTCCGGGCATTTCAGCGGATCGCCGATCGCAATGACGGCAACCGGGCAGCGGGCACCGCCGGTTACCGCGACTCGGTGGCTCACGTCCGGGCCGAGCTCGAGAAAGCTGGGTACAGCCCTCGGGTTCTCAGCTTCCCCTTCGTCAAATACCGGGAGAGCGTCGAGCAGGCGACGCAGATCGCGCCAATCCGTCGTGACCTTCGGGTCGAAGCGCTCGAGTACTCGCCTTCGACGCCGAAGGGCGGCCTTCGAGCCCGGGTCGTGGCGGCCGCCGACGGCTGCGAACCGGCCGACTTCGCGAATGTCCGGGGCTCCATCGCGCTCACACGCCGAGGTACGTGCTTCTTCGCTGTCAAGGCGAGAAACGCGCACAACGCCGGGGCTGTCGCGGTGCTCGTCTTCAACTCTGAGCCGGGGTTGTTCGACGGCACCCTCGGCGACCCGCAGGCGTCGCAGATCCCGGCAGCAGCGATCAACGGCATCCTCGGACCGGAGCTCGCGGCCTCTTCGAGCTCCGTCGTCGAGCTCGAGCTGGTGACGCACCGCAAGGGTTCGACCTCGCAGAACATCATCGCGGATACCGACCGTGGCGCTCGCCGCGTGTTGATGGTCGGCGCGCATCTCGACTCCGTCCTCGTGGGGCCCGGCATCAACGACAACGCGACCGGGGTTGCGGCCTTGCTCGAGATCGCCCGGGTCGTGCGCAAGAGATACCCCGAGCTCTCGGTTCGCTTCGCCTTCTGGGGGGCCGAGGAGCTCGGCCTCTTCGGCTCCAGCGCCTATGCGGACAACGTTGATCGAACCCGGATCGTCGGCTATCTCAACTTCGACGTCCTGGGATCTCCGTCCCGCGACCGCGCGGTCTACAAAGGGGGCCCTTTCGCAGCGCGCTGGCTCGGGTACTTCGAACGCCACGGACTCGGTGCGAAGCTGCTCGACATCGGCAGGCGCTCCGACCACTTCCCGTTCGAGGAGATCGGGATTCCGGCCGGGGGGTTGTTCGCGGGCGGCTACGCGTGCTACCACCGCGCGTGCGACACAGTCGAAAACATCGACCTCGCCGCATTCGACCAGCTGGCCGCGGCGGCGGCGTTCGGCGTCGCGGCGTTCGCGCCCATCATTCGACGACGCTGACGTCGTTCTGCTCGGCGGCGGGGACGACGACCGCAGTCTCGATCTCGTCCTCCGGCGCCGCCTTCATCCGAGGGCACCCGAGGGCGATCCCTGCTCCCGCCCAGACCACGACCGCCAACCAGTGGACGCCGATCACGTCCGTCTGCAAACCGAGCAGGAGAACGGCAGCGAAGGAGGCAGCAACCCAGGCCTCTCGTCGCCAGAGCTCCACAAGCAGCACGACGCTCCAGAGGACGAAGGCGAGCAGCCCCGCGACTCCGGCATCGACGCCGAGCTCGGTGAACGTCGACTCGCCGGCCTTGATCTCGACGCCGGTGCGCTTGGCCACCACCCCGGCGTTGCCGAGCCCGTAGCCCTGCGGGTGGTCCCGCACCGTCTCGAGTCCATCGCGGAGGTTGCGCAAGTGGCTCTGCGTCGACGACTCGTCGGCGGCAAACGGGTCGGAGCTCTCGTCCGGCTCCCGCTCGGCGTTTGCCCGCAAGAACTCGAGCTCCTGGGGCGTGTAGCTCGTGGACGGGCCGATCGCGGGATACGCGACCAGGTAGAGCGCTCCGACAGCCAGCGACACAGCGGCGTAGACGATGGGGGCGAGTCGCCGCTGGGCGAGCGCGAGAACGACGAGGCCGAGGATGAGGGCAGCGAACGCCGCGCGCGTGTGCGTGTAGAGGAGTCCCGCGTAGAGCACGACGGCGAGCAGTCCCCACCACCAGCGGAAGCTCCGGCTGAGCACGTAGACGAGCGCGACGACGAGGGCGTAGGCGCTCGCAAGCGGCGAGAGGAACGTCGAGACGAGCCGCCGGATCGGATTCTGTTCGTCACCGGTGTTGTAGACCCAGTTCTCCGGGAGCCCCGACAGGCCCTCGTAGCGGAGGTCGAGCTGCTCTCGGTACCAGCCGGGCACGCCCGAATCTCGCCAGGCCTGGAGATTGACGAAGGCAAGATCGAGCAGGCCGATCACCGCGACGCCCGCAGCCACTAGGACGACCGTGGCCGGGAACCCGCTTCGCTCCCGCCACAATGACGAGAGCAGACGCCCGAGCACATAGGCCGCGACCGGGAGCAAGTGATGGCGTAGCGCCAGCAGCTCGCCCCGCACGGTCGCTTCCCCGCCGAGCGAGTCCTGCGGAATCACCGCGTACACGACGATGACGATCGCGTACGCGCCCGCCAGAACATCGACGATCAGCGCCGCAGGCCGGCCACGCGCTCCCCACGCGGCCAGTCCCAAGGCAAGGAGCAGCAGCGCTTCCTTCCAGGCTGCGACGACGTCGAGGGCCGAGCCGCGGACACCGAGATCCCAGAGCTCGGCCATCGCGGCGTTGTGGAGCGCGAGACCGACAACGAGAGCGGTGAGCGCGAAGGCCGCGAGACGTGACGCGAGCGGGTTAGAGGCTTGATGTGAAACTGACGCGCAGTCGGGGGCGGTCACGACCAAGCCGGGCGGCGCACTCACTCACCGTGCAGGCTACAAGCCTGCACGGTGAGTGAGGGTGGTGATCCGGCGCCGTGTCGTGGCCGTCATCCGGCCCGCCGTGAGTTTCACATCAAGCCTCTAGTCAACGATCGCCACCAGCGTCAGGCCGAGGTTGACGATGCGGACGCGACCAGGGAACAGCGACTCGAGCCGCTGCTCCGACAACAGGTGAAGCTCCTTGGCGAATGCCTTTCCCGTCGCGTCGTACGCACGATGGGCGAGCCCGTCCGGAAACCAGTGCACGAAGGGAAGTCGTGTGTGCACCTCGATCGGAAAGCGGCGGTTCGGGGTTGTGAGGAACACGCGGCGCCCGACTCGAAGAGCTTCCAAGACGAAGATCCGCTGCAGCGCGCGGTCGCCGACGTGCTCGATCACCGCGTTCGAGAACACGATGTCGAACTCCCGGTCGGCGAAGGGAAGCGCGCAGGCGTCTCCCTGGACGTAGCGGATGTGTGGATAGCGAGCGCGGAAGGCGCCGCCGTCCTGGAGCCCGAGCGCGGTGATCTGCTCCGGCCACGGATACAGCTCCTCGAAGAAGTTGAGCGTGCCGCAGCCGCCGCCTTCGCCGAACCCGAGCTCGTCAGCCCCCACATCAAGGACCGAGGTGCTTGGCGTCGGGTGGAGCTGCTCCAAGAAGAGCTCGAGCTTGCGCCGGCGGGAGTGCAGCGAGATCGCGTCGACGAGGCGCACGGCCGAAGTATGGGGTTAGACCGCGCTGGCCCGACCTCGTGTCTAGGCTGACGAGATGGTCGAAGCGGTCGTCCGAGCGCAGGGTCTCTACTCCCTGAAGCTGACGGCAAGGACTGAGGTGTGGAATGCGCAGCTCTCGGGTGGACGCTGGGTCGAAGCGCGCCAGCTCCACGACGGGAGCCTGTTCCTTCGCGCGTCCTGTGAGCGCTCGGTCGACGAAGCGAGGTTCCTGCTCGCGCTCGACGACGACACGAGCGAGTTCCACCTCCGCTTTGCGCGCGATCCCCTGCTCGGCCCGTCCGCCCGGATGCTCCGCGGCCTTCGCACGACCCGAACCTCCACGGTCGCTCAGGCGGCGCTGCGCGCGATCTGCGGCCAGCTGATCCAGTCGCGTCGCGCACGGGAGATCGAGCGGGTCGTGATCCGGGCGTGTGGCGAGAGCCCGCCGACACGCGAAGCGCTGGCGAGGCTCTCACCGGCGGCGCTGACCGGGTGCGGTCTCGCCGAGAGCCGCGCAGCGACCCTCGCCCGGCTCGTGCGGCGGGTTGACCTCGAGTCCTTGAAGACGTCGATGGCGGCGACCGCCCTTGAGAGACTCGAGCGTGAGCGCGGCATCGGCCTCTGGAGCGTGGGCGTCATCGCGCTGCAAGGCCTTGGCCGCTTCGACGCGGGTCTCGTGGCCGACCTCAGCCTGGTCAAGCTCTTCGCCTCGCTCCGCGGACGCTGGACGGAGCAACCGGCCGAGACAGCCGAGCTGCTCTCCCCGTACGGCGAGTGGCAAGGGCTCGCGAGCGTCGTCCTGCTAGCGGGCTTCACGCGCGGCCTCGTGCCGGGCGCGAGCGCCGACCGCGCGCGACTCGTGCGCGGCGCGTACGGACCCGCTGCGTGAGCGAGATCGCACCCGACGGTAGCCCCGTCCTGGTCTATGCCAGGCTGCCTCCGCTCGGTGAGGCCGAGCTGATCCACGAAGCGGTGCCCGCGGGAAGTCACATCCTCGAGCTCGGCGCGGGTGCGGGTCGCGTCACGCACGAGTTGTTTGCGCTCGGACACACAGTTGTCGCGGTCGACAACTCGGCGGACATGCTGGCGTTCATCCGCGGAGCGGAGACAGTGCTCGCGGACATGGAGACCTTGCACCTCGAACGGCGCTTCCCGGTCGTGCTGCTGGCGAGCAACTTCATCAACAACCCGGATTCCCAGAGCCGACGCAGATTTCTCGAGTGCTGCGCTCGACACGTGCTTTCGGATGGGCAGGTTCTCTTGCAAGGCTTTCCTCGCGACTGGGTTCCGAACCGCGACTGGAGCGAGCGCGGCGACGTTCGCCTCCGCTTGCGGTGCTACGAGACCGACGGCGCCATGATCTCCGGGGAGATGGAGTACGAGATCGATGGGCGACAACTGGTCCACGCCTTCGCGTCGAAGCTGCTGACGGACGAGGAGCTCGACGCAGACCTGCGGGCGGTGGCCCTCCGTCGGACGCGAACGCTCGACGGGCCAGGAACGTGGATAGAAGCGGTTCCTGAGGCTGCTCGTAAACGGACTCAGCCCTACGCTTGGTAGCTCAGGGCATCGTCGCTTGCCGCCGGCACAGCACGAAACACCGCGCCGCGCCAGGACACCACGTCGGCTCCGAGTCGCGTGATCTCATCGTCTCGCGATCCCAGCGAGCGCACGTAGCTGAGCACAGCCTCCTGGGCCGAGCTCGCATCTTGCACCGAGACAGCTCTCGTAGCAGAGCGAATCTCGTACGTCGTCGCCATTAGCTCTCCTCTCCCCGCAAGACCATTACCGCATCGGCGAGAACGGAAACGCGGCCGACGGGTGGGGGACCGACTCAGACGCTCGTAGACTGCGGTGGTGAGCGACGCGCGCAAGATCGCCGTCCTCGGCGCGGGCCGCATCGGCGAGGCGCTCATCTCAGGGCTGCTGTCCTCGAGCTGGCGGAAGCCAGAGGAGATCGCCGCCACCTCGCGCCGGGCAGAGCGTGTCACCCAGCTGAACGAACGCTACGGCGTGGCCGCGACGCTCTCCAACCACGACGCGGTGGTCGGAGCCTCCCTCGTCGTGATCGCGGTCAAGCCGCAGGACATCGAAGGCCTGCTCGGGGAGATCGGCGGGCTGATCCTGCCCGAGCAAACAGTTCTCACGGTCGCCGCCGCGATTCCAACCGCGCGGATCGAAAGCCGTCTCTCCGCGGGCGTCCCGGTGGTGCGCGCGATGCCGAACACGCCTTCGACCGTCCACGAGGGAATCGCTGGCCTCTGCGCGGGCGCGCACGCAGGCGACGAGCACCTCGATCTGGCGGAGGAGGCTCTCTCGCACCTCGGCGCCGTCGTCCGCGTCCCGGAGAGCGCGATGGACGCGATCACCGCGGTCTCTGGCTCAGGACCGGCGTACTTCGCGCTTCTGGCGGAGGCGATGATCGAAGCGGGGATCCTGCTCGGCCTCGCGCGCGAGATCTCGACGCAGCTCGTGGTGCAGACGATGCTCGGCACGGCGAAGCAGCTTCGCGACGAGAAGATGCACCCGGTCGAGCTGCGGGAGATGGTGACGTCGCCGGGGGGAACGACCATCGCGGCGATCCGCGAGCTGGAGATAGCCGGGGTTCGGGCCGCGTTCCTGAACGCGATCCAGGCGGCGATGGTGCGCTCCCGCGAGCTGGCCGCGGGCGACCCATAGGAAGTTACGTCCCGGCCAAGCGTTCGACCGCGAACAGGCGCCACTCGCCGGGCACACCCTTGAGCTCGGCTGCACCGCGGTCGCGAAACTCGATCCCGGAGCCCGCCACGAGATCCTTGACCGTGCTCGAGACGAGCACCTCGCCGGCGCCAGCCTCGGCCGCGACACGCGCGCCGATGTTGACCGCAATCCCACCCACCTTGCGGTCGATGCGCTCGCACTCGCCGGTGTGGAGACCCGCGCGCACCTCGATCCCGAGGTCGCGCACGCTCTCCGTGATCGCGGACGCGCAGCGGATCGCGCGCGCCGGGCCGTCGAACGAGGCGAAGAAGCCATCGCCGGCGGTGTCGAGCTCGGTCCCGCGGAAGCGGACGAGCTGACGTCGGATGAGCGCGTGGTGCGCTTGGATTAGCTCTCTCCACCGCGAGTCGCCAAGTTCCACGGCCCTTGCCGTCGACCCGACGATGTCCGTGAAGAGAACGGTTGCGAGCACCCGCTCCGGCCCGGCTTCCTCCCACGCCCGCTCCTCCCAGACTTCCGTGACGAACCGCTCGATCTCGTCCAGATACGAGTCGGCGTCGCCGGCGAAGATCGCGTGATCGGCTCCCGGGAGCTCGACGTGCCTGGCCCCGGCGATGTGCTCGGCCAGGTAGCGCGACCCCCCGACGATGTCCGCACTATCCCCGGCGCGGTTCAGGACGAGTGTCGGAACACGAATCGCGGGCAGCACACCACGAACGTCGATCTCCATGTTCATGCGGGCGAGGGCAGCGGCCGCGCCCGGGCTGGCGCTCTGCCGGATCGAAGTGGCGAGCGCGCGCTTGCTCTCGTCGTCCGCGCTCGGAGCGAGTCGCTGCGCGACCCGAGCCGCCGTTTCCGCTGTACCCCACTCGCGCTCGACGCGCTCGATGTAGGCGCGGTAGTCCTCTTCCGGAATTCCGCACGGGTAGTCGGGAGCCCAGAGCTCTCGCGCGTACGAGCCGACGAGGACGAGCCCCCACGCGCGCTGGGGATACGTGGCCGCGAACAGGGTGCTCATCGGCCCTCCCTCCGAGGTACCGAGAAGGGCCGCGCGTTCCGAGCCCACCGCGTCCATGACGGCCCGCACGTCGTCCATGCGCGTCTCGAGCGTCGGAGCTCCGCTCACGCGATCCGACATGCCGGTTCCCCGCTTGTCGAAGCGGATCAGTCGCGAGAACGACGCGACTCGGCGATTGAACGCCGCTTGTCCCGACACCTGCCAGGAGAGCTCGACGTGCGATACGAAGCCCGGCACGTGGACGAGATCGAAGGGCCCATCGCCGAGGACCTGGTAAGCGATGCTCACGTCTCCGCTGCGGGCATAGCGGGTCTCGGGCTCCACGGCGGGATTGTCCCTCACATGGGCAGAAGGCGCGACACGAGCCCCACAGCCAACTCCCGCGGCGCAGCCAGCACCTGGAGCGCGAGCACGGTGTCGGCGACGGCGATGTCCTCGAGAAACTCGCCCCGGCCCTCGAAGTCCGCGAGCAGCGCGTGGATCGCCTCCTCGTAACCACTGGCGTCGCGGCCGGAAAGCGCTGCGACCGCGCAGGCGACCAGTTGCGGGAAGTCGTCGCGGCCCCGCAGGGTCGCCGCAAGCGTTCCCGCCTCCGCGTCTTCACCCAGTACGAGGTGCGCGAGCACCGCCGCATAGCGCCCGATCGGGCTCTCCGAGTCGGCGGCGCAGGCGGCCAGAGTCCAGCTCGCATCCTCGCGAGCTCCCTCGAGATCGCCCGCGATGAGCCGCGACTTCATCGCGCCGATGGGCCGCCCCCAGCTGTCGGCCGGTGCGTGAGCCCAGCTCTCCCGGTAGCGCTCCCCTGCGCGCACGAGCCACCCGCGCGCGCCCTCCTCGCGGCCGGCCATGAGCAGTGAGAGACCCGCCGCCCAGGCCGCGTTTCCCATGCGCGTGAGCTGCCGCTGTCGCTCGTCTGCGTCCTCGGGCAAACGCGCCGCCCCGTCGTCGTGGCGCTCGATTGCGCGCGCCGCGCGTTCCTCCCAGTCGCCCATCACCGCGAAGTATCGTCTCCTCGAATGGCTCGCACCCTTCGCGAGGTGGTGTACGTCGACGGCGTCCGCACGGCGTTCGGCCGCGCGGGCAAGGACGGCTGCTTCTGGAAGACGCGCGCCGACGACATGGCGGTCAAGGTCGTCCGCGAGCTCTTGCGCCGCAATCCGAGCCTTCCCGAGGATCGGATCGACGACGTCGTCTTCGCGGCAACCGCTCAAGTCGGAGACCAGGGCCTGACGCTCGGGCGAGACGTCGCGCTGCTCGCGGGACTTCCCAAGTCCGTTCCCGGATTCGCCGTCGACCGCATGTGCGCGGGCGCGCTGACTGCAACGACCAGCGGAGCTGGCGAGATCGCAATGGGCGCGGCGGATGTCGTGCTCGTAGGCGGCGTCGAGCACATGGGACATCACCCGATGGGCGAGGACGTCGACTTCAACCCGCGCTTCATCGCGGAGCGGATTGTCGACGACTCCGCAGCCGTGATGGGCCGAACGGCCGAGAACCTCCACGACGCGTTTCCGAACCTGACGAAGGAGGACGCGGACGCGTTCGCCGTCGAGAGCCAGCGTCGGGCTGCCAAGGCGTGGGACGAGGGCGTGATGGACGAGATCGTCGTGCCCATGTCCGTTTTCACCGACGAAGGCTGGACGGTGGCGGCACGGGACGAGTTCCTGCGGCCGGGCACGACGATGGAGGCGCTCGCCGAGCTGCGGACGCCCTTCCGCACGGCCGGCCGCGTGACCGCCGGCAACTCGGCCGGGCTCACGGACGGCGCGACGGCGGCGCTGATCACGTCCGAGGAGGGCGCCGCACGACTTGGCCTCGAGCCGAAGATGCGCCTCGTCGGCTTCGCCTACGCAGGTGTCGAGCCGGAGCTGATGGGCCTCGGCCCGGCGCCCGCGACCAACAAGGTGCTCGAGCAGACCGGGATCTCCCTCGACGACATCGGCCTCTTCGAGCTCAACGAGCCGTTCGCCGTGCAGGTCCTGACCTGGTGCGACGGAGTCGGCGTCTCACCGGACGACCCGAGGCTCAACCCGTACGGCGGCGCGATCGCCTGCGGCCACCCCCTGGCGGCGACGGGCGTACGGCTGATGGCGCAGCTCGCTCGCGGCTTCCGCGACCGGCCAGACGTCCGCTATGGCTTGACCGCGCTCTGCATCGGCCTCGGCATGGGCGCCGCCGTCCTCTGGGAGAACGTCCAGAACGGCAACGGTGGCTAGCCCGGCGACCCAGTTCAAGCTCCAGCGCGTTGACACCCGAGTCGGGCCGGTCGCCCTCGTGACCATGGACAACGGCGAGGACTGGCAGAAGCCGAACACGTTCGGCGAGCAGGCTCTGCGTTCGCTCGACCAGGTGCTCGGCCGCTTGCAGGCACAGGATTGGCGCGGGCTTCTGCTGACCGGCAAGCCGTTCGTCTTCGCCGTCGGGGCGGACATCGACGAGTTCGGCGAGATCACGCCCGAGCGTGCTCGCCAAGGAGGCGAGGCGGGACACGAGCTCTTTGGCCGCCTGCGCGATCTCCCATTCGTGACGCTCGCCGCGATCAATGGCGCGGCGCTCGGGGGAGGCGTCGAGATCGCCCTCCATTGCGACTACCGCACCATCTCGTCGTCGGTGCGCCACTTCGCCTGCCCCGAGGTGTTCCTGGGGTTGATCCCCGGGTGGGGTGGAACACAGCTCATCCCGAAGCTCGTCGGCGCGGAGCAGGCGGTGAAGTTCATCGTCGAGAACCCGCTACGCCAGAACCGGATGATCACCGGGTCGCAGGCCGTCGAGCAGGGATTCGCGGATGTCATGTTCGAGCCGGTCGAGTTCCTCGACGAGTCGCTTGCCTTTCTTCTGGAGAAGATCGAGAAGGGCGGCGGCAAGGTGCGCCCCGAAGCCGACCTCTCCGACGCGGGCGAGGTGACGCGCAAGGCGCGCGCAAGGCTCGACGGCCAGCTGCACGGCGCCGCACACGCCCCGTACCGCGCGCTCGACTTGATCGAGGGTGCGGCAACGTGGTCACTCGAGGATGGCTACCGCGCTGAGGAGGATGCGCTTTCCGAGCTCCTTCCCGGCCCGCAGGCGCAAGCGTCCGTCTATGCCTTCAACCTCGTGGAACGCCGGGCAAAGCGTGGCGTCGGCGTTCCCGACGCGAAACCAAGGCGAATCCAGAAGATCGGGATCGTCGGCACCGGCCTCATGGCACGCCAGCTCGGGCTGCTTGCGCTGCGGCGACTCGAAGTCCCGGTCGTCCTCCGCGACCTCACGCAAGACCAGGTGGACGAAGCAGTCGCGTGGATACGAGGCGAGCTCGACGAGCTCGTGCGCAAGGAGAGGCTCGGCGAAGGGAAGGCGCGCTTCCTCGGCTCGCGGGTCACCGGCGGGACGGGATGGGAGGTCTTTGCCGGCTCCGACCTCGTCCTCGAAGCGGTTTTCGAGGAGATGTCCGTGAAGAAGGAGGTCTTCGCCGAGCTCGAGCGCGTCGTCTCGCCGGAATGCGTGCTTGCGACAAACACGTCTTCGCTCTCGGTGACCAAGATGGGTGCCGACCTCGAGCATCCGGAACGCGTCGTCGGGATGCACTTCTTCAACCCTGTCGCAGTCCTTCCGCTCGTCGAGCTCGTGCGCACTCCGTTGACCGACGACGTCACCCTCGCGACCGCCTGGGACGTGACCGGGAAGCTGCGCAAGCGCGGGGTGCTCGTCCGCGATGCGCCGGCCTTCGTCGTGAACAGAATCCTGAGCAGGACGACAACCGTGCTGATGGAGGCGCTCGAGCACGGGAACTCGGTCGACGAGACCGACGAGGCGGTGCTCCGCCTCGGGCTGCCGATGGCGCCGTCCGTTCTCCTGCAGATGGTTGGTCCGCGTGTCGCGAATCACGTCCTGCACACACTCCACGAGGCTTACCCGGATCGCTATCCGCTCTCGCCGACGCTGGACAACTTTGCCGAGGGCATAGATGAGATCGTCCTCCGCGAGAATGCGCCGCGAACGGTCGAGGCGATCCACGACGCAGTGCTCGAGGCGGTCGCAGACGAAGTGCGTCACATCCTCGAGGAAGGCGTAGTGCAAGAGGCGGCCGACATCGACACCTGCCTCATTCTCGGTGCCGGCTATCCCTTCTGGCTCGGCGGCATCACGAAGCACCTCGATCAGACAGGCGTCTCGCAGCGTGTGGTCGGCCGCCCCCTCGCAGATCTCGCCGCGACGACCGCATAACCGTCTAGTCCCCCGAAGCCTGAGGTATGCTCTGGCGGTACCGCTCGCCGGATAACAGGTGAGCGTCAACTCTCGGAAGGAGCGGCACCGCAGTACGTGCTGCGCATATGCGCGAAGCGACGACTTCCCCGACGCTGACGTCGGACAAACCTGAGGATCTGACCGCGGCGGCCGGCCACGCCGAGGCCTGGTTCGGTGAGCCCTTCCTCACCTCGGACGAGGATCCCACCGTGGCGCTTGCGCCCGGCACGGCTCGCCGCGCCGCGCTCAACCACGCGCTCGAGGAGATGGAGGCGGGCCTCTCTGAGCCCTCGCCGCGGTGGAAGGTTCGGTACGGGCTCATGCTCGGACTCGAGCGCGTTCTGACCGAGGATCTGCCTCGAACGGCGAGCGGGACCGAGCTCAGGCGCCACCAGGTGGATGCCCTGGCCGGGATGCTCGCTGAGCTCATCGCCTCGACGCAGCGATCCGCCGAAGAAAACGGGAATGGGAATGGAAGCGGGAACGGCGTCGTCGTCGAAGCCGAGCTCGACGAGGAGGCCGAGGACGACTTCGACGCGGGCTTCGTGGAGGAGAAGGAGGTCGAGGAGGACTTCCAGGGCGCCGACCCTGGCGCGGCGCGCCGTTACCGGTTCCGCCACCCGACGGCGTCAGGAAAGACGATCGCAGCAGCGGGCTTCGTCGAAGCGGCACGCAGACTCGGGATTTTGATCCTCACGCACCGCCGCCTGCTCGTCTCGCAGTTCACGCGCGATCTCACGACCGAGGGCTACAGCGACCGCTTCACGGAAGCTGTCCTCAAAGGAGCGCGGACGCCGCGCAAAGACCCGATAACGATCCAGACGTACGCGTGGTTCGCGCGCCATGGAGGCGAGCTCGACCCCGACGTGTACCACTTCGTTCTCTGCGACGAGGCGCATACGGCGCTCGGGGAGAAGACGAGCGCGGCGATCCGCGCGTTTTACGAGCCGCTCTATATCGGGATGACAGCGACCGAGCAGCTCATCGCCAAGCAGGTCTCGGACGTGTTCCCGGCTTCGGTGGACGACCTGCCCCTCGCGGACGCCGCCCGGCGCGGCCTCATCGCTCCTCTCCGCTGCATGCGCGTGCCGCCCGCGGCGGCGATCAACTCGGTTCCGATCATCGGCGGCGACTTCGAGGAACGGGCGCTCGCAGCCGCGCTCGACCACGAGGCGCTGAACCAGGCCGCGGCGAGCCTCTATCGCGAGCGCTTCGGCACCACGCCGGGGATCGTCTACGCCGCGGGCGTGGAGCACGCCTACAATCTCGCGCAGGAGTTCCGCGCCGCGGGGCTGAAGACGGAAGCCGTATCGGGGAAGACACCGCCCGCGCGTCTGGCGGAGACGCTCGCTGCCTATGAGCGTGGCGAGATCAACGTCTTGATCAACGCGCAGCTGCTCGCGGAAGGGTGGAACTCCCCGCGCGCCACGGTGTGCATGCATCTCGCGCCGACGGCCTCCCGCCGCGTGTACCAACAGCGGATCGGGCGCATCATGCGCATCCACCCGCGCAAGGAGGCGGGCGTCGTCGTCGACTTCGTCCCCAAAGCGTCCACCCACAACGACCGCGTGATCTCGCTCCACGCCCTGCTCGACGCCGACTTCTACCGCGAGGGAGCCCGAGTCACCCCCGCTCCAAGGCGCCGGCAGCAGCGGCGCGCCCGCCGCCAGCTCTCGCCGGTTCCGTGGCTCGTCCCGGTCACTCCGGATGTCGCCCGGCGTCTAGGTGTCATCCAACGTGAGTGGCAGCGCATCGACCCGAAGTACCTGGACGAGGACGAGCAGCGCTTCTGGGCCACGATCGCCGGTCGCCAGATCCGCTTCGACCAACGCGTCGAGTTCGCGCGCAAGTTCGTGGAAGGCCGCGCGAGCAAGGGCGCCCTCGAGCAGTTTCTCTCCACCTGCGCAGCGGAGAACCCCAACCGCCGGCTCCGGATAACCGCGCTGCTCGACCGCGTGGCGACTCCCGTCGAGCGAGCCGACTTCGACGACCTCGTCACGTTGGTCACGCAGGCTCCGACCTGGGAGAAGGACCGCTCTGTGGGGATCCGCGTACTGCTCCGAGCGATTGCCGAGGGGAAGGCAGCCGCGCCCGAGCAGATCCTCGCGCGCTGGACCTGGAAGCTGGCTCGCGCCACCCGCAAGGTGCAGGACCGACGAGTGTCGACGGAGTTCCCGGAGGCAAAGCGCCTGCTCGGCGCGGCGGCGAACTCACGTGGCTACCGCCACGAGGAGAACGTCAACCGACTCGTTCAGGTGGCGATGACCATGCCGATGGCGGTCGGGGCCGCTCTTCTCGCGTCAGCGGACGGCTACACGCCGCGCGCGAACGCCGCGCTCGACAAAGCGCGCGAGGAGCTCGGCACGATCGACGAGATCGCGACCGCGCTCGCCGACAACCTCCCGGCGCCGAAGCTCACCGCCCGCAAGTCGCGGCGACGGCGGCGCAAGCGGAAGGGCCAGCCGCAAGCTCAAGCAGCTCAACCATCTGCCGATGGAAACTCCACCGTCGCCCCAGCCGTCAGCGAACCGGTGGAAGACGCAGCCGAAGATGCGGCCTAGCGCGCTCGTTCGTTCCTACCGCGGTACCGCGCTCCCTTCTACGAGGGTTTGACGAAATGCTTGCGCTGACCGAGCTCCTTGTCCAGAAGGGACGCTTCCGTACTCGTCGCGGCGTTCCTCTGGGCGTGGCCTTCTGATTCGTCAGCAAAGAAGCTGCCGTACCCGTTGGTACGTGTACGTCACGCCGGTAACCGCAGGTCTCACGCTCCGTCGCTCCCGCTGTCATCGCGTTCGCGTCCGAGACTCGTCGTCCGGGAGGTCCCAAGCGGTCAGCGTTTGTCGCCGCGAGAAGAGGACTACGACGGCAGGCCGAAGTCCTGCTGCTTGATGAGAGCCCAATCGCCCGCTCCGTCAGCCGCCTCAGGGTCTACGCGAAAGAACGACACCATCTGCTGCGTCGAGTCGCCGTTGGCGTCGAAGCCCAGTGTGCCTAGCACCGTTTCGTAGCGATGGGCAGGATCGACAGCACGCGCGCGAAGGGCCTCCCTGAGCTCGTCGGCATCCGGGCCGTCCTCGGCGACCGCCTCCAGCGAGGCGAGGATCACCTGCGCGCACGCGTACGCTGCGGCCGCGTGGTCGGTCGGCTCCTCGCCGAACGCTGATCGGTAGGCATCGACGAAGTCCGCTCTCGGCGGCGCGATCGCGGTGAGCCCGGCAACCGTCCCGGCCGCAGCCTTGCCTGCTCGCTGGAGGTACGAGCCCGCGATCGCGCCCGAGCCGTCGAGGATCCCGTCCCAGCTGACGAAGGGCGTGGACCCGTACCCCGCCTTGCGCATCGCTCGCCGGACGTCGGCAGCACGAGAGTCCGTCGAGCCCGCGAACGCGACGACGTCGGGAGGGGCCTTGCCCCGCAACGGCGCGAGGGCGGCGGCGGGGCTCGTTCCTGGCGCCAACTTCCGCTGGGCAACCTGTCCGCCGAGCGCCGTGAACGCTTTGGTGAAGTCGGCGGCGAGATCCTGCCACTCGGGATCGGCGACGACCAGAGCCGACTCAGCGTCGAGCTCGTGCGTGGCGAACGCCGCCAGCGCCCGCGCGGAGACGTCGACGGTCGGGGAGAGCCGGACGTAGTTGATGCGCTCGGGCTGCGCCGCCCGAAACTCGAGCGCGCCGTACTCGGGCTTCGTCAAGCCTTGATACGAGTTGGACGGGCTGCACTCGAGCAGCCCGGCCCGATTCGTGATCGGGATCGTCTCCCCGGCGGTGGGGGATGTGAACGGACCGATCGCGGCAATCGTCCGCGGATCGCCTGCCATCTTCCTCGCGGCGGCCGCGCCCCGAGCGGGGTCCTCGCCGTCGTCGTCATCGCCCGTGTCATGTGCCTTCAAGATCAACTCCACGCCGGTACCGACTGCGCCGTTCGTCTTCGCCTTGTCGATCGCGAGCTGCACGGCGTTACGGACCGCGATGCCCTCCGCTGCGCTGGGGCCGCTCGTCGGGACATGCACACCGATCGTCCAGGGTCCTGACGGAAGCCCCGTGGACGGCTGCAGCGCAAGCCAGCCGATACCCGCGGCAGCGGCCACCACGATGACTGCGCTGCCGGCCAGCCCGGCGCGAGCCCGACGCGACAGCCGTCGGCGACGCGTCGAAGCCCATGCGGTCGCGCCGGCGGTCGCCTCTTCGACCGCGAAGAGCTGGATCGGCTCGGCGATTCCCTTCAGCTGACGTCGCCCTCGCGACTTGAACTGCACCGGGAGGAGGGTCATCGTGAGGGCGCGAACGGTCTCGCTGACGAGGACCTCGCCCGGGCCTGCCTGTGCGCAGATCCGCGCAGCGATGTTGACGGGAGATCCGACGTACCCGCCGTCGGCCTCGATCGTCTCGCCCGCGTGAACGCCGACACCGACGCGTATCGCCTCGCCCGATGCTCCCTGGACGTCGGCGATGATCGCAAGGCCGCAACGGACGGCGCTGCTAACGGAGTCGAAGACGACGTAGAAGCTGTCGCCCTCGGTCTTGATCTCCGCGCCGCCGAATCGCCCGATCGCCTCCCGGGCGAGCGCGCGGTACCGAGTCAGAAGCTCCGCGGCCGCCGCGGCACCACGCTGCTCGACGAAGGCCGTATAGCCCCTGAGGTCAGCAAACAGGAAGCCGCGAGTAATCGTGCCTTCGTGGTCGATCGCCATGCGGGCGCATCGTAGACCTGTGCACACCGGCATCGCTACCGCGCTGGCAGTGAACTGGGCGGCCGCGGATGCGGCGGAAAGGAGAGACCCCGGCTCGCTGTCTCTCCCTGCCAACTCGGGACAGAGGTCGTCAGCGAGGATGCATGGGAGACCTTCGTGCGCGGGCTTGCGCCTCGACTGTTTGTTCTCGGGCTCGCGGCCTTTGGACTCGGGTTCTTCTCACGGAACTACCGCGTTGCACGCCACCAGCAGGTCGTGAATGAGCACAAGCGCAACGCGCTTCGCACCTACAACCGCTTCCTCGGAACGATCACCCGCGACGAGGAGCGCGACCTCGTGACGGCAGAGCTTGCTCGCCGAGTCTTTGAGAACGTCGAAAGCGGTTACATCACGTCGAGCAGCGAGAAGACCGTGATCGAGACGACGCCGACCATTCTGTCGGCGATGCGTCCGCAGTAGATCTGCGCAGCCCGAACCGGCCCCCGGCGTGATGCGGTGCCGTCCGTACCCTTACGTCGTGCCAGGTCGTCGCTTCGACTCCTTCGGCTCCGGTTCCGACGCTCCCGAGCGTCCGTCGGACCCTGCCGTGCGCAAGGCGAACTTCCGCCGGATTTTCCCTCTTTTCAGAGAGTACAAGCGGCGGCTTGCGGTCGCGGTCTCGCTGATCATCGTCTCGGCGGCAATCGGCGTCATTCCGCCGTTCCTGCTCCGCGAGGTGCTCGACGTCGCGATCCCCGACCAGAACACGACCCTCCTGACCTGGCTGGTGCTGGGGTTGATCGCCATTCCGATCATCTCCGGGGCTGTTCTGGTTTATGTGACGCTCCTATCGAGCCGGATGGGCCATCTTCATCTCCCAGGCCGCTGGAAACCAGAACGTCGCGCCAATCTTCATTCGCCACCGCGACGTAGTAATCGAACCTTGGCAGATCGTCCGCGGCGAGCAGGGACGATCGCGGCCTGAATCCGCTCGCGGCCTGTGCTTCCGCGATCGCCGGGTTTAGAACTCGAATCAAAATGAAGGGTGATGGCCCTTCGTGGTGAACGCCGTCGGTATCTGTCTTCAACCTGAAGGAGATGCCGATGGCTACGAGGCCGTGGGATGTGCC
>JALZOK010000126.1 GCA_030857225.1 Actinomycetota bacterium
GTGAGGGCGGCGGCGGTCAGGGCGGCGACGAGGGCAGCGGCGCGGGAGGCGGGCAGGGTGGCGGTCCCGGCAGCGGAGGAGGCCACGGCGGTCAAGGCGGTGGCGGTCCCGCTGGCGGCTAACTCGCTTTAGACACCACGCGAAGGGCGGCACGGTTAAGCCGCCCTTCCCTTTTCATCTTGTATGTGGCGCGACGACCCATGCTGGCAAACGACTAAGCATCCGGAGCGGGCGCCGCACCGTGCAGAACCTGGATGCTCAGGAGCGGCGAGCCGTGCCTGCCGAAGAGCGAGAGCCAGTGCAGGCGCCGTCGCAGTAGACGCCGTACCCCGTCAAACCCACGTTGTCGGCGTTGCCGAGGCGCACGAGCGATGAAATCTCTGCTCACGAAGTGCGACGATTGGATTCGCCCGGGAGCAGGCAATTTGCGCCCGAGCTGACGGGGTTCGCTAGATGGCGCGCGTGTCGGTGACGTTCGTCGACCGCCTTCAGGGGGACAAGCCAGCCCGCGCTCAGCACTTGCGGGACGACCTGCAGAGGCGACCGTGGGGTCTGTCCGACCACGGTGAAGATGCCGATGGTGCCGATCACCGTGGCGCTCGGAGCGGTCCTCGCCATGCCCGCGATCACGCGACTTGGCGTTGATCGACGTGACCTCGAATTGCCCCTGCGCCGACTCGTGGAGATTGCCGGTCGCTATAGGAGATGAAAGAAAATCGAATCGATTTCGCATTCAGCGAGCACAGACGTCGCGCGTTCTTGCCGGCGCCGTCCCGGCGACGGGCGCTAAGGCGACGGGTCGGGCTCAGCCAGAGCGTCATTGCCGATGCCATCGGCGTCAGCCCGCCCACCCTCTCGCGGTACGAGGCGGGCATCTCCGCCCCTCGCGGCGACGTGCTCGTGAGCTACCTCCAGATCCTCACCCTCCTCGCAGCGAAGGGGACAACCCCTCGGACGTGCTCGACGCCGCGGGGCAGGCGGCGCCGGGCGAGGTGGCGGACAGGACCCGCCATGAACGAGAATAGCTGGGCTGCAGAGGCGAGGCTCTACCTCGCGGCGCTATTCGACGGCGAGCGCGCCGGCTCGCTGATTGAGGTCCGCTGTCCTCGGTACCCGAGGCTTCGCAGCTTTTTCCTCACGTGGGGCATGGATTCGGCATCGCGCTACGTCGCGAGCTGCGCCGAGATCGCGGACATCTACGTCGGCGTCGCGCCCCGGTTCAGAACCGATGGAAGGCAGACCGGCGGCAAGGCAGCGATCGATCACGTCCAGGCGCTGTGGGCGGACTGCGATACGCCGGACTCGATCGCCATGCTCGCCGACTTCGTGCCCGTGCCACGATCGAGGTCTCCGGGGGCGGCGTGCACGCGTACTGGGTGCTGGAGGCACCAGTCTCGATTGCGCAGGCGGAGCTGGGCAACCGTCAACTCGCGCGGTCGCCGCGCCTCTATCCGCGACCGACGAGTCGGCCTTAGATGCGGCCGACGAGGAGACCGACGGTCTCTCGCATCGTCTCCACCACGAGACCGAGCAGCACCACGATCGTCAGCACGGCAGCGGCGCCGAGCACCTCCCCGGTCGCCGACAGCACGAGCAACGCCGTGAAGCTGCCGAGAACGAGGAAGGCGGTCGAGAGGGGTCGGCGGGTGTACGTACCGAGCCCAAGCCCGACGAGAAACGCGGCACCGAACACCACAATTCCGAGTGTCATGCCGCGAGGGTAGGACCTGGGCCGGACGGACCAGGGTCTGTCCGGACGCGGCGGCGATCGTGTGAGCCGATCGTAGCCAACTCGTGACAGTCGAACATGTCCCCCGCGGACGTGTCCAGGGTCAGACCCTTGTTACGAACGACACATACCAGAAAGACCGCGATGACGATCGAACCTCCAGGCTCAAGCGCCACCAGTAATAAGCCGATTCCCCTTCGGAATGTCTCTTCGAGGCTGGATAGCCCTCACACGCGCTGCTTCGGTCGCTGGACTCGCGACCTTCGCCCTGGCCATCCTCCTCGCCAAGCCGGGGGGAGAGCTCGAGTCGTTCTTCAACACGTGGTTCTACAACGGACTGATGCTCCTCGCCTGCGTCGTCGTCGGGTCGCGCGCAGTGCTCGTCCCGCGCGACCGCGGCGCCTGGATCGCTTTTACCGCAGCCATGGCCTTCTGGGCCTTTGGGGAGGTCTGGTTCGCCGCGTTTCATCCCGAGTCGTACCCATCGGTGGCCGACCTCGGCTACCTCGGCTTCTATCCTTTGACCTACGTCGGCATCGTCGTATTGCTCCGCTCACGTGATCTGGGGATCGGTAGAACTCTCTGGCTCGACGGCCTGACCGCCTCGCTGGCTGCAGCCGCACTGGCGGCCGCGGTGCTCGTCGAGCTCGTGCTGGAGTCCACCGAAGGGTCGACGTCGACGGTGGCGACCAATCTGGCGTATCCACTGGGCGACCTGCTGCTGCTCTCGGCGGTGTTCGGCGTCTTTTCGCTTGCCCGCTGGCGTCCCGGGGAGCCTTGGCTCCTCCTCGGACTCGGCGTCCTCTCGACTGCCGTTGCAGATTCGATCTTCCTCTTCCAGAGCGCTGCGGGAACCTATGTGGAAGGCTCGTGGCTCGACATACTCTGGCCGGGCGCAATGCTCCTGGTCGCCGCGTCGGCGTGGGCTCCCGATCGGAGCGGGAAGCAGCTCGAGGTCAACGGTAGGTCGCTTTTCACCGTCCCCGCGGCGTGCGCCATTGTCGCGATAAGCGTTCTGGTCTATGACCACTTCCAGCAGTTCAACTTGCTCGCCGTCAGCCTTTCGACCGCCACGCTGCTCGCAGTCGTGGTCCGCCTCGCCTTCACCTTCCGTGAGAACGGGCGGCTCTTCGAGCTGACCCGCGGGGAGGCGATCACCGACGCGCTGACCGGCCTTGGCAATCGCCGGAAGCTCCTGTCCGACCTCGAGCGCCTGCTCGACGAGCCGAGAGTGGAGCCGACCCTGCTCATGATCTTCGACCTTGACGGCTTCAAGGGGTACAACGACTCATTCGGCCACTCGGCAGGCGATGCGCTACTCGCCCGTCTCGGCTCGAAGCTCGCCGCCGTGCCCGCGGCCGAAGGGGACGCATACCGGCTCGGCGGCGACGAGTTCTGCCTGATCGTGCGAGTCGGCGAAGGCGAGGCCGAGCCGCTCATCGAGCAGGCGTGCTCGGCGCTTTCGGAACGGGGCGTCGGGTTCGAGATCGGCTGCTCCTTCGGCGCAGTGCTTCTGCCCGAAGAGGCCGAGGACGCCAGCCAGGCGCTGCATGTCGCCGACGAGCGCCTGTACGCGCAGAAGCACTCGAGGCGAGTGGAGATCGACCGCACGATGGACGCGCTGCTCGAGGCGCTCTCCCTGCGAGAGCCGGATCTGCATCTGCACCTCGACCGCGTCGGCTCGCTGGCCGTCGCGACCGGCCTCAAGCTCGGACTCCGCCGCGACGAGCTCGGCGAGCTCGAGCGCGCCGCCCAGCTCCACGACCTCGGCAAGCTCGCCGTTCCGGACGAGATACTGCACAAGGCGGCGCCGCTCGACGAGCGCGAGTGGGCCTTCGTCCGCCACCACCCCCTCGTGGGAGAGCGCATTCTCCGCGCCTCCCCCGCCTTCAGGAACGTCGCGACGATCGTTCGCTCGACTCACGAGCGTTGGGACGGCGCCGGCTATCCAGACGGCCTGCCTGGGCCGGAGATCCCCATCGCCTCGCGGATCATCTCCGCGTGCGACGCCTTCACAGCGATGACCTCCGCGCGGCCCTACCGGGCGGCGCTCACACTGGAGGACGCCCTCACCGAGCTCGAGCGCGTCGCCGGGAAACAGTTCGACCCTGCTGTCGTATCGGTGCTTGCAGCCCACGTGCGAGACGGACTCCGTCTCGAGCGCTCCGCATAGCGACCGTGCGCGCTACGGTGCCGAGACTGGCCCCGTAGCTCAGTGGATAGAGCGACAGACTTCGAATCTGTGCGCGGAGGTTCGACTCCTCCCGGGGCCATTGACGAAAGACCCTGCTAAGAACTCGAATCAAAATGAAGGGTGATGGCCCTTCGTGGTGAACGCCGTCGGTATCTGTCTTCAACCTGAAGGAGATGCCGATGGCTACGAGGCCGTGGGATGTGCCGGAT
>JALZOK010000022.1 GCA_030857225.1 Actinomycetota bacterium
CTGTGAGTGTGCCGGTGGTCCCGTCTGGGGCTGTTGTCAGGGTGGCGCCGGTGCTCTTTGCTCGTGACTCGATTCTCGAATGACCTCGTGTGCGCGGGTGTCTTTCCAGTGATGTGTCCGGGCGAAGAGGCCGGTGCCGGCCTGGCGCCCGCTTGCTGGCCTGATCAGAAGCCTGTCCGCCCTGTGGGGGCGTGACCCGTCACAGTCTTGCCGCCCGCGGTCTTCATCTCCAGACCGGCACCGGTTGTGTCCCCCAACTCTGGGCTGGAGGTCAGTACGGATGCTTGCAGATCAGCTGGACTACATCGTCGGCGTCGACCCGCACCGCGACTCGCATGCGCTCGCGGTGCTGCACGTCGTCAGCGGAGCCGTGGTATTCGAGGCGAACGTCGCCGCGAGCAGCAACGGTTACGCGCATGCCCTCAGGCTTGTCGATCAGCACGCGGCGGGTCGGCGAGCGTTCGCCGTTGAGGGCACCGGCTCGTTCGGTGCCGGCCTCACGCGCTTCCTCACCGGACGTGGCGAGCGGGTGCTCGAGGTCGGCCGGCTGCGGCGGGAGCGTCGCTCGGGCGGCAAGACCGACGCGCTCGACGCGATCCGAGCCGCGCGCAGCGTGCTCGCCCAGTCGCGTCCGGCTATGCCGCGTGCGGGCGGGGAACGCCAGGCGTTGCGGGCGCTGATGGCCGCGCGGGAAGGAGCCGTGAACGCGAAGCGCGCCGGCCTTTGCCAGCTTCGAGACCTTCTCGTAACGACGCCTGAGCCGCTCCGCAGCGAGTTGCGGCCGCTGACGCGGGCACGGCTGCTGCAACGCCTGGCTGCAACACGACCTGAAGGGCGACACGATCCGGAGCTGCGCGGCGCACTGCTCGCACTGCGTGCTGTCGCGCGACGCGTGCTGCAGTTGACCGCCGAGGAGCGCGAGCTCGCACGCGAGATCGGAACCATCACCCGCAAGCTCGCGCCGCAGCTGCTCGAACAGCCAGGCGTCGGACCGCTCGCCGCCGCACAGCTCGTCCTCTCCTGGTCACACCGCGGCCGGATCACCTCCGAAGCCGCGTTCGCACGGCTCGCGGGCTGCGCACCGATCCCCGCCTCCTCCGGGCAAACAGTCCGCTACCGCCTCGACCGCAGCGGTGATCGCAGACTCAACCGCGCACTGCACATGATCCTCGTCACCAGACGTCGATCACATCTGCCGACGATCGCCTACATCGAGCGGCGCGTCCAAGAAGGCAAGAGCCGCCGCGAAGCGACCCGCTGCCTCAAGCGCTACCTCGCCCGCAGCCTCTACCGGCTACTCGAACACGGACCACCACTACCAACTTGACAAACATAGAAGCATCGCTGGCCCAGGCGAACGTCGAGGCGCTACTGGGTCGAGATGAGCTTTGCGCTGGGCATCAGGGCGTCGATCAGCGCATCGGAGCTCGAGACCCACCCGAACAGCGCCTCGATGTTCAGGAGCGAGGCCTCGTGGTTGGTACGGGCCAGCCCCGACCCGAGCGGTTCGGCGGTGCAGTCTTCGAGCACGAGGCACGTGTAGTCGCGAAACATCGCGTCCCGCACGGTCGACTCGACGCAGATGCTGGTCGTCAAGCCCACGACGATCAGGTACTTCGCGTTCAGCCCACGGAGCACGTCGTCGAGCTCCGTCTCGAAGAACCCGCTGTAGCGGTGCTTGGACACGACGATCTCACCGGGTCGCGGCTTGACCTCGTCCAGGATCTCGGTATTCCACGTGCCCTCCACGAGGACCTGGCCGTGTGATCCATCAGGCGCGACGATGTCTTCGCCGACCCCTAGCGGGAGGTGCTTGATCCAGTGTGGCCCGTCTTCCGGTCCGACGTTGGAGAGATCTGCAGGGTGTTCCATCTTCACGTAGACGAGCGGGACTGCGGCCTCGCGCGCGGCGGAAAGCACCCGGCTCGTCGCGGTCGTGGCGGCGGCGACCCCGCCGATGTCGATGCCTGCGCGGTCGAACATCCCGCCTTCCGCGCCGAAGTCGTTCTGCATGTCGACGACAAGGACGACCGTCCTAGCCGGGTCGATCTCGAGCGGGTCGGGTCTGCTCTGCACCCTGATCATGCCGCGGATGCTACTGACGGAGCACCTCGGAAACCGGCGTCGCCCGGCCCTCACACGGTGACGACGACTTTTCCTCGAGCGTGTCCTTCTCCCAGGTACCGGAAAGCGTCGGCGACCTCGCTCAACTCGTACCGCCTGTCTATGACCGATGTCACCTTTCCGGTCTCGAGAAGCTCGCGCAGGACATCCATGTCCGCCCTGTTCAGCTTCGCGATGAAGAAGACCACCCCCCGGCTGCTCCACACCGCCGCCACGCGTAGCTTCGCGATGCGGCTCAGGGGCCCGATCAGCGCGTTGCCTTTTGGCGCTCCGACGATGACGAGGGTGGCCTTCGGGGTGAGCACGCGCTTGCACTCCGACCACGACCTGCTCCCTGCGATATCGAGCATCAGGTCGTAGCGCTGGTCACTGTGAGTGAAGTCCTCACTCGTGTAGTCGATGACGTGATCGGCGCCGAGCGAGCGGACGAGGTCGACGTTCCTCGTGCTGCAGACGCCGGTCACCTCGGCTCCGAGCGCCTTGGCGATCTGCACGGCGAACGTGCCCACGCCTCCCGACGCCCCGTTGATCAGGACCTTCTGTCCTGGCCGAAGCTGGCCCTTGTCGCGAAGACCCTGCAGCGCGGTGATCGCCGCCACGGGCACCGCGGCCGCCTCCTCGAAAGTCAGGTTGGCCGGCTTCATGACGACCGCGTCGCGAACGCAAACGTACTCGGCGAGGGCTCCGTTCCTTCCGCCGAACACCTCGTCACCCGTTTGCACGTGCGTCACGTCATTGCCGACCGCTTCCACCGTCCCCGCAAAGTCGATTCCCAATCTGTCGCTCTTAGGCTTCAGAATCCCGCCCAGTGCCCGTGCCACGTACGGCCTGCCTGTCACCGAGTACCAGTCCGCTGGGTTGATCGAAACCGCTCGAACCCGTACCAGAACTTCGTCGTCCGCAGCGACCGGCATGTCGATCTCTCGAAGCTCGACGACATCGGGCGAGCCGTATCTGTCTCGGACGGCCGCTCTCATCGTGCTCGCCCGCCGTCGACGGTGAGGACGACGTTCCCGGTCTTCTGCCAGCTCTCGACGTACCTCGCCGCCTCGACGACGTCCTCTAGCGGGTACGTCCGGTCGATGACTGCTCGAAACCGCCCGGCCTCGATGAGCTCCTTGAGGAAGAGGATGTCGTCTCGTTCGTGTCCCGAGACCGTGAACACGACCTTCCTCCTTCCGATCCACGAAGTCACGAGCGCAAGCGGGAAGTTGTAGAGGCGGTCGGTCGCGACGTAGAGCCCGCCCGGCACGAGCGAGCGTCTCGAGCGGACGAAGGAGTGCTTTCCGACCGCGTCCAGGATGACGTCGTAGGTCCGGCCTGTCTTCGTGAAGTCCTCCTGCAGGTAGTCGATGACCTCGTCCGCACCGAGTGAGCGAACGAGCGCGACGTTCTTCGTGTTGCACACCGCCGTGACGTGGGCGCCGAGGTCATTGGCCAACTGCACTGCTGCGGTTCCGCAGGATCCCGACGCCCCGTAGACGAGCAGCCGCGTCCCCGGTCCGACGCCTCCTTCTCTGAGATGCCCTACGGCCTGACTCATGCCGTCGCAGACCGCCGCCGCCTCGTCGAACGTCATGCCGGCGGGCATGTGCGCGAGCAGGCCGGCTTCCCGGACGCAGACGTACTCGGCGTGCGCGCCGTTCCGGAGGCCGAAGACGCGGTCTCCGACGGCGAAATCGCTGACCGCGGCACCGACCCCCTCGACGACGCCGGCGAACTCGACGCCGAGGATCCTTCGCTTGGGTCGCTTGAGGCCGAGCATGAAACGCCAGATGAACGGGCGCGCCTTGCGCATATGGCAGTCCGTCTGCGTAACCGTCGTGGCGTGAACGCGTACGAGAACCTCGTCGACCTTCGGAACCGTCCGCTCGACCTCCTCGAGTCGCAGGACGTCCGGCGGCCCGTACCTGTCGTGGACAACTGCTCTCATCGTGTTCGCTTTCACGCCATCGCCCCTGCGCCGTTCCGGCTGACGGTGAGGACGACATTTCCCGTCTTCTGGCCCGTTTCGACGTACCTCGTCGCCTCGACGACGTCCTCCAGGGGATAGCGCCGGTCGATGACAGCCCGGTACTTCCCGGCCTCGATGAGCTCCTTGACGAAGAGCACGTTCTCTTGCGTGTACTTAGGAATCGGGAGCGTCACCCGCTTGTCTCCGATCCAGCGGCTCAGCAACGCCAGTGGCGGGACGTGCCACATGAAGCCGAGGTCAGTCTCGATGTAGATCCCGCCCGCTCCCAACGAGCGTCGGCACCGCCTGAACGAGTGCTTGCCGACCGCGTCGAAGACGGCGTCGTACCTCTTGCCGTTCTTCGTGAAGTCCTCCCGCAGGTAGTCGACGACCTCGTCGGCCCCGAGCGATCTCATGAGCTCGAGGTTCTTCGTGTTGCAGACGGCGGTGACGTGGGCGCCGAAGTGCTTGGCCAACTGCACCGCCGCAGTCCCGATGGCGCCAGACGCGCCGTAGATGAGGATGCTCCGACCCTCGCGCAAGTCTGCCTTTCTCAGGCACGCCAGTGCGATGATCGCTCCGTCGCAGATCGCCGCCGCCTCTTCGAAAGTCATGCTGGGCGGCTTGTGCGCCAGCGCACCGCGCTCTCGGACGCAGACGTACTCCGCCTGCGCGCCAGATCTGACGCCGAAGACCTCGTCGCCCACCTCGAACTCGGTGACGGCCGCGCCGATTGCCTCCACGGCTCCGGCCAGCTCACTACCGACGATCCTGCTCTTAGGTCGGAGGAGGCCGGTGAAGATGCGCGCGAAGAACGGCTCGGCTGCACGCATGCCACAGTCGGTCCGGGTGACCGTCGTAGCGTGGACTTTGACAAGGACTTCATCGTCGTTCGGTGTAGGACGCGCCACTTCCTCGATTCGCAGAACCTCTGGCGGCCCGTACCTGTCGTGGACAACAGCTCTCATGCGTCTCACTTCCTCTCGTCGCGCTGAAATCGATGGATCGGGCCGCCGTGACTCCACGCGCGCCCTGCCCGATAGAGCTCCGCGGGCCTGCCGCCGGCTCGGCCGGGTCGGGCGCGTCGCCCGGTCGGGATCACCCAACCGTCTTCGGCGACAACGCTCCGTCGGAAGTTCGCGGCGTCGAGCTGCACGCCCCAGACAGCCTCGTACACCGTCCGCAGCTCGGCCAAGGTGAACGTCGTTCCGACGAAGGCCGTTGCAATACCGGTCACCTCGAGCTCGACGCGGACACGCTCGACCGCATCCCGCACGATCCGCAAGTGGTCGAACGCCAGGTCGATCTGTCCGTTGAGCACGTCAGACACCGGGATCAGGGCGGCTTCTGCGGCGTCCGTACCCGCCGCGAGCGCGCCCACGTCGCGTAGCACTGCGAGGTACGCGATCGTGACGACGCTCATGCGAGGGTCGCGCTCGGGGTCTCCGTAGGCGCCGAACTGGGTCAGCAGGCTCGGCACATCGACGCCGGTCTCCTCGACCAGCTCCCGCCTCGCCGCCTCGTCCAACGTCTCGGTAGGGCGCTTGAAGCCACCTGGGATCGCCCACATTCCCTCGAACGGCGCCTCACCGCGCCGCACCAGCAGCATGTGCAGCGTGCCTTCGGACATGGTCAGAATCACCACGTCCACGGTTACGGCAAAGGCCGGAAACTGCGCTGGGTCGTAGCCCGCGGGGACGGCCGCGTCTCCGGGTTTGGTCATCACGCGCTCGACCCACTTGCCTTGCCGCGACGGACGCGGCTACCCGTCGGACGGTTTCGCGTCCGGCGAACACGTTCGTGTCGGTCGAGATGCTTGAGATAGTCGAACGGAAGCGTGGGAAGCATGGTCGTCTCCTTTAGGTTTTGGTCGCTGCGACCCTTACTGTAGCAGCTAGTTCTGGTCTTGTCGACCAAAACACGAGAGACGCGCACGCGCGTTCCGATGGGCTGACTAGAGCAGCGGACTCTCCCAAACCGAGACGTGCTTGCGGCTCTCGCTGGTGAACGGCTCGCGCTTCCAGCCGCACCAGCGCTCGCGGAGCCTCAGGCCGGCAAGCTCTGCCATTAGGTCGAGCTCCGAGGGCCACGCGTAGCGGAAGGGAATCGAGCTGCGCTCGACTCTTCCGTCGACGAGCTCGAAGTGATGAGAGACGAGGCCCTGGTTCGCGACGTCGTACTCGTCGTACCCCCATCCGGTCTCGCTCACGTACAGAGGGAGAAGCGTTTCACCCGGCGGGAGCCGCTGCAGGTCGGGGACGCCCACCTCGATGACAAAGCAGCCGCCGGGTTCGAGGTGCGCCGCGACGTTGCGGAAGCACGCGACCTGCGCCGCCTGCGTCGTCAGGTTCATGATCGTGTTGAAGACGAGGTACGCGACGGAGAACGTCCCCTGGACGGTCATCGTCGCGAAGTCGCCGATCGTGACGCCGATATCCTCGCCGCCCGGCTTCGCGCGCAGCCTCGCGGCCATCGCCTGCGACAACTCGATCCCGTGCACCGTCACTCCCCGCTCGGCGAGCGGTAGCGCGATCCGGCCCGTTCCGACCCCCAGCTCGAGCGCCCGACCGCTCCCCGCGAGCTCGGCGAGGAAGTCGACGACCGGATCGACGACTGCGGCGTCGAACATCTCCACGATCTCACCGGACTCGTCGTACCTGGCGGCGACGCGCTCGTCGAAGTAGCCATCATCGCCGAGCACGGCCGGAACCTACCGCACCGATGAGTTTCACCGGGTGCTCGGAGTCTGAAGCACTGAACGCTACGAACAGGAGGCGCAACGGACATGACAAGACGCATCGATGAGCAACTCACGGCGGTCTTGCAGACGAGTCCAACGAAGGAAGTGCGGACGTGAGCTCGTCGCTGAAGAGTGTCGGTGCCATCACCCTGTTCGTCGAGGACCCGCAGCGATCCAAGTCTTTCTACGAGGACGTCTTCGGTCTGTCGGCGATCTACGAGGACGAGGACGCCGCAGCGTTCAGCTTCGAGAACACAATCGTCAACCTGCTCGCGCTACCGGCGGCCCGCGAGCTCATCGATCCCGGAGCTGTCGCCAGTCGAGAGGCTGGATCGCGCTTTCAGCTCACCATCTGGGTGGATGACGCAGACGCGGTGTGCGCGGAGCTTCAGACGCGCGGCGTGGAGCTGTTGAACGGCCCGATGAACCGGGAGTGGGGAATGCGCACCGCCAGCTTCACAGATCCCGACGGCCATATCTGGGAAGTCGCGGAGAAGCTTCCCGAGGCCGGGGACTCGTAGCGCCTTGCTCGCCGGCAAGTGTCGCTGCGGAGCGGTTCGCTTCGAGGTTCGAGACGAGTTCCTCTACGCCGCGAACTGCCACTGCTCCGAATGCCGCGCTGCTACAGGGTCGGCCTTCAAGCCGTTCGCCGGCATCGAGCGGGAGAAGCTCGTGATCGCGCAGGGACTGGACGACATCGCCGTCTTCGGAGATGAGGATCGCAACGACACGCGCTGTGGGGCGTGCGGATCCTTCCTCTTCTCGGTGGTGCGGGACGGCGCGTTCGTGCACATCGCCATGGGGTCGTTGGTGGACGCTCCGACCATCCGTCCGACGAAGCACATCTTTGTCGGCTCCAAGGCACCGTGGTTCGAGATCACCGACGACTTGCCGCAGGTCGACGAGCTCTAGCGTGCGACTACTCTTCGGACATGGGTCGAGTGCTGGTGACCGGGATGTCGGGGACGGGGAAGTCGACGGCGCCGGCCGAGGTCGGCCGGCGTGGTTTCCGGGTCGTGGACACGGATTCCCCCGGGCTGAGTGACGGCAAAGCCCCGGGGGAACGCGACCTCATCCTGCTCCACCTCGCATCGGTGGAGCCGTTGCTGCGGGCCACGTGCACCCACGAGATCGATGCGAGCCGACCGCTCGCTGACGTCGTTGACGCGTTGATCGCCATCGGTCAAGACACACGCCGGTAGCGGCGAGTGTGATCCCATCGACGTGACGCCACGGCGTAGATTGCCGCGATGAGCTTCGCGGTCGCCGCCGACGCCTATGACCGGTTCATGGGCCGCTACTCGGGTCCACTCGCTCCCCTCTTCGCGGACCTGGCAGATGTGGTCCGTGGCCAGCGCGTGCTCGACGTCGGCTGCGGCCCGGGCGCGCTGACGAGCGAGTTGGTCAGGCGGCTCGGCGCGGAACACGTCGCAGCCGTCGACCCCTCGGAACCGTTCGTCGCCGCCGTTCGAGAGCGCCATCCGGGTGTCGCCGTGGAACGTGCGCCGGCGGAGGAGCTGCCGTTTCCGGACCGGTCTTTCGACGCCGCTCTCGCGCAGCTCGTCGTTCACTTCATGGCAGACCCGGTCGCCGGATTACGGGAGATGGCGCGGGTGACTCGCGAGGAAGGCGTCGTTACAGCCTCGGTCTGGGATCACGCAGGTGGGCACGGGCCGCTGAGCCCGTACTGGGACGCGGTGCGCGACCTCGACCCGAACGTTGACGACGAGTCCAAGCTCGCGGGCGCGAGACAGGGGCATTTGACCGAGCTGTTCGGGGCCGCGGGCATCCGCGAGATCGAGGAGACGCAGCTCACCGTGAGCCTCGAGCATCCGACCTTCGAGGACTGGTGGGAGCCGTTCATGCTCGGAGTCGGGCCTGCGGGCGCCTATGTCGCCGGCCTCGCCCCGGAGCAACGCGCAGAGCTTCGCGAACACTGTCGCGCGAAGCTCCCCGCCACGCCGTTCACGCTGACCGCGCGCGCCTGGGCGGCGCGGGGCGTAGCCTAGAGCTCGGCCGTCACGGCGACGTCCCCGAGTCTGCTCGAGGAAGCCGGCGATATCGCAGCGCGACGATGATCGTCGCCGAGATCACGAGCGCCGCGACGATGTTCGGCACGATCAGAACGAGATTCGAGGCGGCGATGCCGTACGCAAGCCAGAGAACGAAACCGACGAGCAGGACGACGAAGTACCCGATCGAGATGCTGCGCGAGCTTCGGTGCTCGACGATCTTGCGGATCTGCAGCACCGGCCCGAGCGCCATGGCGATTGCCCAGGTGGCGGCGGCAATGGCGAGAGTGGACTCCACGTGCAACTCCTCTTCAGGGATGACAGGACGCGCCCGAAGCGGAGCATGCTCGGGATCTTCGACCCGCGGGCACGAGCACGCCCGGCGATCCTAGCCGCCTAGAGCATCTTGAAGAACACGGTCGTATCGCAGGGTTGCCCGTCGGGGGAGAGGGCGTAGCCGGGGATCACGCCGACCCTGTTCCAACCCAGCCGCTCGTACAGGCGTTCGGCGCTGTCGCCGGTCACGGTGTCGAGCACGAGAAGCGTTTTGCCCTCAGCTCGCGCCTCTGCCTCGGCGCGATCCATCAGCCGCCGGCCGATGCCCATGCGTCGTGCGGAGCGGCGGACGAGCATCCTCGCGATGTCGGCGCGATGCGGCTGGTTCGGATGTGGAGCGAAGACGACCTGAACCGTGCCGACGAGCGTGCCCTCCGCGAATGCCGCCAGAAGCAACCGGCGGCCGTGCTCGACGTCGCGCGCGTAGGCCTCGTACACCTCGCGTGCCTCCGATTGCGACAAGGGCGCGAGGTAACCGACAGATGCGCCGCCCTCGACGCAATCGACGAGGACGGCGGCAAGCTCGTCAAGCTGTTCTCGTACCTCGGGCGCATCGAGACGGCGGATCTCGGCTTGCCCACGCAGCCTGTCAGGCATCGTGGGCAGCCAGGACGCCGCCCCAGTCGGCGGAGTCGACATCGGCGATCGACTGCGAGAACGTCCAGCGGTTGCCGCCCGGGTCCTCGGCGCTGTACTGGCGCTCCCCGTACGGGGAGTCGGTTGGCGGGTTCGGGATGCGGGCGCCCGCTGTTGCGGCTTGCTCGTGTTGCGCGTCGGCGTCCTCGACCCGAACGAGCACGGCGTGCGCCGCAGGATCTTCCGAGCCACGTTTCATCACGATGGGGGAACCGGCAGCTCAGAAGCACTCCGATGCTGTTAGCGTCGAAGGCAGAGCAACTCCACAGCAAGGAGGACACAGATGCACGTTCGAGTAGCGCGCTTTGAAGGGGTGGACGTCGCCAACGTCGACAGTGACATCGAGGAGTTCAGAAAGATGGTGCGCATGGAGGAGCGGGCCGAGTGGATGCCGGAAGACACCTTCGCGACTCTGCGCGATGACGTGCGGCGCGTTATGTCGCTCGTCGACAGGGATGCTGGAGTCTCGATCGATCTCACATTCACAGACAACGCCGAGGATGCGAAGCGCGTGCACGAGGCTCTCGACAGCCTGTCTCCTCCGGACTCAGCCGGACGTCGAGCGAGCGTCGGAACGTTCGAGCTCATGCTCGACGAGCAGCGCTGACCACTGCGCGGGGCGCTACTCAGGACGCGAAAGCCGCACGCCGTCGCCGAGCAAGATCGGCTACGAGCGACAGCGAATGCCCTGCCAGTGCGGGTCTCACAGCTACACGGCCTCTGCCTGTGGCGCCGGCCCGCTCTCGGCGTGCGTCGTTGCGGCTGCCCCCGACCTGAGTAGCATTGCCCCGATTCCGGCAGCAGCCACGGCGAAGAGCGCGCCGACGAGGAAGGCGAGTTGATAGCCGCCTGCGAGCGCCGCGAGCTCGCCGTCTCCTGCCGTGAGAAGGCTGTCGGTTCGCGCCGCGGCCAGGCTGGCCAAGACGGCGAGACCGAGCGCCCCGCCCATCATGAACGATGTGTTGACGACGCCGGAGGCCAGGCCCGCTTCGCTCGTCTCGACGTCGCTCATCGCCGCCAAGAGCACGGGGTTGAATGCGATGCCCGCTCCCATGCCGAGCAGGATCATGCTCGGAAGCACGTCGACGAGGAAGCTCCCGTCGACCGGCGCCCGCGCGAAGAGCAGGAGTCCGAGCGCGGCGAATAGCAACCCGGCGGCGAGCGGCAGCCTGATGCCGAAGCGCATGACGAGCCTGGCGGAGAGGCCGACCGAGAGCGCTCCCATGATCAGGTTCCCGGGCAGAAACGCGAGGCCTACCTCTAGCGGGCTGTAGCCGAGCACGAGCTGCAGGTAGAGCGCCGAGAGGAAAAACCAGGCGAACATCGCGCCTGCCCAGAGGACGCCGACGACGTTCGCAGTCGCGACGTTCCGCAGCCGAAAGAGCCCGAGCGGCACGAGCGGCGCCCGAACGCGCGCTTCGATCCCGATGAAGAGCGCCATCAGCAGCGCCGCCGCTCCCAGGAGCCCAAGCGTCCGGCCGGAGGTCCACCCGTTCCCGTTGCCGTTCACGATCGCGTAGACGGCGAGCATGAGTGACGCCGTCACGGTGATCGCCCCGCCGATGTCGAGTCGGCCCCCCGTGGCAAGATCGGGAGCGGCAGGCAGCAGGCGAAGCGACAGCGCGACGACGGCGACGCCGACCGGAAGATTGACGAGGAAGATCCACTGCCAGCTGAGCGCGTCCGTGAGGACACCGCCCAAGAGGACGCCGATGCTCCCGCCGCCCGAGGCGACGAACCCGAAGATGCCCATCGCCTTCGCGCGCTCTGCCGGCTCCGTGAACAGCGTCATCATCAGCGAGAGCGCAACGGCCGAGACCACCGCGCCACCAACGCCCTGGATCGCCCGCGCGACGATCAGAACCTCCTGCGATCCCGCAAGGCCGCAGGCGAGGGAGGCGAGAGTAAAGAGCCCGATGCCGATCAGGAACAGCCGGCGGTGGCCGAAGAGGTCGCCGAGCCGACCGCCGAGGAGGAGAAAACCACCGAAGGTCAGCAGATAGGCATTCACAACCCACGCGAGCGACGCCTCCGAGAACCCGAGATCCTCTTTGATCGACGGTAGCGCCACGCCCACGATCGTGACGTCGAGGACGATCATCAGGTCTCCCATGCAGAGGACAAGCAGCGCCAGCCAGCGGGTGCGGTTGTCGAGGGCCATCAGCTTCTTCTCTTTTCGTCGTTCATGAAGCATCAGACCGGCGGGCCGCGCGAAACTCATCGGTCGGCCCAGCGCCGCGTGCTGGCAGACTGCCTCCGTGGGGGAACGAGCGCGAGCAGCCGGCGCCGGCGCGGTGGCCGCGGGCGTGTGGGCCGTCCAGGAGCCGCTCGACCAGCGACTGTTCGGCTGCGACTACTCGGATGTCGCGATCGTCGGCAAGGCGCTGACCCGCGGGGCAGGCTGGCGGCCCGTGGGGCTCGCGCTCCACGTGACCAACGGCGCGTTGTTTGGCCTCGCGTACCACCAAGCGCCGCAGATCATGCCCGGCGTCGGCCCACGACGGCTGGCACTCGGCATGGCGCTCGCCGAGCACGTCGCGCTTTATCCTCTGTGCTACCTCGTCGACCGCTACCACCCGGCCCGAGGTGAGCCCGGGATCTCGCCGCTCTTCACGAATCCGCGCGCGTTCGCGCAGGCGACCTGGCGGCACGCGGTTTTCGGCCTCGTGCTCGGCGCCTTCGCGCGTCCTCGCCGCTAACCAGGCCGCACGAGACCGGCGAGCCAGCGCGGGATCCCCGACCGCGCACTGCGCAGAGCATGACGAAGCTCTGTTGCAGCCTCAGCGCCGTGCACTCCCGCGCCATGGCCGCAAAGGATGTGGTCGGGAACGACCTTCCCGAGCGCGCGCGGAGGAAACAGGCGCAGCAGCGGATGAACTGCGAGGAGGTCGTCCGGCCCGAGGAAGTACGACGCAGTGCCGAGGGCATCCGCGACTACGAGGGTCTTCTGCTCGGGCCACCAGAGCGCAGCCTCGCGCCACTTGGGAAGGTTGACGGTCCGCAGAACCTGAAACGGCGAGCCGGGCACGTCTTCGCGCGCGGTCCGGTGCAGCGGAACGTCGCAGCGCGCAGCGAACTCGGCGCCGTCCCGCTCGTGCCGGTCGAGGAGCTGGATCACGCCCACGACCCGTCCAGAGGCATCGATCCGTGCTCCGAGCTCCGGATCGTCGACGGGGTCGATCAGCCATACGCGCCCGTCGTCCACGAGAGCATGTGACGCGCGCTGGAGGCGGGGAGGCTCGTCCACGATCCAGCCGAAGCCGAAAGCGAGCTCGTCACAGAAGCGTGCTCTCAAATCGAAGATGCCAGGATGGTCCGATGGCGGAGCGCGAAGGCTGGATCGAGTGGGCTGGCCAGCGGACGTGGTTCCGGGTCGTTGGCGAGCTCGCGTCGGGCCGCGATCCGCTGCTGTGCCTCCACGGCGGGCCTGGCTCGACGCACCACTACTTCGCGCCGCTCGAGCGGCTGGCGGCGGACGGTCGCGCCGTCGTTCTCTACGACCAGCTGGGCTGCGGGCGCTCCGACCGACCGGTAGAGATCGCGTGGAGCCTCGAAGTTTTTCTCGACGAGCTCGTGGCGCTGCGCGAGCAGCTCGGTCTCGACCGCGTTCATCTGCTCGGCACTTCCTGGGGAGGGATGCTAGCGCTCGAGCATGCGCTCTCGAGATCCGGCGGGATATCGAGCCTCATCCTCTCATCGACGCTCGCGAGTGCCGAGGAGTGGGAGGTGGAGTTGACCCGTCTTCGCGACGAGCTGCCGGCCGACGTGCTCGCCGTTCTCGAGAAGCACGCGCGCAGCGGAAGCTACGACACCCCTGAGTATGAGCAGGCGGAAGCCGTCTTCAATGCGCGTCACTTCTACCGCGGCGACGTCACCCCGCCCGAGCTCGAGCGGATGCTGCCCGAACTCGGTCGCGAGAGCTACCGCGCGATGTGGGGGCCGAACGAGTGGACGCTCACCGGCGCTCTACGCGGCTGGGATGTGCGCCCGCGACTTCGCGAGCTCGATCTGCCGGCGCTCGTGATCCGGGGCCGGCACGACCTTTCGACGGAAGCGATCGCCGCCACGCTCGTTCGTGGCCTCCCGCAGGCGCGCGAGATCGTCTTCGAGGAGAGCTCGCACACTCCCGTGCTCGAAGAGACCGAGCGCTATCTCGAGGTCGTGGGCGGCTTCCTGCGAGAAACCGAGCAACGCTGAGGGAAGAGCTCGACGCACCCGCACCGGGCGCGGTCGGCCGTAGCGCCGGCTAGCGGCCGAGGACGTGTTCGAGCGCGCCCTCGAGCTCCGGATACGCGAACTCAAATCCTTCGTCGCGCAACCGAGCCGAGTCGATGCGCTGGCCGCCGAGCAACATCTCCTCCCCCATCTCACCGAACGCGAGCCTGACTGCGACACCCGGGAGCGGAAAGATGGTGGGGCGGCTCAACACGTTCCCGAGCTTGTCGACGAAGTCGGAGTTCCTTACGACTTCCGGCGCCGAGAGGTTGTAGATGCCGTCGAGCGGGCGTTCGAGCGCGAACAGATACGCAGCCGCGACGTCGTCGATCGCCACCCAGCTCCACCACTGGCGCCCGCTGCCGATGCGCCCGCCGACTCCCAGACGGAAGGGGAGCAACATCCGGCCGAGCGCGCCGCCTTCCTTCGAGAGGACGAGCCCTTGCCGGAGCTGCACGACGCGGACACCCGCTTCACGCGCGGGCTGCGCGGCCTCTTCCCACGCCGCCACGACATCGCCGAGGAAACCTTCACCGCGTGGCGAGCTCTCCGTCAGCTCCTGGTCTCCCTGCTGGCCATAAAAGCCCATCGCCGATGCAGCCAAGAGCGCGGGCTGCGGGTCGAGGGCGGCGGCGGTTTCGGCAATGAGGCGAGTGCCCAGCACGCGAGAGTCGAGGATCCGGCGTCGCGAGGTCTCGGTCCAGCGCTGTCCGATGTTCTCACCGGCGAGATGGACGATCGCCTCGACCCCATGCAGGGCTTCGACGTCGATGGTTCCCGCTTCGGGTTCCCAGCGCGCCTCGTTCTCCGCGGATGGTGCGCGGCGGACGAGCGAGACCAGCTCGTGGCCCGCCTCCCGCAGCACTGAAACGAGGGCGCCGCCGATGAGGCCGGAGGCGCCTGTGACCGCAACGCGCATGACTCGACCCTAGCGATGAGTTCAGCCTGTTCAGCTGGTCTACCTCTCAGATGCCCGCAGCAGGGTCGCAAACGGTCGCCTTCGCCATCGGCGGCCCGATCGCCCGCGCCGATCTTCCGGGACTATGCGCGCGCGTATGCGAGCTACTCAGCGCTAGCGAAGGCGCGCCGATCGTCCTCTGCGACGTCGCGGGAATCGCCCCCGATGCCGTGACGATCGATGCCCTCGCGAGGCTCCAGCTCGCAGCGCGGCGGCATGGCTGCCAGGTGCAGCTCTGCAATGCATCGGAGTCGCTCCTCGAGCTCGTCGCATTCATGGGCCTGGAGGATGTTTGCGGAGGCGACGCGCCCGGGGCCAGGTATACCCAGCCCTCTAACGAGACGGAAACTCGAGCGGCAGGTCGAAGAGCGGGAAGACGGTCTTCGTTTCCAGGAAGAAGGTGAGCTCCACGATCTTGCCGTCCTCGATCTCGAGGACCTGGAGCGCCCACGGCTCGTATCCCTCCCCGCTCTCGGTCGGCTTGTACTGCCCGAACGCGGGTGCGCCGTTCGCGGACACCGTCGGGATGACCCGCGAGTTGCGACAGCCCCCGCCCGGGCCGACCCACCAGCTCAAGATGTCGTCGCGACCGGCGAGCCACAGGTCGTATGGCGGCATCGACTGCGTCGCGTCCTCGTGGATCAGCGAGATGAGCGCGTCCATGTCGTAGCGCTCGAAGGCGGTGACGTAGCGGGCGAGCAGCTCGGCGTCGGCCCCGTCCACCGAGAGCGGCGCGTCCGTCGTGACGTTGCTCGCCTCGAAGGCCGCTCGCGCGCGCTGGAGCGCGCTCGTCACCGAAGCGACGCTCGTCTCGAGAAGCTCCGCCACCTCCGACGCCCTCCAGCGCAGAACCTCGCAGAGGATCAGCGCGGCCCGCTGCTTGGGCGGGAGGTGCTGCAGCGCGGCGACGAATGCGAGCCGGATCGTCTCGCGCGCCACCGCGACCTCCGCGGGATCTCCCTCCGGCACTATGCGGCCGTCGGGAATCGGCTCGATCCACGTGAACTCCGGGAGCATGTTCAGGTTCTCGGCCACGGGCTCGCGCGCAGGCCCGAGATCCATCGGGAGAGCGCGCCGCTTGCGCTCTCGAGCATGTCGAAGCAGACGTTGGTGGCGATGCGGTAGAGCCACGAACGCAGCGCCGCCCGTCCCTCGAAGCGGTCGATGCTTCGCCACGCGCGTAGGAACGTCTCTTGGACGGCGTCCTCGGCATCGATTGCCGATCCGAGCATTCGATAGCTGAAGCCCGTCAGCTCCGAGCGATGTAGCTCGAGCTGTTCGGCGACGGCAGGGGTGGCGGTCATAGACGCATCCGTCACGTCGACCATCGTAGGCGGTTCAGCCGCCCCGCCGGTTGCGTTCCCTCACGACCGCAACCTCTCCGAGACTCACCGCAATCACGCCTCCGAGAGAAGATAGGCGACGAGGAAGCCGGCGACTGTCGAGAACGCGAAGTAGGGGCCTCCGCGCTCGAAGGCCTCTGGCAGGACGGAGCTTGCGAGAGCCGCGAGCACGGCTCCGGCCGCGAAGCCGAGCAGCACGGCGAGCACACCACCCGGCGCGCCGCCCAGTAGGAGCCGCCCCGCGACTACCGAGCCCGCGATCACGACCGCGGCAGCGGTCCAGATGCCGACGATGAACCACGCGGATCGGCCGTCCTCGCGCATGCGCGTCGCGCCTCCTACGGCCTCCGGAAAGTTCGCGATGACGATGGCGACGAGCAGCGCTGGCCCGGCGCCCTCGACAAGGCTGACGCCAAGCGCAAGACTCTCCGGAATCCCGTCGAGAACAGCGGCGGCGAGCAGCGCGAACCCGACCGCGCTACCGCGCATGCGATCCATCAGCTGCTTGTCGAGAAGGATGAACGCGGCAGACCCTGCAAGAATCCCGGCCGCGGCGTACCGCACTCCGCCGTACTTGTCGGCGTCGGCGAGAAGCTCGAAGGAAAGGGCGCTCGTGAGGGCACCCCCTGCGAACGCGAGCAGCGCCGCGTACAGGTGGTCGGGCAGCGTCCAGCGCGCGCCGATCGCGGCACCCGCGATCAGGGCAGCGGATGCGACGCTTCCAAAAAGAACGGCCTGTCCCATCAGGGATCGATCATGACGGCTCACCAGAATGAGCGGCTCGGAGATCGGGCTCCTTGTTCGGGCTACTCCGGCGTGAGGACGTCGGCGCGGTCGGCCAAGGCGAAGCCGTCCCGCGGCGCCTGCCGCCTGATCAGTCGTTCAGCGCGGAGACGAGCCGCGACAGCACACCGTCGTCCCATCCGTTCATGAAGTCGGCGTGCGCGCCGTACTTCCCTGACGAAAGCCGTGCGTGTCGAGAGGTCGAGGAGTAGATCATGACGAGCGAGATCGTCGGTAGCCGCACCGGGTGCGACGCGGGGCAGGTTCCCGCCGACGAATAGGACAGGTGACGCTTGTGATCAGCGCTGTCGACGCTCTTTCCGTTCCAGCAGTTCGGAAAGCGCACGTTGAAGACCAGCGCGCTCTCCTCGGCGCATTGCGGCACGATGACGAAGCGCTTCGCGGCCCCACCGCCGCAGCTCCACGAGACGATGCCCTTCTGCTGGGGGCGGCGCGCGTTCGGATCGCCTGCGACCATCTTCAGCCCATCGGGCATCGAGGCGATCGGCCCGGTCGTATGTCTCGTGTAGTAGAGAATCGCGGCCAGCGGCGGGACTGGGTCAGCCGCCTCGTACAGGGTGGGTGTCCAGTAGGTGGACGCGTCGGCTTCCAAATCACATGTCGTCGTTCCGCCGCGAAGCGACGCGGGCGTCGACGAGGCATCCACGGTTGTGTTGCCGATGTACGTGTGGTTGTGCGAGCGCCCGGGCGCTCCGGGAAACACGATCGGGTCGTCGTTGTTGCGATGGCTGAACCCGCAGGCGACGTTGAAGTACCGGCCACCCGGGAATCCGGCGGCGGCGACGTTGGCGGCGCCGTTTGGACGTGCCGAGAACGAGGTCGAGGCGAATACGGTGCCGCCCGCGCCGGCAAGAAGGACGATGCAGAGAGCAAGGCGCGCGAGGCCAGGCGACGAAGTTGGAATGCCGTCGGGCCGCATTCCGCTCCGTGCTCGGCGAAGGCTCACCTTCTCACCGTCTAGCCGAAAGTACTACGACTCGGCCGGCGAGCCAAGTGTCGTGCTTTGCGGTCGGCGCGTCCTAGACCCCGCTCTCGAGTCGCTCCTTCAACCTTTCCTGGCTCTTGGCCACGTCGCCTCGCGCTTGCCGGCGCACCACGAGCGGGACGAGCAGCTTGCCGATTCCATGACCTTCGAAATCGAGCTCCATCGTGAAGCGAGAGCCCGCGCCATCGCCGACCGGCTCGACGGTGCCCTTGCCAATCGCCCGAATGGGACCGTCGATGCCTCGGAAGCCGAAGCTCCGAGGAGGATTGAGCTCGCTCACCTCGTTGGTCATCGTCCGTTCGCTCTTCCCGATCCGCCGCGTCATCTTCACGTGCGAGCCGACACGCACGGGCTCTTCTCCCTCCAGGTTCGCGCTCACGAGGTTCTCCTGCCACTCCAAGGAACGGGAGAAGTCGGTCAGGTACGCGAAGACGTCTTCGGGGCTCCGCGAGATCTCGACGCTACGCACGATCGGGGCCATTTTGCCTCCTTCGGTATGAGGGCTTGGATCATCCCGCATTTCGTCATCGTCGTAAAGACTCCGCGGACGGCGCGAAGGCTTCAGCCGAGAGGAGGCAGCGCCCGAAGGCGTGCCTCCTCTCGCGGTGGCGTTGTTCAGCGCGGAGTCAGGCGGTAGTAGATCTCGAACGCGCCGCCCCCGGCCGTGGTAACCAAGGTCCACCCGGGTGGGGCCGGCGAACCGGTTTCGACTCCCTTGAGGTGGATGATGTTGTCCTCGTTTCGGCACTGTCCGGAGACGAGCATGGCGCCGCCGTCTCCGCCGACGAGTGACTTGTCCGTCGCGTCGGTGCAATACGCCCAGAGTGACGGCGTCGAAGCGTAGTCCGGTCCGAAGATCAGCGGGAAGAATACGACCCCGAGATGTCGGAGCCCGCTCGAATCGACCGTCCCCGTTCCTCCGTCGTGCACGTGCCAGTTTTTCCACGAGCCGCGCTCGGCGCTCGCCGGATAGACGAACAGCACGGCTGCGAGGACCGCTACCAGCCACACACCAAAGTACCGCATAGAAACCTCCCCCTAGGTTGACACCGCGGGGCATGGCAAATAGCCGCAACGTTTGCAACGCTGCGCACGCCGTACAGCTGGCCTGCTTCCGTTCGGGGCAGTGACCTGTAGAACGTAGCCGTGGAGATCGGCATCTACACGTTTGCGGAGCTTCGGTCCGATCCCCGATCGGGCGGCGTGATCAGCCCCGAGCAGCGGCTGCGCGACCTGCTGGAGGAGATCGAGCTTGCGGATCGAGTCGGCCTCGACGTCTTCGGAGTCGGAGAGCATCATCGGCCCGACTTCGCGGTCTCGGCGCCGGCCGTCGTGCTCGCAGCCGCTGCCGCGCGAACGAAGCGCATTCGGCTGACGAGCGCCGTGACCGTGCTCAGCTCCGACGATCCCGTCCGCGTCTTCCAGGAGTTCTCGACCGTTGACCTGCTCTCCGGCGGCCGTGCCGAGATCATGGTCGGCCGCGGATCGTTCATCGAGTCGTTTCCGCTCTTCGGCTACGACCTCGGCGACTACGACGATCTCTTCGCCGAGAAGCTCGACCTGCTTCTCCGACTGCGGGCAGGAGAGCGGATCACGTGGTCCGGGCGACACCGTCCTACTCTGGAGGGCCTCGGCGTCTATCCCCGTCCCGTCCAGGATCCGCTCCCGATCTGGGTGGCCGTCGGCGGCACGCCGACCTCGGCAGTACGGGCCGGCAAGCTCTCCTTGCCGATGGCCCTCGCGATCATCGGTGGGGAGCCGGAGCGGTTCGCGCCCTTCGCCGAGCTTCATCGCCAGGCGGCGCGCGAGGCGGCAGACGCGCCCGTACCGGCACTCAGCATCAACTCCCACGCCTACATCGCCGAGACCTCCCAGCGGGCTGCCGACGAGTTCTTCCCCTCGTATGCCGCCATGATGAACGCGATCGGCCGCGAGCGCGGCTGGTCGCCGATGACGAGACAGAGCTTCGACGCGCTTCGCTCACCGCGCGGTGCGCTCGTTGTCGGCAGCCCACACGAAGTGGTCGAGAAGATTCTCTTCCAGCACGAGATCTTCGGGCATGACCGGTTTCTCGCACAGGTCAGCGTCGGCACCCTCCCGCACGCAAACGTGCTGGGCGCGATCGAGCTTCTCGGTACGGAGGTCGCGCCTGCGGTACGAGCCGAGATCGCCCGTAGGAATGCGGGTTCGCAGCATGCGCGCGGCGGGCGCTCGTAGTCCGGCGGCTACACTCGAAGCACACCGGACGAATACGACGGCGCCGATCGCGTCATCCCTATCCGTTCATGGCAGGAGGAGCGGACGAATGGCGAGTAACGCAAGCAAGAAGCTGGTGGCAGTCCCGGACAACATCGCCCATCGGGTGGCGCGACGCACGGCCAATCGTCAGAAGGCTGCTGAGCTCGATCCGAAGACGGACGCGCAGGGTCTCGTCGAGTTCGCGTGCGAATGCACGGGCGGCGCCTGCGAGCGCTCGGTTCGCGTGCCGCTCTACGTCTATCGCCGCTGCTTGGAGTCCGACCAATACCTCTTGCAGGCGGGGCACCATGCGTTCACGAACTACAGGACGATCGTTCAGCTCGGTCTGATGAGGATCGAGGAGCGCGCGTAACGAAGACGTTGGTCAGTCGGTCGGTGCCGTGAGGGGTTCGTCGTCCTCGACGATGGGCATGCCGAACTCGTCGACTTCGACCATCGGCTCGCCGCCCTCGGCGGCCGCCAGCTTCCTCGCCTTCTTCTTCTCGAGCTTTCGCTCGCGCTTTTCCTTGACGTTTCGCTCTCGCGTCAGCTTCGCCATCGTCTGCTGTCTTTTGGTGGCCATCCCAGTACCCTAGCCGGATTGCTAGGAGCAGGGTTCACTCTGTCGCCCGAGAAAGCGAAGCGCTCCGCGACAGAGGCCCACCGCAACCCGCCGCTGATAGGCCGTCGTCGCCAGCAACCGGTCGTCCGTTCTATTGGTCATGAATCCCATCTCGACGAGGATCACCGGGGTGTCGGCCCAGTTGAAGCCGGTGAAGTCACTCCGCTCCTGCAGGCCGCGGTCGGGAAAACGGAGCGTCCGCACAAGCTCGGCCTGGACGATTCTCGCCGCGCGCTTGCTCTGCGCGTAGATGTCGTCCGTCCAGCCGATTCTGAGCGCGGGATAGAGGGTGTGAGAGCCGCGCGCGGCCGGATCTGTCGAGCCGTCGGCGTGGATGCGCAGGAAGAGCGCGGCTCCGGCGCGGTTCGCGATACGGGCGCGTGCGATGTTGCCCATGCTCGTCCCCGACGTCCTCGTCCGGGTCATGACGACGCGCACTCCAGCGCGCTCGAGGAGTAGGCGCAGGCGGGCCGCCACGCGCATGTTCAGCTCCGCTTCGGTGAGCCCGGAGACGACGCCGCGTGTTCCGCCGCCGTCCTTGATCTTGCGCGTGCTCGAGCCCGGCCCGATCGGCTCCGTCTCGGAATTACCGCGCAGGTCGTGTCCGGCGTCGATGACCACGACAGGGGAGCGTGCCGCCTGAGCGGTCGGGAGCAGCAGGAGAACAAAAACACATCCCAGAGCGACTCGTAGCACGGTCAGAGAACGACGAACGAGACCGCGACGAATTGGGTCGCCGCCGCCACGAGGACGAGGACGTGGAAGACCTCGTGGAAGCCGAACGTCGCGGGAAACGGATCCGGCCAGTGGAAGGCATAGGTCAGCGCACCAAGCGTGTAGAGGACGCCGCCGACCGTCACGAGCACGGCCGATGCGAGGTCGAGCTCCGTGAAGAACTGTGGCGCCGCGAGCACGCCAACCCAACCGACGAGCAGGTACACGGGCGCGACCACCCACTTGGGCGCGTCGATCCAGCTGACGTTGAGCACGATCCCGAGCGCTGCGCCGATCCACACACACGCGAGGACGACGGCTGGAAGGACTCCCGAGAACGCGAGGAGCGCAAACGGCGTGTACGTCCCGGCGATGAAGACGAAGATCATCGAGTGATCGACGCGCCGTGCCCACGCCTTCGCCCGCATCGACTTCCACGACGTGCGGTGGTAGAGGGCGCTCGCGCCGAACATCGCGGCGAGCGCAGCGGCATACACCGCGACGGCGAAGCGAGCTCGGGCTCCCTCGGCCAGGGCGATGAGCGTCGCCCCTGCGGCCGCCGCCGCGAAGAACGCGTACTGATGGAAGAGTCCGCGTAGTCGAGGTGGGCTAGGGAGCTCCACGGGTGGATTGTGCCCGCCGGCGCGGCCGAGCTAACTCGCCTGCCGGACGAGGCGACGCAGCTCGCGCAGCGGCCCCAGCTTCTTCGCCGGGCGCTGATCGGAGGCCCGGAGCTCGAGAGCGAAACGATAGGTGCGCCTCGGGTCGTAGATTGGGCACGAGGTGGTCTTGCACGGCGTCATCGAGAGCTTGCGCACCCGCTGGCCGTCGGCGTTGAAGAAGACGATCGTCAGCGGAACGAGCGTGTTCTTCATCCAAAAGCCCCCGCTCGTCGGCTCGGGGAAGACGAAGAGCATCCCGTCGGCCGGCGCGGGGCGACGATTCATGAGGCCGCGCGAGCGCGCGTCCGAGGTGAGCGCGAGCTCCGGCCGGAGCGCGGCTCCGTCGAGCGTCAGCCTCGCGACCGTCCGGTCCGTCTCGCTCCCCGCAGCGGCCGAGTCGACCGTGAGAGCCAGAGCTGCAAGCGCGATCAGGAGCACTCGCACTCCTAGAAGATAGCCCCGGATGCCTCTGCGCCTACGCGCGTTTACTGCGGAGGGCGAAGCGGTCATCGGACGTGCGCGCGAAGACGCGCTCGGCGCGACCCTCGAACCAGCCGAAGCGGACATCGCCCGAGGGAGTGTCGAACAGGGGCACGAATGGCTTGAGATCGAGCACCGGTGACCCATTCAGGAGATCGACGCCGTCGACGACGACGGCTGCGCGTTCGATAGCGACGATCTGCGCAAGCGAGAGGCCGATCGGGTTCGGTCGATGCGGCGAGCGGGTGGCGAACGTGCCGTGGGGCTCGTCGTCGAGGAATGCCGGCACCGTCGAGTCCCAGCCGAGCGTCTCGTGCAGGTGTGCGAGGACCCACACGTGCGTGAAGCCGTCGAGGTCGGCAAGGCAGCCTCGATGCGGCTCCGACACCTCTATCCTGGACTCTCCCCTCGTGTCCGCGATCGGTTGCAGGGGCATGCCGTCGAGGTCGGAGTGTGGGGAGAGCACGTAGCCGATCGGTCGGTAGACGACAGGCTCCACGGTGCGGCTGTCCAAGAGTCCCTCGACGAAGGAAAGCGCCGCACGCCCCATCGAGAGGCGCCAGAGCGCAAGTGTTCGATCGAATCCAGATGTCGATTCGACCTGAGCTTCGAGAGACCGTTCGGTCAGCGCGAGCACGGCAGCCTGCTCGCGCAGGAGTGTGGCGGGATCGCGACCCGCCCGGCCGTGGAAGAGCAGCTTCACCATGAGCTCCGAGCGCAGATCCCGCACGTGCGCGACGGTGCTACCTCGCCACCGCGAGAACGCCGAGCGACCCTGCCGCGTAGCACCGACGGTGGTTCGTGCCGGCCCGCTGTCGCTCGCAGTCGTCCCCCGAACCTCCGCGAGATCGGCGTCGCGTAGCTGTCGCAGCGCCCGGTAGACCAGGGGTCGCGTGCACGAGTAGACACGACCGATCTCACCCGCTGGGCTCAACGCCTGCGCGACCGCCCAACCGTGAGCAGGCGCCTCGCAGAGGAGGCCCAGCGCCGCCCACTCTGCTAGCGACGGCTCCGTACGAGCTCGGCGGGTCATCTCTCCATCTTAGTAGTCAATATGTTTCTACCAGTGTGGTAGGTTGCCGCTGTCCATGGACCGACGACGCTTTCTCGTCAGCAGCGGCCAGGTCGACGACGGCTTTAAATCCGCCCTGGATCGGCTCTCGGGGCATCTGACCTAGGAGCAGCATGAGAAACCGCGTTGTCTCCGTCGCAATTGCTGTCAGCCTGATCGCGGCCCCCGGTCTCGCAGCAGGCGCGAGCGCGCGAACCGAGCGGGCGAATCCGTTGACGATCTACGCGGCGGCGTCGCTGACAGAGGTCTTCAGGGCGTTTGATCCCGCACAGCGGTACAGCTTCGCAGCCTCGAACACGCTCGAGACACAGATACGGAATGGCGCGCCGGTAGACCTCTTCGCCTCGGCGGCGCCGTTCAGCACGCAGCGTCTCTTCCGCGACGGACTCGTCGACAACCCGGTCACATTCACGTCGAACCGACTGGTGCTCATCGTGCCGAAGTCGAATCCGGCCGGGATCCATTCGGTCTACGACCTGAAGCGAAAACCGGTGAAGCTCGTGATCGCCGGGCCGGCCGTACCGGCCGGCGGCTACACCCGCACGGTTCTGCGGAAGATGGGGCTCACCTCGGTGCTGTCCAAGGTCGTGAGTCAGGAGTCGGACGTGAAGGCGGTCACTGGGAAGATCGCGCTCGGACAGGGAGATGCCGGTTTCGTCTACGCGACCGACGCGCGGCCGGTCAGCAATCGGGTCTCCGTGATTCGCATTCCGGCCTGGGCGCAGCCCCGCGTCCACTACGAGATCGCAGTTGTCTCGAGGTCATCCAACAAGGCGGCTGCGCAGGCATGGATCAGGACGATTCTCTCGGCCAGGGGCCAGGCGGCGCTCAAGAGCTACGGCTTCCTCGCCCTGCCGAAGGCGCCGTCATAGACCGTATCTTTCGCACGGCGTTCGTCTTCACGACCGGGGTCGCACTCCTCTTCCTGCTGCTGCCAATCGTCGCGGTGTTCCTGCGCGTGCCACCCGGTGAGCTTGTCTCGGCGCTCGGGAGCGATGCGGCGCAGGATGCTATCCGGGTCACGGCCGAGACCAACGCGGTCGCAATGATTCTGATCCTCGGATTCGGAACGCCGGCTGCGTACTGGATCTCGACCCGCCGCGGCGGCATGCGCGACATCCTCGTCACCCTCGTCGAGCTGCCGCTCGTGCTGCCTCCAGCGGTCGCCGGGGTGGGCTTGCTCGTCGCGTTCGGCCGAGCAGGGATCCTCGGCGGGACTTTCGAGGTGCTCGGGATCGACATCGCCTTCACCAAGATCGCGGTGATCCTGGCGGTGACGTTCGTCGCCAGCCCCTTCTACCTGCGCACGGCGATTGCGGCCTTCGAGGCCGTGGACGCGACGTTGCCCGCGGCGGCACGCACCCTGGGCGCCGGCCGCGCACGGGTCTTCTTCCGGGTGATGCTGCCGCTGGCGGGCGCGGGTCTCGGGGCGGGCGCTGCTCTCGCCTTCGCGCGGGGCCTCGGCGAGTTCGGGGCGACGATCATGTTCGCAGGCTCGCTCCAGGGCGTGACGCAGACTCTCTCGCTCGCGATCTACGAGCAGTTCGATGTCGGGTTCACAGTCGCGTTGGCGATCAGTGCGCTCCTGATCTTCATCAGCGCTCTCGTCCTACTGACCGTCAAGGTCGTGACCAGATGGCACTCCGGATCCGCTTCACTCATCCCCTTCGCAGCTTCGACGCGTCAGCCGAGCTGACCGTCCGGCGGGGCGAGACCCTCGCGCTGGTCGGGCCTTCGGGAGCCGGGAAGACGACGGTCTTGCGGGTTGTTGCGGGGCTGCTCCGGCCGGAGTCGGGATCCGTCACGCTCGGAGAGACGGTGCTCCTGGACACGGCGAAGGGGGTCGACGTCGCTCCGGAGCATCGGCGCGTCGGCTACCTCTTCCAGGAGTACGCTCTCTTTCCCCATCTCGACGTCGCCGCGAACGTGCGCTTCGGCGCGCACGGCAACTCGAGGGTCGACGAGCTCCTCGAGCGTTTCCGCATCAGCCACGTGGCTCGCGCCCGCGTGCACGAGCTCTCCGGAGGAGAGCGTCAGCGCGTGGCGCTCGCCCGCGCGCTGGCGCGAGATCCGGACGTTCTCCTCCTCGACGAGCCGCTCTCGGCCCTAGACACGCATACGAGATCCGGAGTTCGAGCTGAGCTACGAGAGCTGCTCGAAGGGCTGAACCTGCCGACGCTCCTGGTCACGCACGACTTCGAGGACGCCGCCACGCTCGCCGACACCGTCGGCGTCATCAGCGAGGGAAAGATCCTCCAGCTCGGAAGCCCATCCGAGCTCGTCTCCGTGCCCGCGGATCCGTTCGTGGCCACCTTCACCGGGGCGATGGTCATCCCAGGCCAGGCCGTCGGGACTCAAAACGGCCTCACCGAGATCCTGCTCGACAGCGGCATCACCGCCTGGAGCGCCGACCAGGCGAGCGGGCCTGTGAACCTCGCGATCTATCCGTGGGATGTATCGCTCGGCCACACGGCCGAGGACGATTCCCGCATGAACCATCTGCGCGCTCCCGTGACGTCGATCGCTCCGATGGGGAACCGCGTGCGTGTCCACGTCGGGCCGGTCGTCGCGGAGATCACAGCTGCATCCGCCGAGCGCCTCGATCTGAAGACGGGAGCAATCGTGACCGCGTCCTTCAAGGCGACGGCCGCACGGCTCTATCCTCGTTGAGAGACAGTCACTGCGATGCGCTGAATGGCGTTGTTCGCGTAGCCGCCGAGGTTCCACGGAGCCTGGAGGGGCTGGTGGTTCCCGGCCTCGTCACAGGCACGGCAGCAGAGCTCGTGCTCCCCCGGCTCCGCATCCCACACGAACCTCCAACCGCGCCAGGACCAGCGTCCGTCAGAGCGGGGAGCGAGCTCGGCGTCGGTCCAGCTCTCCCCACCGTCCGTCGAGACCTCGACGCTCGCGATCTCCGCCTCGCCGGACCACGCCCGCCCCTCGAGTACGCAGTCGCCGGCCGGCACCAGCCGCGCGCGGCTCGGAAACTCGGGGATACCGGGTGGCACCATCAGCGCTCGGACCTGCATCCGCGAGAGCGGCTCGCCGGCGTCGCCCTCCTCCTGGCGGAGCCGATAGCTGTGACGCATCTGGTAGCCGTCGAACAGCGTGTCGATGAGCGAGATGCGCGAGAGCCACTTCACGCTCGTCATCCCGTACCAACCTGGCACGAGCAGCCGCAGCGGGTAGCCGTGCTGCGGCGGGAGCGGAATGCCGTTCACGTCGTACGCAAGCAGCACGTCGTCGCCGAGCGCTTCGGCGAGCGGGAGGCTGCGGGCGTACACCTGCTCCTCCTCACCCTCGAACCCGCGGTCGAGGCCCTCGAAGAGCACCTCGATGGCGCCGTCGCGGACACCCGCTTCCTCGAGGAGCGACATGAGCGCGACTCCCTTCCAGCGGGCGTTCCCCACCGCCTCGAGCAGCCACGGCTGGCTGAAGACATGCGGCTCGATGTGGACGCGACCGTTCCCTGCGCACTCCATCGTCGCCACGACCTCGACCGCCGGCCGCGAGCGCAGGTCGTCGAGCGAGAGCGAGAGAGGCCGCTCGACGAGTCCGCCGACCTCAAGCCTCCACGTCGCCGGATCGACCTTCGGGATGTCGTAGTGAGTCAGGAGGTAGTGAAGCCCCACGGGCGTGACGTCCCAACGCAGCGCCTCGAGCGGCATCCCGTGGTTGCGTGCAGCAAGCTGGAGCTCCTCGAGACTGATTCCGTCGCTCATGCGTCCGAGACTAACGCCGCTCCGCGCGAGGCGCGCTCATAGGATCGTCTTGTGGAGACACGAGAGCTCGGCCGGAGCGGCATCTCCGTCTCGCGGGTGATCCTCGGCTGCGGAAACTTCGGCGGAGTCGGGTCGGCGCCCGAGTTCTTCGGGCAGGGAATCCCCAAGAGGGAAGCGTTTCGGATCATGGATCGAGCCTGGGAGCTCGGGGTCACGACGTTTGACACGGCCGACGCCTACGGCGGAGGGCGTAGTGAGACCTTCATCGGCGACTGGCTGAAGACGAAGGACGGCTCCGTTCGGGACGCGATCACAATCGAGACGAAAACCTTCAACCCGAACGAAGCGGGCGCCGACCACGGGCTCGCGCGCGTCCGCATCCTCCGCCAGATCGACGTCAGCCTCGGGCGTCTCGGGCTGGACCGGGTCGCGCTCTATCTGGCTCACGACTGTGACCCGGACGTCCCGCAGGAGGAGACGCTCCGCGCGTTCGACGAGCTCGTGCGAGTGGGGAAAGTAGGTGCCGTGGGAGCGTCCAACTTCGACACTAGGCAGCTCACCGAGGCGCTCGAAGTGTCGAGGCGTGAGGCAATCACGCGCTACGAGTGGGTGCAGAACTCGTTCTCACTCCTCGACCGAGAGGATGCGGAGACCGTTCATCCCGTGTGTCGTGAGAACGGCCTCGGGTACGAGGCGTTCGGGCCGCTCGCCGGCGGCTGGCTCACAGGGAAGTACCGGCGCGGCGCGGCGTATCCCGAGGGATCGCGGATGACCCAGCGCCCTCAACACTACGAGCGATACGAGAAAGATCGTGTGTACGACGCGCTGGAAGCGTTCGAACATGAAGCGTTCGGGCGCGGGGTCTCGATGGCGGGTCTCGCGATCGCGTGGCTGATCAGCGAGCCCGAGGTGACAGCAGTCGTGGTGGGCCCGACACGCGCGGAGCATCTCGAACCGGTGCTCGAGGCCGTTGCGCTCGAGCTGACTTCGGCGGAACGGACGCATCTGCGAGGCTTGTTCGCGTGAGCGTTCTCATTCTCTCCGAGCATGACGTGCGCTCGCTCCTCGACATGGAGTCGTGCATCGAGGCGATGGAGGACGTTCTGACCGCGCTCGCGCGGGGCGAGCTCTTTCAGCCCCTCCGCTCCGTCGCCCGGCCACCCGGCGCGGCCGGCCTCATCGGACTCATGCCCGCACACCGCGCGGGTGAGTCCGCCGCGTATGGGCTGAAGGAGATCGTCGTGACACCCGACAACCCCATGCGCGGGCTCGATGCGCACCAGGGCGCCGTACTCCTGCACGACGGCGAGACGGGGCAGCTCATCGCCCTCTTGAACGCCTCCCCTGTCACCGAGATCCGGACGGCTGCGGTCTCTGCGGTCGCGACCCGTGCCCTCGCACGCTCCGATGTCGCACACGTCGCCATCCTCGGCGCCGGGGTGCAGGCACGTGCACACGTACACGCGATGCGAGCGGTTCTCGACGACCCCGAAGTCCGCGTCTGGGCCCGCAACCTCGAGGCGGCGGAGCAGCTCGCAGCCGAGGTCGAGGCAACCGTCTCCCCGTCACCCGATGCGGCCCTCTTCGGCGCCGAGGTCGTGTGCACGACGACGAGCTCGCGCGAGCCCATCGTCGAGCATCGTTGGCTCGCCTCCGGCGCACATGTGAACGCGGTCGGTTCGAGCATCCCCACGGCCCGCGAGCTCGACACCGAGACCGTCGCGTCCAGCTCGCTCTACGTCGACCGGCGCGAGTCGACGCTCAACGAGTCCGGCGACTACCTCATCGCCGCAGCCGAAGGAGCGATCGGTCCCGACCACATCAAGGCGGAGCTCGGGGAGGTGCTCGTTGGAGCACACCCTGGGCGCGAACGCGATGACGAGCTGACCTTGTTCAAGTCGCTCGGGATCGCGGTCGAGGACCTGGCGGCGGCCGAGGTCGTCGTGCGCCGCGCGCGCGAGCGAGGAGTAGGGACGGAGGTGGACTTCTGATCCCGCTCGAGGACATCGAGCGCGCTCGGGTTCGACTTGCGCACACGATCGTCAAGACGCCGCTCGTCCGTCTGCATCTCGACGACGCTCCGGCGGAGATTTGGCTCAAGCTGGAGAGTCTGCAGCCGATCGGCTCCTTCAAGCTGCGTGGCGCGGCGAACGCGGTCCTGAGCGCTCCGCGCGCCGAGCTCGCGGAGGGCGTCGTCACCACCAGCACCGGAAACATGGCCCAGGGGGTCGCGTGGATGGGGCGCGCGCTCGGCGTTCCCGCGACGATCGTCGTTCCGGATAACGCGTCGGCGGCGAAGCTCGCCGCGGTCGAGCGGCTCGGTGGCCGCATCGTGCGGGTGCCCTGGGAGACGTGGTGGGCCGCGGTCGAGGCCGACCGTGAGCACGCCCTCGCCGGGCTCGAAGGTGTGGACGGGTACTTCGTCCATCCCGTCCGCGACCCGCCGGTCATGGCCGGGAACGGGACGATCGGCCTCGAGCTCGCCGAGCAGCTCGAGGACATCGACGCGGTCTTGATCCCCTGGGGTGGCGGCGGGCTGACAACGGGAGTGGCGAGCGCGCTCAAGGCTGTCTCGCCGGGCACGAAGGTCTACGTGTGCGAGCCGGATACCGGCGCGCCGGTGGCAGCGGCGATCGCCAACGATGGCACCGCGACGCCCGTCGATTTCACGCCGTCCTTCGTCGACGGGGCGGGGTCGGGATCGCTCCTGTCCGACATGTGGGAGCTAGCGCGGCCGCTCGTGACCGACGCGTTCCCGATCTCGCTGGAGGCAGTCGCGGCGACTGTCAAGCTGCTCGCCGAGCGCGGGCGAATCGTCGCGGAGGGCGCGGCCGCGCTGCCGGTGGCTGCGGCTCTCAGCGGCGCGGCCGGTGAGGGCAGGATCGTCTGCATCGTCTCCGGCGGAAACATCGACCCGCACCGGCTGGCAGAGATCCTGGCCGGAAGGATCCCGGACTGAGTGACCATCGTCTCGCAGGAGGAGGCTCGCAGGATCGCCGTCCGCGCCCAACTCCTCGACGGCTCGGCGAAGAGCTTGCTCGGGACCGTCCGACGGCTCGGGTTCCTCCAGATCGACCCGATCTCGAGCGTGGCGCCGCCGCAGTACCTCGTCCCCTGGAGCCGGCTCGGCCCGTACGACCCGGCGCAGCTCGATCGCCTGCTCTGGAAGCAGAAGAAGCTCTTCGAGTGGAACGCGTACATCTGGCCGATCGAAGACCTTCCCTTGGTGCGAGCCCGGATGCGCCGCCCGAGGGGCAAGTACACGTTCGAGCGTCGCGCCGCCGAGTTCTTGAAGGCGAATGCCCGCTTCAAGCGGTATGTCCTGCGCGAGCTCGAGCGGAACGGGCCGATGCTGTCGCGCGAGCTGGAGGATCACTCGCGCGAGAAGCGCGAGTCACACGGTTGGTACGGCAGCCGGAACGTCGGCGTGATGCTCGAGATTCTGCACGGCTTGGGGGTGGTCGCGATCGTCGGCCGAAACGGCGGGCAGCGGCTCTGGGATCTTGGGGAGCGCTGGTATCCCGAGACGGAAACGGTCTCGCTTCGCGAGGCGGAGCATGCGATCGCCCAGAAGAGGTTTCGAGCGCTCGGCGTGCGACGGACGACGGCCGGCTGGGAGGCTCATCCGAGCGCTTCCGACGGCCCCGTCCCCGAGCGCGTGACGCTCCTCTCTCCGTTCGACCGCCTGATCCACGACCGAGACCGCGCCGAAGCGCTGTTCAACTTCCGCTACCGCCTCGAGATGTACGTCCCGAAAGCGAAGCGCGAGTACGGCTACTACGTGCTCCCGATCTTGGTCGGCGACCGGCTCGTCGGCCGCGTCGAGCCGCTCTTCGACCGAAGGACCGGCACGCTCCGAGTGCTCGGCGCGTGGGGCGACACCTCCCGCCTCGCCGCGGCGCTGGAAAGCTTGGCGCGCTTCTTGGGCGCCCAACGAGTCAGCAACGGATGAATGCGCTAGAGTGCATTCACCGAAGTAGACTCTTGAATGTATGAGACATCTCACTATTAGACACGTCCCCGCCGATCTCGCACGTGCGCTCGATGAGGAGAAGCGGCGACGCGGGAACTCGCTCAACCGGACGGTTCTCGAGTTGCTCGCCCAGGCGCTCGGACTCAGCACCGGCCGGCGCACGAACGGCCTCCGTGACCTCGCGGGTCGTTGGACGAACGAGGAGCTCGCAGAGTTCGAGCGGGCCGTCGCTCTGACCGAACAGATCGACGAAGAGCTCTGGCAGTGAGTCGCTATTGCCTCGACACCTCCGCCTACAGCCAGTTCAAGCGGGGCGATCCGGGGGTGACAGACCTGATCGACGCTGCAGACTGGATCGGCATCCCCTCGATCGTCATCGGCGAGCTCTTCGTCGGTTTCCTCTCGAGCCGCCGCCAAGCTCAGAACGAGAACGAGCTTGCCGAGTTTCTCTCCAACCGCGCCGTCGCGGAGATTTCCGTCGACCGAGAAGTGGCGCGGATCTATGCCGAGATCGTCACGTCTCTCAGGAATGCCGGTACCCCACTGCCGACGAACGACATCTGGATCGCCGCCTCGAGCGCACGAGTCGGCACGCCTCTTTTGACATTCGACGAACACTTCGAGGCGATAGGCCGGATCGGCACGATCCTTCTCCGGAGCCCACCCGCGTAGCCTCAGGCGCCAGACCTGGGTCTGGCTGAAGCAGACCGCACGCGCTGAGTAGCATCCTCGCCATGGAGTTCGAGACCCGCGCGATTCATGTCGGTCAGGAGCCGGATCCGGCCACGGGCGCGGTGACGACTCCGATCTACCAGACCTCCACCTTCGTGCAGGAGGCGGTCGGAGTGCACAAGGGGTACGACTACGCGCGGGTCGCCAACCCAACGCGTACGGCCCTTCAGGAATGCCTCGCCTCGCTCGAGGGGGCGGCTCACGGCCACGCGTTCTCCTCGGGGCTCGGGGCCGCGACGACGCTGATGCACCTGCTCTCCCCCGGAGATCGCGTCGTGTCGGTGAATGACGTGTACGGAGGCATCTACCGAATGTTCTCGCAGGTGTACGAGCCGAAGGGGTATCGCTTCACGTTCCTCTCCGCGCAGGAGATCTCGTCCGGCCTCGCCGACCACCTCGACGAAAAGACACGGCTCGTCTGGCTCGAGTCGCCGACGAACCCGCTCTTGAACCTCGTCGACATCCGCGCTGCAGCCGATGCCGCTCACGAAGTCGGCGCCCTCGTCATCGTCGACAACACCTTCGCGACGCCGTATCTCCAGCAGCCGCTCTCACTTGGCGCCGACATCGTGCTCCACTCGACGACGAAGTACCTCGGCGGCCATTCGGACGTCGTCGGAGGCTTTCTGGCGACGAACGGCGACGGGATCTCCGAGCGCCTCGCGTTCCTGCAGAAGTCCCTCGGCGCGGTGCCCGGCCCCTTCGACTGCTGGCTCGTTCTGCGCGGCGTGAAGACGCTCGCCGTTCGGATGGAAAAGCATTGCGAGAACGCGGCGGCCATCGCTTCCTTCCTCGAGCGTGAGATCGGCGTCGAGCGCGTCCTCTACCCGGGACTGCCGACGCACCCGGGGCACACGATCGCGTCGGCGCAGATGCGCGACTTCGGAGGGATGGTGTCATTCCTCGCCGGGAGCGAGGAGGAGGCCGTGGCGCTCGTCGCGCGTACGCGAATCTGGAAGCTGGCGGAGAGCCTCGGCGGCGTCGAGAGCCTGATCGAGCAGCCGGCCCGGATGACGCACGCGTCCACTGCGGATGCGCCGTTCGCGGTGCCGCCGAACCTCATCCGGCTCTCGGTCGGCATCGAGTCGGCGGCCGACCTGATCGCCGACCTCGAGACCGCGCTCGCGGGTTAGATGCCTGACGCGAAGACCATCGCGCTCGTCCAACGCGGTCCGGGCTGGCGCGACGATCTGCTCATACGCGAGCAGTCCGAGATCGGGGGACACCTCACGTTCATGGTCGGCCTCGTCCAGAACGGCCTGCTCGAGGCCGCCGGCCCCTTCTTTCAGACCCCCGAAGAGCATCTCGACCGTGACCTCGTCGGTCTCGTCATCTTCGCCGACGCGGATCCCGAGACCGCTCGGCGTCTGCTCGAGGACGATCCTGCTCGGGCAGCCGGGACCGTCGACTACGAGGTGCTCCCGTGGTACCGCTGACCACAGATCCGATCGACCTCCACCACGTCGACGAGCGCATCATCGGCTGCTACGTGCTCGAGACGCAGGACGGTCCCGCGCTCTTCGACTGCGGCCCGACGACGTGCATCCCGTACCTGAAGGCCGGCCTCGCGGAGCGCGGGCTCGACCTGACGGACATCCGCCACCTGCTCCTCTCCCACATCCATCTCGACCACGCGGGAGCCGCAGGCGTGCTCGTCCGTCAACACCCGTGGCTGCAGGTGCACGTCTCCGAGATCGGCGCCCCGCATCTGATCGACCCCTCGAAGCTCGAGGCGAGCGCGCGCAGGCTCTACGGCCAGAGCTTCGACGCGCTCTGGGGCGAGCTGGCCCGGGTTCCCGAGCAGAACGTCCACGTCGTCGGCGACCGGATCCTCGGTCTCGAGTGCTTCCCGACGCCCGGCCACGCCTGGCACCACGTCTCCTACCTCGATGCCGACGGCACGCTCTACGCCGGAGACGCGGCGGGAGTGCGCATCGCGCCGGGCAGCTTCGTCTTGCCTCCCTGCCCGCCACCCGAGATCGACCTCGAGGCGTGGGAGCAGACGATCGAGGAGATCGAGCGGCGCACACCGGGTCGGCTCGCGCTCATCCACTTCGGCACGTTCGACGACGTCGGAGCGCATCTCGCCGCGCTCCGAGAGACCCTTCACACCTGGGCGAGTCGCGTCGAGGACGGCATGGACGAGCAGACCTTCGTAGCGGCAGCGCGCTACGACGCCGGACAGACCGAGCCGGAGCTCACCGACCTGTACGACGAGGCCGCGCCGTTCTGGCACCACTACCGCGGCCTCGAGCGCTACTGGCGCAAGCGGCGCGAAGCCGCGGCCGCGGGCAGCTGAGATCAGTCCCGGACGGCGTGCGCCTCGAGGTCTCCCATGGAGACGAACTCGAGCGCAGAGGCGTGCGTCGCCTCCAACACGACCGGCGGCGCTACCCCTGCTTCGAGCGCCTCGTTCCAGCGCGCGACGACGACGCACCAGCGGTCTCCAGGCTGCAGGCCGGGGAACATCCACTGCGGCTGCGGCGTGACCAGGTCGTTCCCGCGCGCTACGGAGAACTCGAGGAACTCCTCGGTCATCACCGCGCAGACCACGTGAAAGCTGGGATCGCTTCCCGTGCGGCAGTAGCCGTCCCGGTAGAAGCCCGTCACCGGATCGAAGGAGCAGGGCTCGAGATCGCCGCCGAGGACGTTCACGCCCACCCCGTCACAAGCCACCGTCCGCGTCGGAAGCGGGCGAGCATGGCCCCGAGCCGAACGACGATGAGAAGCACCAGCGCCGACCACACGCCGCGGATCCCCCAGTCGCCCGCGAGCGCGGCGAGCAGAGCCACGGCGCAAACGAGGAACGCGACCACCATCGACCCAGCGAGATAGGGCCCGTCACCCGCTCCGATCAGGATCCCGTCGAGCGCGAAGACCGCGCCGTTCAGCGGCTGCATCAAGGCGAAGAGCGGCCAGAGGAGGGCGGTCTCGTCCAGAACCGCGCCATCGCTGGTGAAGATCCGGGGCAGGACTCCGGCCAGGGCAAGCAAAGCCACGGCAAAGGCGCCGCCGGCCACGACGGAGAGCCAGATCATGCGCTCACCCGCCGCATACGCCCGCTCGGTGCGACCCGCGCCGAGCTCGCGTCCGACGATGATCTGCCCCGCGATCGCCACCGCGTCGAGAACCAGTGCGAGGAAGATGAAGAGCTGAAAGGCGATCTGGTGGGCGCCGATCGCGGCCTCCCCGAAGCGGGTCGCAACCGCGCCCGCGAGCACGAACGAGCCGATGAGAGAGGTCGTCCGCAGGAAGATCCACTTCCCCAGCGTGAGCACCCGCCGCGCGAGGACCAGCCGCGGCCGCGCGTCGGCTCGCTCCATCCCACGCAGGATCACGAACACGAAGGCGGCGCCCATCCCCAGCTGGGCAATCGCGGTTCCCGCAGCGGATCCCGCAATCCCCCAGTCGAAGCCGTAGACGAACAGCACCTCGAGGATGACGTTCGCCACGTTCCCGGCGATCACGATGACGAGCGGTGTCCGCAAGTCGGCGATCCCGCGGAGATACCCCTGTCCACCGAGCGCGAGGAATGCCGCGGGGAAGCCGATCGCGGCGATGCGCAGGTACGTGACCGCATATTCGGCAGCCTGGCCCTCGCCACCCATGAGCGTGACCAGCGGCTCCGCGAGCAGGGCGACGAGCGCCGAGACCGCGATCCCGAACGCCAGCGAGAGCCAGATCGCCTGCGCGCCGAGCCGTCGGGCGGCCTCGGTCTCCCCGGCTCCACCGGCACGTGCGACCTGGGCCGTCGTCCCATACTGGAGGAAGTTGAAGATCGCGAACGCGCCGCCGAGAATGGTCGCGGCGATGCCGAGAGCGGCGAGCTCCGAGCGGCCGAGGTGGCCAACGATCGCCGTGTCGACGAGGAGGTAGAGCGGCTCGGCGGCAAGCGCGCCCAGAGCGGGAAGCGCGAGCGTCAGGATCTCGCGGTCGTGCGGGGAGCGCAGCCTCACGCCGCCGGCGCGGCGGCGATCGTCGCCTCGTACGCGGCGACGTAGTTCGCGACCATGTGCTCCGGCGAGAACCGCTCCTCGACTTCGCGCCTCAGGACCACCGGGTCGAGGCCGTCCGCACACTCGAGCACCGCCTCGTCCTCCATGTCGCGATAACGGTCGACAATGACCCCTGTGCGACCGTGCTCCAGGATCTCCGGAACGGCCCCTCGCCTGGTGGCGATGACCGGCGTCCCGCACGCCATCGCCTCGATCACGACGAGCCCGAACGGCTCCTCCCAGTCGATCGGGAAGATGAGTGCCCGCGCCCCCATCAGAAGCTCGACCTTGTCCGCGTGGCCGACCTCGCCCACGTACTCGATCGACTCGCCGAGGTGCGGGCGGATGAACTCGTCGAAATAGCGGATCTCGAGCGGCTCGCGGCACTTGGCGGCGATCTTCAGGGGGAGGCCCGTCTCCAGCGCGACCGCGAGCGCCCTGTGCGCGCCCTTGTCCGGGCTCATTCGGCCGAGGAAAAGGAGGTAGTCGCCGCCCGACTTACGCCGGAACGGGTAGACGGAGAGATCGAGCGCGTTCGGGCAGTTCGCGATCCACGGAAGATCCTGTCTCGGCTTCCGCTGGTTCATGGAGATCGAGATTAGCTTGGCCTTGGGCACGAGCTCGACGACGTTCTCGTAGAAACGGCCCGGCCTCCCGACGAGCGGGCCATGAACCGTATGGCAGAAGGGCACGTCGAGAAGGCCGCCGAGCGCAAGCCCGAGCAGCCCGGTGTGGTCGTGCACGACGTCGAACTCGTTCCCCTTGCGGATCGCGTGCACCGTGTGCTGCATCTCCCAGTACGTGTGGCCGATCCACTCGCTCGGCGCGGTCTGGAAGACCGACTCGAGCCGCGCACGAGTCTGCGAGTCGCCCGACGCGAAGAGTGTCACGTCGTGGCCGGCGTCGACCAGCCCGTCGGCGAGCAAGGCGACGACGCGCTCGGTTCCTCCATATGCCTCGGGAGGCACTGGAAACCACACGGGGCAGATCAGGCCGACATTCATACGGCGCAAGACCCAAATCCGCTCGTCCGGATTCCGGCCGCGCGAGGATCCCTGAAGGCGCCCGCTGCGCGGCCGCAATTCCCTTCCTTCACGTCTGACACCCTAGACGCCTTCGGCAATCGTGACGCGCCCGCGCTCGACAGCAACCGACCAGTTGCGACCGAATGCGCGCACGCCCTCGACACGCAACCCTTCGAGCCAGCTCGGCAGCTCGTCGGTGACGTTGGTCACGAGCCGCTGTCGCACGCGGTCCGGCTCGATTCCGAGCAGGACGCGTACGAGCAGGATCGGCGTGCCCGCTGCCCAGGCCTGCGGGCGAGCGGCCGTCGGATACGCGATCGGGAACGGCGTCTCGTCGCGCGCGTAGCCGGCGAAGACCTCGGGCAGCGACCAGTCGAAGTGACCCGCAGCCTCGATCAGCGCACGGGAGATGCGCCTCGCTGCCTCGGGGTACCCGTGTCGAGCGAGACCCCAGGCGGTGAGCGACGTGTCGTGGGGCCAGACGGTGCCGTTGTGATAGCTGATCGGGTTGTACGCGGCCTCGTCGCTCGCCATCGTCCGGATCCCCCAGCCTGACCAGAGTGACTCCGAGAGGAGCTGGTCGACGACCGGCCCGACGCGCTCGGGAAGCACGATCCCGCTCCAGAGCAGATGCCCCATGTTCGAGCAGCGGGCGTCGACGTGCCGCTTCTCCCCGTCCAGGGCGAGCGCGAAGAATCCACCCCGCTCCTCGACCCAGAACGCCTTGTCGAACGCGGCGCGGAGCTCCGCGGCCTCGCGCTCCAGCCGATCGGCGAGCTCCGGCTCGCGCCAGACGTCCCGGGCGATCTCGGCCAGCCCGCGCTTCGCGTCGTAGACGTACCCCTGCACCTCGACGGGCGCGATCGGCGCCTCGGCGAACCGTCCGTCGTGAAAGCGCTGCGAGTCGCCGGAGTCCTTCCACGACTGATTCGTGAGGCCGCCGTCTGCCCGCCGCGCATACTCGACGAAGCCGTCGCCGTCCAGGTCGCCGTGACGGTCGATCCACTCCAGCGCCAACATGGCCGGCTCCCGCAGCCGTCGGACGAGCACCGCATCGTCCGTCCAGCGCCAGGTCTCGGCGAGAAGGACGAGAAACAGCGGCGTCGAGTCGATGGAGCCGTAGTAGCGCGGGAACCAGAACTCGGCGGCGCGGCCGTGGCGGACCTCGTGGACGATCTTCCCGGGCTCGGCGTCGATCGCGGGGTCGACGGTCGTCGCCTGCAGCTCGGCGAGCGCGTCCAGGGCCCCGATCGCGGGCTCGGGACCGAGGAGAAGCGACTGCAGCGACGTGATCGCGGTGTCGCGGCCGAACACGGTCATGAACCACGGCATGCCGGCGGCGAAGAGCGGTCGACGGAACTCACCCGTCCGCATCCGCAGTGCAGCGAGATCCTCGATCGAGCGATCGAACGCGCGGCGCAAGCTCTCCCAGCCTCCCCTGACCCGCGGCACCCGGAGCGTCCAGGCGGCGACGACGTCTCCGAGCGTCTCGCGCTCGTCGCTCAAATGCTCCGCGAGCTCCCCGTCCGTGTCGGGATCGAGCGCCGGAACGACGTCGACAGTGAGGTCCCAGCGCTCGTGCGGATCGAGAGAGAGGGCGAAGACCGCTCCGTCCTCGTTGAGTCGACCGGCCTGCGAGAGAACGATGCGGGTTCTCAGATCACCCACCGGGTCGACGATCAAGATCTGGCGGCGCGCCTCGTCGTAGGTCGCGGGCGCAGGAGGCGGGAGGTCAGGCGCGTTCTCGGGGTCACCGAGCGCGAAGTCGTGGAGCTTGACCGAGATGATGTCCGCGAAGTCCGCCGCGAGCTCGAGCGAGACGTCGAAGTCGAGCCGGTGCATGCTCTCGTTCCGGATCGCAATCCGCTCCTGCATGCCCGTGCCGACAAACCGTTCTCGGGAGATCGAGAGAGCGTCTTGCGGAAGTCCGTTCAGGCTTGCATTGCGGAGGAAGAACGCCGCAGCGAAGTGCTCGACGCGTCCCGACGAGAGTAGGAGCGGCGGCGACCCCTGGACGGAGAGCACGAGACGCGAGAGGAATCGGGTGTCGTGCGCGAAGAATCCGCTGGTCGAGGCGGAGATGTCCCCCCGCTCGTCGGACATGCAAAAGGTCGACCCCTCGAGGATCGTCAACATCTGCGCGCCGCCCTCACGTTCTGCGAACTACCCTCGCGCCGCTCGACTGCGCGAGCGCCTTGACCACGATCTCGTCCACGTTGACATGCGACGGGCGGGTGAGGGCGAACATGACGCAGTCCGCGATCTCCTCCGGAGTTACCGGGTCGACCCCCTCGTACACCGCCTTGGCGGCACCCACGTCGCCCCGGTAGCGGACGAGCGAGAACTCGCTCTCGACAAGGCCTGCGTCGACGGTCGTGATCCGGATGGGGCGGCCGAGAAGATCCTCGCGCAGCGCGTACACGAAGCCCCGAACCGCGAATTTCGCAGCGACGTACGACGCCGCGTCCTGATATGCCTGGCGCCCCGCGACCGACCCCATGAAGAGGATGTGGCCGTTGTCGTTGATGTGGGGCAGGCTGAGACGCGTCACGCGCAGCACGCCGTCCACGTTCGTGTGCAGCACCGTCCGCTCGTCCTCGGAATTCGATTCCCAGAACGGGTAGCGGCCGAGAGCGAGCCCCGCGTTGTTGAAGAGGATGTCGATGCCTCCGAGCTCGGCGGCGGCGCGACCGACGAAAGCCGCGGCGCTCTCCTCGTCCATGACATCGAGCGGAAGCGCGAGGTCGGCTTCGATCCGTTCGACGCGGCGCGCCCCACCGACCACGCGCACGCCCGCCTCGCGCAGCTTGCGCGCGGTCGCCGCGCCGATGCCGCTCGAGGCGCCCGTGACAACCGCTGTCTTGCCCGAAAGATCCACGGCCTGAGCCTAGATGGTTGGCCACCTCGAACCGAGTCTGGCTCTCCACGATCGCTGATCCCTCTCGCGAGTGAAGGTTGCGGCTCGGCGCGTGCCGACAGTCACCATATGCGGCGGCGTTCTGCAGCTCTACTCCTGCTTGCCCTCGTGGCTTCCGCCGCGCTTGCTTCTGCGGGCGCCAACGCCTCCCGCTCCCCGGTCCCGGAAATCGTCGGTGTTCAGACCGGCGCTTTCTCCGCCGTCGTTCGCTGGCACGTCGAGGAGCCCGGGCGGGTCGTGATCGAGCTCGGCCCGGACGACAGATACGGGATCTGGTCGCCGACGACGATCGTGCGTGATGCCCAGACTCAGAAGACGACAGTGAGTGGGCTCGAGCCGGCGACGACCTACCGCTACCGCGTCCTGGCCCGGTGGCGAAACGGCATGCGCGCCGAGGCACGCGGATCGTTCCGGACCGATCCCTGGCCCGGCGAGGTCGCGGCGACCGCAACTCCCACCCCGGCGGACAGATCGTCCACTCCCGACTCGCCCTTTGTGCTTCCTCCGAAGCTTCCCCCTGGTGTGGCGCCACCCCCGGCGCCCGGTGCTCTCCCGCCCGGAACCCCGAAAGTCGAATCCTCCGCGCCACTGCGAATCAATGGCGCCGCGGTGTTCCCGCGCATGGTCTGGCGCCAGTGCCCCACGTACTACCCGACAAGCATCGCCGCTGGCATCAACCTCTTCCTGGGTGTGAGCTGCGACGACGAGCAGGAGCAGCTGGCGAGACTGGCCGGACGAGCCATGTCCACGGTGGATGCGGCGACGCCGGGAATCGCGGGGCCGGGACTCGTCGGCTGGCATCTGCCGGACGAGGCGGACGTCTCGGTCGGCGATCCCGAGAAGCTCCCGGCGCCGAAGGAAAGCGGCAAGGTCACGTTCCTGACGCTTACCGATCACTTCTCGGCCGGAGCGGCGCCCGGCCCCTACGGCCGAGACATCTACCCCGGCTTCTTCGCGAAGGCCGACATCATCGGTTTCGACATCTACCCCGTCGAGGTGCGCTGCTCGCTCGAGCAGATCGACAACGTCTTCTGGATGCAGCGCGAGCTGATCGGGCTGACGGGCGGCAAGCCGACGTTCCAGTGGATCGAGGCCGGCCCGATGGAGCACTGCCGCTCGAACCTGGATCCGACGCCAGACGTCGTGCGAGCGGAGACGTGGCTCGCCATCGCGGGCGGCGCGCGCGGCATCGGCTACTTCCCCGACTACTGGGCAGAGGACATCCGCACCGAAGTCCGTCACTCGAACCGCGAGATCGTCGCCCTCGCTCCCGCGCTCCTCGCCCCTGTCGCCAAGTCGAGCTGGTCGCTTCAGAGCCCGGTGCGGGTGGCAGCGCGTCGCTACAACGGCGCGACCTACGTGATCGCCGTGAACACGTCGACGGCGCCGGCGACCGCGTCCTTCAGCGTGCAGGGCCTCGGCGGCCGCAAGCTCCGCGTCTTTCGCGACGGGCGAGTCGTTGCGCCGCTCGGCGACTTCGTCTCGGACAAGCTCCCGGGTCTCGGCGTCGCGGTGTACATCGCTCCGCCCGTCGGCTGGTAACTGCCTTCGCCGACTGAGCGCGCGATTCGTCGGATCGTCCGCGGTCTGAGAGAATCGACGGGATGGCCCAGATGTCACCGCTGGGTGACTCGCCGCTCTTCGGCTTGCTCCCGACGCGCCTGCAGGACGAGCTCGTTGAAGCCGGGCAGCCGGCGCGCGTCTCGGCGCGGGAATGGCTCTTTCACGCAGGCGACGCCGGCGACACCCTCTATCTCGTCGTGTCAGGACGCATGCGCGTCGTCGCCGAGCGCGCTGGTGAGACGGTCGTTCTCAACACGCTCGGTCCGGGTGCGGTCATCGGTGAGCTCGCGATTCTCACGGGAGCAAGGCGTTCGGCGTCGGTGCAGGCGCTTCGCGACACAGAGCTCCTCGAGATCGACGGCGAGAGGTTCGAGGAGCTCCTCGCGCGAAACGCGGAGCTCGGCGCCGGCTTGGCGAGAGCGCTTGCCGAGCGCATCCAGCGCGGCGGATCGCTCGAGCCCTCGGAGGCGCCGACACGCGTCGTGACGATGACAGCCGTCCCGGGTGTCAACGCCGAGCGGCTCTGGGTCGAGCTCGATTCCGCGTTTTCGGAGCTGGGCGAAACGGTCGCTCATGATCGCCCCGCGGCCGACTGGGGCGAGACCGAGGGGTGGGGACGAGCTCTCGCCGAGCTCGAGCGCGCGCATGAGTACGTCCTCCTTCGAGCCGAGCTCGACGGGAGTGACTGGTCGGGCTTCTGCATACGCCAGGCCGACCGGGTGGTGGTCGCGGCGGAAGGCAGTCCGCCCGCCGGGTTCGCACCTCCGGCCGGATGCGATCTCGTCTTCCTCCGCACACCCTCGAGCGAGGACGTGGCCGCTTGGAGAGGTGCGGGGCCGCGGGCGTACCACGTCGTCACGTCGGAGGCCGTGCTTCCTGACGCGACGCGCCGGCTTTCACGCCGGCTGACCGGACGATCCCTCGGACTGGTTCTCTCCGGGGGCGGCGCAAGAGCGCTCGCCCACATCGGGGTGCTCCAGGTGCTCGCGGAGGAGAAGATCGTCATCGACCGCTTCGGCGGCTGCAGCATGGGAGCATTCGTCGGGGCGATGGCGGCGCTCGGCTGGCCGCCCGAGAGGATGGTCGAGACGTGCCGCCAGGAGTTGTCCGGCCGGGCTCCGTTCACGGACTACACGTTCCCGCGTCACGCGCTCATGCGCGCGAGACGCATCGCAGCCAAGCTCGAACGCATCTTCGGAGACGCCATGCTCGAGCAGCTCGCCTATCCGTTCTTCACCGTGAGCTCAGACCTGCTCTCGAGCCGTTTGATCGTTCACCGAACCGGCTCGGTCATCGAGGCGGTCGGCTCGAGCATGGCCATTCCAGGCCTGGCGCCCCCGGTGCTCAGGCGTTCCGAGCTGCTCGTCGACGGAGGGGTTCTCAACAACCTCCCCATCGACGTGATGGTCGGTTATGAGTCCGGTCCCGTCGTTGCGGTTGACGTCATGCGGCGACTTGAGAGCGACGACCCGGAGGCGAGCCCAGAGACGCTTCTCCCGACCATCCTCGAGACGCTCTCAAGGGCGACGGTACTCGGGAGCGTCGAGCGGGCCGAAGCCAACCGCGAGCTCGCGGATCTCCTGATCACGCCGGACGTGCAGGACATCTCGCTTCGCGGCTTCAGGTATCTCGAACGGGCAGTGGACGCGGGACGACGCGCGGCCGAAGAGGCTCTCTCCGCGGGCGGGAAGGAAGCGCTCGAGGCCCCACAGCGCGGAAGCGCGAGTATCCGCATGGCGACGACGGCGCTCTTCTGAGACGAAGGGCAAGGATCAGCGCTGAGGTCCTGGGGCGACCTTCTGAGGGGATGCTACGCCCCGGCATACGAG
>JALZOK010000079.1 GCA_030857225.1 Actinomycetota bacterium
ACGGATGACCTCCTGGGCGCAGGACTCGCGGCTGCCCATACAGCCCGTCTTGCCTGCTCAGGAGGTCATTTTGCGCCGCACCTCAGACGACACCCGGCCGGGAAAACGGTGGATCGAGGCTAAGAACGAGAAGGGAAGCGCGTGACGGGCGCGGGGCAGCTCCAGTACTCGTAGCCGGACGCCCGCGATTCATATCGGCACTGATCGCCGATCAGGCTCGGGTATCCAGTGAGGAGGCCCTCCTTGCACGCATACCACTGGTTTCCGTCGTCGACCGGCGCGCGAACGCCCTCGCACGAGCCCGCGACTCCCCACTCGTGAACGAGATCCTCGCGCTGGGCATACACCAGCCCGGCGATGACTACCGCAGCGACCAGAACGATCTTCATGAGCATTTTCGCACCTGCCTCTCGAGACACTTCTGGTATCGGCACGGAGCGCCGGCCTCAGTAGGCTTCAGCCCATGACCGCGGTCCGCATGGACGGAAAGGCGCTCGCCGAGAAGCTCCGCGCGCAGATCGCCGACGAGGTGACGGCATTCGGCGACACTGTCTGTCTCGCGACGGTGCTGGTCGGGGACGATCCTGCGTCGCACATCTACGTCTCGAGGAAGCACGACGCCTGCGCCGAGGCCGGAATCGAGTCGCGTGACCACCGTTTCGGAGAGTCGGCTTCCGAGAGCGAGGTGCTCGAACTGCTCGACGAATTGAATGCGGACGACGCGGTCGACGGGATTCTCGTGCAGCTTCCGCTTCCCGAGCATATGGACGAGTCCAAGGTCACGCTGGCCGTCGATCCGGCCAAGGACGTGGACGGATTTCACCCCTTGAACGCGGGGCGCCTCTATCAGGGGGATCCGCAGCTAGTGCCGGCGACTCCACTCGGCGTGATGGCCTTACTGGCCGAGTACGGGATCGAGCTGGAAGGGAAGGACGCCGTCGTGATCGGACGAAGCGAGATCGTCGGGAAGCCGATGGCGCTGCTTCTTCTCGCAGAGCACGCGACCGTGACGATCTGCCATTCGCGCACGAAGGGCTTAGCGGAGCACGCCCGCCGAGCGGACATCCTCGTCGCAGCGGTCGGGCGGCCCGGGCTCGTGACTCGGGACATGGTCAAGCCTGGAGCCGTCGTTATCGACGTCGCGATGAACCGGACCGAGAACGGTCTCGTCGGGGATGTCGAGAAGGGCGTGGCCGACGTAGCCGGGTTTCTCACACCCGTCCCCGGGAGTATCGGCCCGATGACAATTGCGATGCTTCTGCGCAACACCCTCACAGCTGCGCAACATCGGCGCGAGGGGGTTGCGGCGCCCGGCCGGTAGGCGCTACGGTTCTCGCGTTGAATCCATCGGCGCCGACCTCGAGGCCGGCGTCTTCGCTGTAGGAGGACGTAAGTGGAGCAGGGCACCGTCAAGTGGTTTTCGAACGAGAAGGGCTATGGCTTCCTCGAGCGCGAAGGGGGCGACGACGTATTCGTCCACTTCTCCGCGATTGCGATGGACGGCTTCAAGACCCTCACCGAAGGTCAACGTGTGGAGTTCGAGGTCGTCCAGGGGCCCAAGGGTGCCCAGGCCGCGAACGTGATGGCAGCGACGAGCTGACGTCTTTGCGCCAGACCGGAACTCGCTAGCGCGAGTTCCGGTCGCGCGCAAGCTGACCCGCGTTTTGCGTCAGACTGGAACCCGCTAGCGCGAGTTCCAGTCGCGCGGAAGCAGACCCCTTCATGTCTGGGCGAGTTCCGAGAGTTCCGGGGTGTGATACCGGTATCCGCAGAAATCACGGCCCGTTCTTCCTGAGAGGATCATCGAGATGGCGATCACCCGAGAAGAGGTGCTCCACGCCGCGCGGCTTGCGTGGCTCGCGCTGACCGACGAGGAGATCGACCGGCTCACGCCCGAGCTCGACAAGATCCTGGACGCCGTCGGAATCGTCGCGGAGCTCGACCTCTCCGACGTGCAGCCGACCTCGCATCCGCTCGACCTCGTGAACGTGTGGGACGACGACGTTCCGCGTGACTCGCTGTCGCGCGAGGACGTCCTCGCGAACGCGCCGGCCCTGGAGCGCGGGCTCTTCAAGGTGCCGACATGGCGCCAGTAGTCGACACTCTTCGGCTCACCGCCGTTGAGGCGAGAGGCCTGCTCGAGCGCGGCGAGATCTCCGCTGCCGAGCTTCACTCGGCCTATCTGGATGCGATCGACGAGCGAGACGGCGAGCTGCACTGCTTTCTCTCCACCGTCGAGCGGGCCGAGGGAGACGGCGTTCCGATCGCCCTCAAGGATGTGATCTCGACGAAAGGGGTCGAGACGACGGCAGGCTCGAAGATTCTCTCCGGCTACGTCCCCGTCTTCGACTCGACGGTCGCCGCCCGCTGCAAGTCCGCGGGGCTTCCATTGCTCGGGAAGACGAATCTGGACGAGTTCGCGATGGGCTCGTCGACCGAGAACTCGGCCTTCGGCCCCACCCGAAATCCCTGGGATCCGACGCGGGTCCCGGGTGGCTCTGGCGGAGGGTCAGCGGCTGCGGTCACCGCGGGCCTGGCACCGTGGGCGCTAGGCTCCGACACCGGCGGGTCGATCAAGCAGCCTTCGGCGCTCTGCGGCAATGTCGGTCTGCGCCCGACGTACGGGACGGTCTCGCGCTACGGAGTCGTCGCGTTCGCCTCGAGCCTTGATCAGATCGGCCCCGTGACGAAGACCGTGCGCGATGCCGCGCTCCTCTACTCCATCATCGCCGGGCGAGATCCACTCGACTCCACGACCGCCGAGCTCCCAGAGCCGGTGCGGTTGCCCGAGGGCGAGTCGCTGAAGGGTGTTCGGATCGGGATGCCGACCGAGCTCAACGAGGCCGAGGGAATCGAGCCGGGCGTCGCGGAGGCGGTGGCGAATGCGCTCGCGCTCGCCGAGGAGCTCGGCGCCGAGGTGGGGGAGTGCTCGCTCCCGCGCTCGGTCCGCTACGGAATGCCCTGCTACTACCTCATCGCGCCAGCTGAGGCGTCGTCGAATCTTGCGCGCTACGACGGCGTCCGCTACGGCCTACGGGCTCAGGGCGAGAGCTACCAAGAGATGGTCGAGCGCACCCGGGACAAGGGTTTCGGCGACGAGCCCAAGCGCCGTATCATGCTCGGCACCTACGCGCTCTCCGCCGGATACTACGACGCGTTCTACGGCCAGGCGCAGAAGGTGCGAACCCTGATCAGCGAGGAGCATCGCGAGGCGCTCGAGCAGTTCGACGTCCTGGTCAGCCCCACCTCGCCCACCGTCGCCTTCCCGATCGGTGAACGCATCGCGGATCCTCTCGCCATGTACTTGAGCGACCTCCTGACGATCCCTTCCTGCCTCGCCGGGTTGCCGGGTCTGTCCATCCCGTGCGGGCTCTCCGAGGGATTGCCTGTCGGTCTCCAGATCATCGGGCCGCAGTTCAGCGAGAACGCCCTCTTCCGCGTCGGTCACGCCCTCGAGCAGGCGCTCGAGTTCGACACCGTCCCGACGAGGTGGCGGACATGACCTGGGAGCCGGTAATCGGTCTCGAGGTTCACGTGCACCTGAAGACCCGCACGAAGATGTTCTGCCGGTGTCTCGTCGGGTTCGGTGCGGAGCCGAACACCCAGACCTGCCCGGTGTGCCTGGCGTTTCCGGGAGCGCTGCCGGTCGTGAACCGCACCGCGGTCGAGTGGACGATCAAGCTCGGACTCGCGCTCGGCTGCGACATCGCCGAGCACGCGGTGTTCTCCCGCAAGAACTACTTCTACTTCGACAACCCGAAGGGCTATCAGATATCTCAGTATGACCTACCTTTTTGCACAAGTGGTAAGGTGCTACTGACAACTGCAGAAGGCGACCGTGTGATCGGGATCGTGCGGGCTCATCTCGAGGAGGACGCCGCCAAGACCGTCCACGTCGGCGGGCGCACCGGAAGGATCCGCGGCGCCGAGCACTCAATCGTCGACTTCAATCGCGGCGGGACGCCGCTCGTCGAGATCGTGACCGCGCCGGACATCCGCTCGGCGGAGGAAGCAAAGCGGTTCCTGCAGCTCCTCCGCCAGACGATCGTCGAGCTCGGCATCTCGGATGCAGAGATGGAGAAGGGAACGCTGCGAGTCGATGCGAACGTGTCTGTTCGAGAAGCGGGCTCGAGCGAGCTTCGGACCCGTACCGAGCTCAAGAACATGAACTCGTTCACCTTCGTCGCTCGCGGGATCGACGCGGAGATCGCACGGCAGATCGCGGTTTGGGAGTCCGGGGCCGAGGTGCGGCAGGAGACGTACGACTTCGACGCCACGACGGGAGCGCTGACGCCGCATCGTGCGAAGGAAGAGGCAGACGACTATCGCTACTTCCCCGAGCCCGATCTCGTTCCGATCGAGCCGCCCGCCGACCTCGTCGAGCGGTTGCGCTCGGAGTTGCCCGAGCTGCCGTCTGCTCGCATCCGCCGCCTCGAAAGCGAGCTCGATCTCGAGCGGGCGACCGTGCTGGTGACGGGCGGGCTCGACCGGCTCTGGGGAGAAGCGGTCGCCGCCGGCGCCGCGAAGATCGCCGCGGCGAACGTCATCGCGAACACCGTCGTCGGCGCCGGCCTCGATCCCGCGGCCGTCTCCGCGCAGGAGCTCGCCAGGCTCGTCGATGCGCGCGAGCGCCTGCCACGCGCAGCGTTCGACGAGGCGATCTCGAAGCTTGCCGATCCTGGCTTCTCCGCCGAGCCGTACCTCGCCCAGGAAGCTGTGTCAAACGAGAGTGAGCTCGAGCCGATCGTCGCGCGCGTGCTGGAGGCAAGCCCCGGCCAGGTGGACGCCTATCGAAGCGGCAAGGAGGGCTTACTCGGGTTCTTCGTGGGTCAGGTTCTGAAAGAGACTGGCGGGAAGGCGAACCCGCGCGTCGTCTCCGAGCTCATCCGCGAGAGGCTCGACTCCTAGGAGGGCTTGGTGAAACAGGCGCTGTGTCGCCGGGGAGCGCTGGATCGTCACGAGGCGGCGTCCTCAGTCGCGTCCATATCCATTGATATGGACGCTCCCTGCGTCCTTGCCTCACGACGACCAGCGCACCCCTGCGACGAGGCCCGTTCCGCCAAGCCCTCCTAGCGACGAATTCTTGCTCCGAACCGGATCCATGCGCGAGCCGAATCAGGCGCGTCGTGCGAGAACCCATTCCTCCCGACCTTCCCGTACGTGGCTGCGCCGAATCGCGGCAACGAGTACACGGGACACAAGTAGGAGAGAGGGAGCGGAGGCTCGGAATGAGGCGCAGAACGACATTTCTCGTGGGCGGAGCGGTTGCGGTCGCGCTTGCCCTCGGGGCTCTCGTCGGTGGCATTTTTGCGGAGTCTCCGTCTGCAGGACCCTCGTCCGCCGCACCCCGAGCGCTCGCAGTTGAGGCGCTCGCGGGTGCGACGGGCGGTATTACGGCGACCGGCATCGGCGGGCTCGAGGCGCAGGTTCGGACTCGGCCCGACGATGCCGATCTTCTGACCCAGCTCGGCTTCGCGTATCAGCTCCGCTGGCGCGAGATCGCGGATCCGTCGTATTTGCCTCGGTCGGAGGCGGCGCTTCGACGTGCGCTCGAGGTTCGGCAAGACGATCCCAACGCGGTTCTCGGCCTGGGGTCGCTTGCGCTCATCCGGCACGAGTTCCGAAAAGCCCTCGCGTTCGGGCGAGACGCTCGGCCTTTGTTGCCCGGCTCCGGGCGCCCCTACGGGGTCATCGGCGACGCGCTCGTCGAGCTCGGCCGCTACGACGCCGCGTTCGCCGCGTTCCAGCGGATGGTGACGCTTCGACCCGGTCTCGCGTCGTACGCGCGGGTCGCGTATGCACGGGAACTGACCGGCGATCCGGCAGGCGCCCTGGCCGCCATGCGGCTTGCGCTCGACACGGCGGGAGGCCAGCAGGAGGCGACCGCGTTCACCCTCGTCGAGATCGCCAAGCTCGAGCTGGCGCTCGGCCGGACCCATGCCGCGGCGCGTGACGCGCGAACGGCGCTTCGCGTCCTCCCCGGGTATCCCGCAGCACGGCTCGAGCTCGCTCTGGTCGAGATCGCGCGGGGAAGACTCGGAAGCGCGCTGGCGGAGGCCGAGCGCGCGGTGAACGCCATTCCCACCCAGCAGGCAGTCGCGCTGTACGCGGACTTGCTGGAGCGGGACGGCCGGGTCGCTGAGGCTCGGCGTCAGCGGAGGACGGTCACCGTCATCGGCCGGCTGCTCACGGCGAACGGGGTGCAGGTCGATCTTGAGTCGGCCACGTACCTCGCCGATCAGCGCATTCGACCTCGTGAGACCGTCGAGCTTGCGCGGAGAGCGCGTCTGTCGCGTCCCTCCATCTACGGCGACGACGTTCTCTCCTGGGCGCTCGCGCGCGCGGGACGATGTCGTGAGGCGCTCCCTCTCGCTCAAAGCGCGCTGCGCTTGGACACCAAGGACCCGCTTCTGTACTTCCATCGTGGCTACGCGGAAGGGTGCGCGGGCAACCGCGCTGCGATGCGGAACTGGTACGAGCGCGCGCTCGAGCTCAACCCCGAGTTCTCGGTGCGCTGGGCGCCGGTCGCTCGCGCCGCGCTGCGCTAGCGCACGCTTCCGCCGAGAGGCGCGTCTACTCTTCTCGCGTGTCTGCACGCCGACTCGCGATCGGGTTCGGCGCGGCGGCTGCGCTGCTCGTCGCCGGATTCGTCCTTGCCTCCTGTGGTGGCGACGATGCCGGGACGACGATCGAGACTACGACCCGGACCCAGCCGACCATCTCCACCACGACCGACACCAGCGTCAGAACGACAACGACCGCGGTGATCGACCAGCCGACAGTCGGGCGGGTGCAGGTCGTCGGGGGCGCGCCGCAGGGCGGGATCGTCCGGGAGACCGTGCGCAAAGGTGACCGAGTCCAGCTCGTCGTGACTTCGGACGTCGCCGACCACGTGCATCTGCACGGGTACGACATCATGCGCAATGTCGCCGCCGGCGGAACCGTGCGGATTCGCTTCAGGGCGACCGTGCCCGGGCGCTTCGAGGTCGAGCTCGAGGATCGAGAAGCTCAGATCGCGGACCTGACCGTCCGGCCGTGAATCCTCTGGCCCACGGGATCGGAGGTGTCCGCGACCTCCCGGTTCCCGAGTCGCTCTTCTTCACGACCGCGGCGATCGTCCTCGTCGTCTCCTTCGTTCTGCTCGGAGCGCTCTGGCGGAGGCCGCTTCTGGAACGACAGGAGGAAGGACGCGAGCTTCCGCGAGCGCTGCAGGCTGTTCTCCTCTCGCGGCTCCTGCGCATCGCCCTCGGCCTCGTGTCGGTCGGGCTGCTCGTCCTCACCTTGGCAACTGCCCTGCTCGGAACGACGCTCGAGCTTCTGAATTTCGCGCCGACGTTCGTCTACGTGATCTTTTGGCTCGGGCTTCCGCTCCTGTCCGTGCTGCTCGGGGACGTCTGGCGCGTGCTCAGCCCCTGGCGTGCGATCGCGGATGCGACTGTATGGGCGATCGAGCTGACCGGGCGGGTCGCGAGCCCCGTCCTCGACCCACCCTGGCGCTACGGTCGGTATCCGGCTGCCCTTGCCCTCTTCGCGTTCGTCGCGCTCGAGCTCGCCCATCCGCGCCCGGCGTATCCCCGCACGCTCGGCGTCGCCGTCGCGCTCTACACCTACTGGGCCCTGGCCGGGATGGCGGTCTTCGGCCGCGACTCGTGGACGAAGGGCGGGGAGGGGTTCGCCGTCGCGTTCTCGCTGCTCTCGCGGATCGCGCCGTTTGCCGTGCGAGACGGGGCGATCGTGGTTCGCTGGCCATTTACCGGACTTTCCGGAGCGGAGCGGATACCCGGGACACTCGTTCTCATCGCCGTGCTGCTCGGGTCGACCAGCTTCGACGGCTTCAGCCGCACGACTACGTGGCAGAACCTGCTCGGTGACGTCCGTTCCAACCTGGCCGACCAGTCGCAGTCGGTGGTCGATCTCGCGACGACGTTCGTGAGCGTCGTGGGGCTAGCGGTTTTCGTCGGCGCGGTCGTCTTCGCGTATCTCGTTGCGGTCTCGAGCGCTCGCCTACTCGTCCACGCGCCGCGCTCGCTCGTGCCCGAGTTCGTGCTCCCGCTCGTCCCGATCGCGTTCGCGTACCTGGTCGCCCACTACTTCTCGCTGTTCGTCATCCAGGGCCAGTTCATCCTCACGCTCATGTCAGACCCCTTCGGGCGCGGGCGGGATCTCTTCGGGACGGTCGACTTCGCGCCGAATCTCACGGTCGTCTCGCCCGAGACCGTGTGGTACGTCCAGGCCGCGGCGCTCGTCGTGGGTCACGTGGCCGGACTCGCGATCGCGCACGACCGAGCGGTCTCTTTGTTCGAGAGCCGACGTGACGCTCTGCGCTCCCAGTACCCGATGCTCGGCTTGATGGTGCTGTTCACGATCGGAGGCCTATGGCTCTTGTCGCAGGGGTAGTGGCGCACGGCGGGCTTGCAGGAGCGCTCGTCGAGTCGCTCGTGGTTCTGACGGTCGCTGCGGTGTTGGTCGCGGTCTGGGTTCGCGAGCGGCGCTCGGGCCGCGATCGAGCACACGGTGCCCCGGCAGAGCTCAGGGACGAGGAGTAGGGACGACGAACCCCGCGTAGAGCAGGAGTGCGGCGAGCGCGAGAATCGGAGCGAGCGCGCCTATTCCGAGCCCCGCCAGCCCGCTGCCGAGAGCAGCGACTCCCACGCCGGCGAGGATGAGCGCGTTTCCGAGCGGTCGTCGGCGGATCGTCGCGACTGCGACCACGACGACGGCCAACGTTCCGAGCGTGTTTCCGACGATTGCGAGGACGCGTGCCGGCCAGAGATCGAGGACATCCTGGGCTTCTGGCACGTCCGTGCCCGTGATCGAGTCTTCGAGCGGGACCGCGAGGATGACGCCGAGCGCGAGCCCCATGTAGACGAGTGCGAGCGGTGCTGCCCAGCGGCGACCGACCAGGAGCAGCGAACCGGCGCCGAGGAGCGGCGCCGTCAGGAGCGCGCCGCCGAAGTAGAAAAGGCGGAAGGCCGGCTCACTCCAGCCGGCAGCGGCACCCCATGCGAGAGCGACGGCCGCCAACGCATAGGCGGCGAGCGCAAAGGACCACGCCAGAAGCTCGGTCCTTCTCTGCCTGCGGAAGCGGCGGGCGAGGTCCGCGGAGAGCCGGATGGAGAGGAGGGTCGCGGCGAACGCGAGGACGGCTTCCACGATCGCAGGACTGTACTTTCGTCCATGCTGGCCTGAGATACCCTCCAGCGCGTGTATCGGCGTGTCGCCGTGGTGATCGGACTCCTCGTCGGCATGCTCGCGCTGATGCTCTCGCCGCTCGAGGCGGCGTCGCCGGAACGCGACTATGCCGCGCCTGCGGCCACGTGGAGCATCCTCCCGCCGGGGGAGAACGGAAGCGTCAGTTTCGAGCGCAACACGACCGATCAGGCAAAGCTCTACGACGCTCTGACGCCGCTTCGCGGGAACGTCGCTCAGCGAGAGACCTGAGGCTGCTCTTCAAGCCCGCTCCGCTCGGGCTCGCGGCCGACAAGTCGCGCAAGCGGGAGCGACCGCGTGCGGGTGTGACGATCGTGCGAGCCAGCTTCGGCGTCGCCCATGTGGTCGGGAAGACCGAGGTCGACGTCGCCTTCGGCGCCGGCTGGGTCACCGCAGCCGACCGTGGACTTCTGCTCCAGCTGATCCGGGGCCCGGCACGCGCTGCCGCGCTCGACGTGCCCGGACTCGACACACTCGCCCTTGCCCTCTCCGGTCGCACGTTCATCCCCAGCGCCGAGACCGAGGCTTTTCTCTCCAACCAACTCGACGCGCTTCGCGCACAAGGGCAGACCGGGCCGCGGCTCCTCTCGATCGTGAACGGATACGCGGCCGGAGTCACCGCCTGGTACCGCGCCAAGGGTATTCCGGCGGCGCCGTTCACAGCTAACGACGTAGTTGCCTCGGCAGCTCTCATCGCGGCGCGCTTCGGCGCGAACGGGGGTCAGGAGGTCGAGAACGCGATGTTCCTGCATGCGCTCGAGAAACGGCTGGGCGAGTCCCAGGCGCGGCGCGTCTTCGCCGATCTCCACGACTCGAACGATCCCGAGGCGCCGGTGTCGGTTCCCGGGAGCTTCCCTTACGAGCTTCCCTCCGGCACAGCTGCAGGCAGCGTGGTCGTGGACGACGGATACTTCTTCCCGCAGTTCTTCGCGGAGATGGAGCTCGAAGGCGCCGGCTTCGCCACGCGTGGCGCGTTGTTTCCCGGGCTTCCTTTCGTCCTCATCGGCCGCGGGCACCGACTTCGCCTGGAGCGCAACCTCGTCACAGGCGGACAACATCGACCTCTTCGTCGAGACCCTCTGCGGACGATCGCGACATCGCGTTCCTCTCGAGCGGTCGGCTGCCTGTGCGGGCGCCGGGAACCGACCCGGCTCTCCCGACGGCCGGCACAGGCGAATACGACTGGCGCGGATTTCTTCCCTTCGCGGGCCATGCGCAGGCGATCAACCCGCCCTCCGGGCTCCTCCTCAACTGGAACAACAAGCCGGCAGCCGATGTCGGCTCGGCAGACTCGAACTTCGCCTATGGCTCGGTGCATCGCGTCGAGCTCCTGCGTCCTGCGCTGGCCGCGCGGCGGAAGCACACACTCGCCGGTGTCACGGGCGCGATGAACGCTGCCGCGACCCAGGACCTGCACGCCACGGACGCGTGGCCAGCGATCCGAGCCGTGCTGCGCACCGGGACGGCTCCGAGCGCGCGGGCGGAGGCGGCGGTTGGGCTCGTGGACTCGTGGTGGGGAGCGAGGGCGAGCAGGCTCGACCGCGAGCTCGATGGCACGATCGACGATCCGGGAGCGGCAGTCATGGACGCGGCGTGGCCGCGCTTGGCCGATGCGGTCATGTCTCCCGTGCTCGGGCCGCTCGTCGACCGGCTCGCACGACTCACGGCACGGAGCGACGATCCCGCCCCCAATGGCTCCTCGTTCATCTCGGGGTGATACGGCTACGTGGACAAGGACCTGAGGTCACTCCTCGATCAGTCGGTGCGGGAGTACTCGCGACATGTCGGGACGCGCTCTGGGGAGCGATCGACGCGGCGGCTGCCGAGCTCGAAAAGACGTTGTAACAAGGCGATTTTTCGTGGGAACGAGCGGTTTCTCGGCTCCAAGTTACAACTTGTAACTTGGAGCGAGCGTCTCCCGGAGGCGGGCGGCGCTAGGCTCACGCTCGATGAGACGGAAGCGCTATCTCATGGCGCCCGGGCCGACGCCCGTTCCGCCCGAGGTGCTCGCCGCGGGCGCCGAGCCCGTTCTTCATCACCGCGGACCCGACTTTCGCGCGCTGATGGAGCGCGCGCTCGGGAGGCTCCAAGAGGTGTGCCGAACGCAGAACGACGTTCTTCTGTTCACCGCTTCCGGCTCCGGGGCGTTCGAGTCGGCGATAGTGAATCTGCTATCGCCGGGCGAGCGCGTGCTGGCTGTGTCGGCGGGCGAGTTTGGCGAGCGCTGGGCGTCGACGGCCGCTGCGTACGGCGCGGACGTTCATGAGCTTCGCTACTCGTGGGGTGAAACCCCGAGCGCCGAGGACGTTCGAGCGCGAGTCGAGGAGACGGGCGCCGAGATCGTCTTCGTCGTTCACTCCGAGACCTCGACCGGCGTGGTCGCCGACGTGCAGGCGCTCGCGCATGCCGCCTGCGAAGCCGGCGCGCTCACGGTGGTCGATGCGGTCTCGAGTCTAGGTGCGGTTCCGCTGGAGACCGATGCCTGGAATCTCGACGTCGTCGTCGCCGGCTCGCAGAAGGCGCTGATGACACCGCCGGGGCTTTCGCTTACAACGGTCTCGCCTGCCGCCTGGGAGCGGTGTGCGCGCACGACCACCCCGCGGGTCTACTTCGACTGGTCGAAACTGCGAGCGTCGCTCGAGACCGGCACCACCCCGTTCACGCCCGCGGTCTCGCTTGTGGTCTCGTTGGACAAGGCGCTCGAGATGTTGCTCGAGGAGGGCCTCGAAGCCGCGTTCGCGCGTCACGCGGCCCTCGGGCGCGCCTGTCGCGAAGGGGCGAAGGCGATGGGCCTGACGCTGTTCTCGCCCGACGAGGAACGATCGGCGATCGTTACGGCGATTCTCACCCCGGACGGTGTGAACGCGCGCGAGCTCGTGCTCGCGCTTCGCGAGCGCTTCGGGATCACGGTCGCCGGAGGTCACGGCGAGCTCGGCCCACGGATGTTCAGGATCGGACACATCGGCTACTTCGACGTCTTCGACATCACTACGGCGTTGGCCGCCGTGGAGGTGCTCCTCGCCGAGCGAGGGGCGGAGATCGAACGCGGCGCCGCCGTCAGCCGTGCGCTCGACGCGTACCACCAGGTTGTCAGCGTCTAGTGCTTCGAAATGAGCGCTGAGAGACCTCGCGTCCTGATCCGGGAGCCCATTGCCGAGCCAGGGCTCGACCTGCTGCGCGCGCGGTTCGACGTCGTGGAGGACGCGGACTCCGATCTCGGTTCGATCATCGGGGAGTTCGACGCCGTGGTGATCCGCTCCGAAACGGAGATCGACGCTGACCTCATCGAGCGGGGGAGCCGGTTGAAGGTCATCGGACGCGCGGGAGTGGGAGTCGACAACGTCGATGTCGATGCCGCGACGAGGCGAGGGATCGTCGTCGCGAATGCTCCCGAGGCCACCGTCGTCTCGGCCGCCGAGCACACGCTGGCGCTCCTGCTCGCAGTCGCTCGCAATATTCCGCAGGCACACGCCGCGCTCACCGCCGGACGATGGGAGCGCACGCGGTTCGCCGGCATCGAGCTCGCGGGAAAGACGCTCGGCGTGCTGGGGTTCGGCCGGATCGGATTGCAGGTTGCGCGCGGCGCGCTGGGCCTCGGCATGCGGGTGATCGCCTACGACCCGTACGTCGTGCTCGACCGCATTCGCGAGCTGGGAGTGGAGTCCGTCGCGACGCTCGAAGATGTCTATGCGGAGGCGGATCTGATCACGCTCCACCTTCCGCTCAACGAGCAGACGCGCGGACTCCTTGGCGCGGACGCATTCGCGCGCATGCGCGACGGCGTTCGCATCGTGAACGCCGCTCGTGGCGGGCTGGTGGACGAAGCAGCGCTTGTGGACGCCGTTCGCTCGGGAAAGGTCGCGGGTGCGGCGCTCGACGTGTTCGAGTCGGAGCCGTATTCGGGACCGCTGCTCGGGCTCGAGCAGGTCGTCGTCACGCCACACCTCGCTGGCTCGACCACCGAGGCGCAGGATCGCGCGGGACTGATCATCGCGGAACAGGTTGCAGCAGCTCTCGACGGCGAGCTCGTACGCACTGCCGTGAACATCCCGGTCGTCGAGCAGGCCGATCTCGAGGTACTTGGTGCGTTCATCCCGCTCGCCGCCAAGCTGGGACGACTTGCCATGGCGC
>JALZOK010000080.1 GCA_030857225.1 Actinomycetota bacterium
GAGCGGGCCGGACAGAACCGTCGGTTACGCTGATCGCCGCGGGCCCGTAGCTCAGCTGGTTAGAGCAGCCGACTCATAATCGGTTGGTCCCTGGTTCGAGTCCAGGCGGGCCCATGCAACGCGTGGCCATGCCGGCTGAGGCTCCACGGTGGACGGCTTGCACCGATAGGCTCATACTTCTCGACATCTCTGAGGGCAGCGCAGCAGGAACGGTCGAGAGCGAGCGCCTGGCGAGGCGCTACTTCGCGCTCTTCGGACAGCACGCATTCGAGAAGCTGCGCGAGGTAGTCCATCCCGACGTGGTTCTCGAGCTGAAGGCTGTTCAACCAGGCCATGTCGTTCGGGGTCGCGACGAGTTCATACGTTTCCTGGAGCAGGAATTCGACCGCCATCTCTGGGAGGCGGTGGCCCATGTGTTCACACCGCTCGACGAGAACCGCGTCATCGTCGAAGGGCGGGTTCGATGGTTCGACGACCAAAACGTGCTGCGCGACGATTCGAGGATCTGGGCGCTGGAGTTCTCCGATGGCCTCCTGCTCCTCTCGGCCCCTGCGAGCAACATGGTCGAGGCGGAGATGATCCTCTCTGCTGCGCAACGTCGACCCGCGGGCGGCGCACACTGACGAGCGGCAGACACACGAGCCCAAGGAGGGAAGACGGGTGCGACTTGCCGCGTTTGATGGAATGGGTTACGCGAGCACTGGCGCACTAGCCCCCCAAACGATGAGGGGCCCCTCGTAAACAGAAGGAGGATGCACATGAGCTTGAAGATCGGTGACACCGCACCGGATTTCGCGGCTGACACCACTGAGGGCCTGATCCAGTTCCACGACTGGATCGGAGACTCGTGGGCGGTGCTGTTCTCGCACCCGAAGGACTTCACCCCGGTGTGCACGACCGAGCTCGGCTACATGGCGAAGATCAAGCCCGAGTTCGACCGCCGGAACGTGAAGATCATCGGCCTCTCCGTGGATTCGACCGGAGATCACGAGAAGTGGGCTCGAGACATAGAGGAGACGCAGGGGCACGCCCCCAACTACCCGATCATCGGCGACGGCGACTTTCAGGTGTCGAAGCTCTACGGGATGCTGCCCGCCGAGGTCGAGGGCGATCCGAAGGCGCGCACCCCCGCCGACAACCAGACGGTGCGAAACGTCTTTCTGGTCGGGCCGGACAAGAAGGTCAAGCTGATCCTCATCTACCCGATGACGACCGGGCGGAACTTCGACGAGGTGCTCCGCGTGATCGACTCCCTGCAGCTGACCGCGAATCACAAGGTGTCCACGCCGGCGAACTGGAAGTCGGGCGACGACGTCATCATCGCCGGCTCGGTCTCGAACGACGAGGCCAAGGAGCTCTGGCCGGACGGGTGGAAGGAACCGCGTCCCTACATCCGAATCGTCCCGCAGCCACGCTGAGCGGACCTCTCCAGGAATAGCAAGGGGCCCCGGGTGGGCGGGCCCCTTGCTTTGGTGTGGCGCAACTTCGGGCCAGGCGAATCGCCTGCGGGGAGAGGAGTCGCGCCGAAGCCGGTATCTGTTTCATATCGGATTGGCGTTTGCGAGGTTTTCCAGGCGATTTCCACAGGTGGAAGCGCGGAATTTGGGCAAACTCTCGTACCTTCTTCCACAGGGGCTGGGGACGGCGGGGGAGCGACCGTACGTCGGCGCGCGGCTACACTCCGCAGGTGGCGGAGTACGGCACGCTGAGAGTCAAGACCGGCCTCGCCGAGATGCTCAAGGGCGGCGTGATCATGGACGTCGTCGACGCGGATCAGGCGAGGATCGCCGAGGAGGCGGGCGCCTGTGCGGTGATGGCGTTGGAGCGCGTCCCGGCGGACATCCGCCGTGACGGGGGCGTTGCGCGCATGTCGGATCCGCAGAGGATCCGCGAGATCCAGGAAGCGGTCTCGATCCCGGTCATGGCGAAGTGCCGCATCGGCCACTTCGCGGAGGCGCAGATCTTGCAGGCGCTCGAGGTCGACTACATCGACGAGTCGGAGGTCCTCACTCCCGCAGATGTCGAGCATCACGTCGACAAATGGCAGTTCACCGTGCCCTTCGTCTGCGGAGCCACCAACCTGGGCGAGGCGCTGCGCAGGATCTCCGAAGGGGCGGCGATGATCCGCACGAAGGGCGAGGCCGGCACCGGCGACATCGTCAACGCGGTGACGCACATGCGAGCGGTCTTCGGTGCGATCCGCAGCCTTCAGACGCTTCGCGGCGATGAGCTGCACGCAGCCGCCAAGGAGCATCGAGCGCCGTTCGAGCTCATCCGCTGGGTCGCGGAGAACGGGCGCCTGCCGGTGGTGACCTTCACCGCGGGCGGAATCGCCACGCCCGCCGACGCATCGCTGTGCATGCAGCTCGGCGCGGACGGCGTCTTCGTCGGCTCCGGAATCTTCAAATCGGGCCGTGATCCGCTGGATGATCGGGAGGGCTGGGCGGACGACGTGGCGCGCCGCGCTCGAGCGATCGTCGAGGCGACGACGCACTTCGACGACGCGAAGGTGCTCGCCGACGTGTCGGCGGGTCTCGGCCAGCCGATGGTCGGAATCTCCGCAAGCACGCTCCCGGACGAAGAACGGCTCGAAGTTCGCGGCTGGTAGCGCTTTCGAGATGCTCGATCGGGAATTGACGCGCAGCCGGAGGCGGTCACGACCAAGCCGGGCGACGCACTCGCTCGTCGTTCAGGCTGGTAAGCCTGGACGGCGAGGGAGGGTGGCGATCCGGCGCCGTGTCGTGGCTGTCATCCGGCCCGCCGTGAATTCCCGATCAAGCATCTACTAGTGGTCGGAACAGAATGCGGCCAAGTCGCTTCGACTCTTTCATCAGCACGATCCCGATCGTGGCGGTCGCCAGGACATACAACCCCGCGAAGGCGACGAGATCGGTTTGCTGGTCGGGGCCGAGGAGAGAGTTCTCCGACGCGATCTGGGCGAGGATGATCGTGAACTCCCCGTGCGCCACCAGGGCAACCCCTGCGTTCACGCTCTGCCGGTTCGTGAAGCCACCGAGTCGGCCGGCGATCAATCCGCTGCCGAGCTTTCCCACCAGTGTGAGGCCCACCGCAAACGCGACTATCAAGCCGACGTCACCGATCGCGCCGAGATCGATCGAGAGCCCGAAGACGAAGAAGAAAAGCGCAGCGAAGATGTCTCGAAAGCTGAAGAAGCGCTCTTCGATCTGGTCGCGAACAGAAGTCTCCGAGAGGACGATGCCGGCCATCAGCGCCCCGATCGCCGCGGACAGCCCGAGCTTGTCCGCGATGGCCGCCGAGCCGATCAGGAAGCCGAAGACGGCGAGCAGGAAGAACTCGAGCGGAAGCCGGTCGAGCGCGCGGTCGATCGGCCCTGAGAGCCAGCGCGAGACGGCGAGCCCGGCGGTGATGAACCCGAGCGCCTTCGCGACCAGGATCAACGTGTCCGATGCCTCCCCTCCGCCGGCGGCGGCGAATCCGAGCATGAAGGCGACGACGATGTCCTCCACGACGAGGATGGCCAGCACGAGATCGGTCTCGTCGTCACCCAGCCGACGAAAGTCGATCAATCCCTTGACCGCGATCGCGCTCGAGGACACGTACACACACGCGGCAAGAACGAGCGCGGCGAAGCTGACGCCGAAAGCCGCGACACCGACGAGCAGGCCGAGACCGAAGTTGGCGGCGAGGTCGACCACGCCCCCCAAGACGACGTGGCGACCGGTTCGCGTCGCTCGCGAAAGGCTGAACTCGAGGCCGAGGAAGAAGAGAAGGAAGACGATTCCGAGCTCGGCGACGAACTCGGTCACCTCCGACGGCTGGATCAGCGCAAGCTGCTCGGGCTCGTTCGGTCCGAGCAAGAGGCCCGCGAGCAGATAGGCCGGAATCGCCGAGAGACCGAGTCGCCGCGCGACCAGACCCAACGCCCCGAGCACGGCGATGGTGACGGCGAGCTCGGTGAGAGTCACGCCTCCATTCTCGCGGCTCGCCGGTGCAGCGGCAGCAATGCGACAGTCTCAGAGACCGAGCAACCGGTCGATCCAGGAGCGCTTGCGTTGCTCGAGAACCTTGTCGCTTGCCACGGTCTGTTGCAAGCTCGGGGTGTCGCGGTCGCCTGGAGATGGCTCGATCGCGGGAGTCTCGACTTCCCGCTGCTCGCGAGGCCGGAAGAGCACCTGCTCTCCTCGCCGCTCCTCGAGCCGCTCGAAATCGCCGCGAATCGTCGCGCGCATGTCGTCGAGATGGCTCTCTTCCCTCACGACGGGCCGTTCCCGGCTCGTGCGTGGAGTCCTCTATCGAGGCGCGGCGAAGTCCACGATCCAGACGACTGCGGCCCCTTCGAAGAAGATCCCGTCCGCCCGGACGAGAGCGGCGCCGACGTCGCGAAACGCCGGATTCAGGATGTTCGCGCGATGCCCCGGCGACTGCAACCAGGCCGAGACCACTTCTCGCGCGCTGGCCGAACCGAGCGCGCCGACGTAGAGATTCTCGCCGAAGCGGGTGTACGCGTATCCCGACCGCCGCATGGGGGCAGCGGCGTCCGAACCGCAGGGCGTGTGTGAGATCTGACGGCAAGACGCAACGCCGTGTCCCTTGAGCGCCGCGGCGCGTTGCAGCGAGTGCGACGCCGAGAGACGCCCTTGCCGATGGCGTGCACGCGCCCAGTTCACGAGGCACGTGATCGCGCGCTGCTGTACTTCCGGAGAAGCCGTGCGGTTGTTGGCTCCTGCGCAGGCAGCCGCCGGAGCGAGGTACGCACTCCCCCCTCGCGCCCCCCCGCTGGCGGGGTCCGCGAACGCAAGCGTCACCAGAACCAGCACGAGAAATCCGGCCACACTGAAGCGCACCGGCGCTGCCGCAGTCACTGAGATCAAAGCCCTAAGACCGATCCCTCAACTCTGTGATCCTGCCCCTCACCAGGCTCACTGCTCCGACCCTAAACGATCTCCCGGGTGGTGGCTCCTCCAACTGACCGCCGCGAGGAGACCAAGCACGAGAGTGGGCAGAATCGTGAGCGACCGGTAGAGCAACGTCCCCGCGACGGCGTCCGCATTCGATGCGCCGAATGCGACCAGAGCGCCGCTCAGACCGAGCTCGACGATGCCGAGACCACCGGGCGTCAACGGGAGAGCGCCCAGGATGCGGATCAGCGCCCACGCTGCGAACGCCTCGACCCAGGACACCTCCCCGCCCGTGACACCTACGACTCGCAGGCACACGACGAGGAGCAGGAACACCGTCAAGTGCCCGGCGAGGGTCGCGAGAGTGAGAACATGCCACCGCCGCCTTAGGAGCTCGAGGGCTCCTGAGCGGAACTGCGCGAGCGCCTCGCCGCCCCAGGTGACGGGGTTACGTCGCAGGAGCCGCAATGCGCGGCTCGTAAGCCGCGCAACTGCTGAGCCGATCCGGCGCGCCCGCTCGGAGCTCGAGAGCGCAAACGCGAAGACGACGACGGCGACGACGAGGACGGCGAGGCCGACGAAGGCTGTGGTTCGCAGGGCGGGGTGATCCTGCTCGATTCCCGTGAGCAGGATCAGCGCGACGACGGGAAAGACGAGATTCGCGAACTGGTTCCAGACCCCGCTGACCGCAACGGCGAGCGCTGAGGAGCCGCTGCTGAAGCCCCACGAGCGAAGCATCGAGTACGACCCCGCCATTCCCACCGCGGCGCCTGCGGGCGTGACCATCGAGAGCGCCGTCGACGCCTGGGTCATCACCAGCGCCTGGCGGAAGGCGAGACCCGGCAGCGCCACCATCCAGCTCGGCGGAAACGTCGCGATATTCAGCACCGTGGCTCCCGCGAGCAGGAGTCCATCCCGCCGGCTCAAGCCCCTCATGACGTCCCAGACGTCGCGGTAGTCGGCGATGCGCGGAAGGACGAACACGAAGATCGCGCCGACGATCGCGGCTGTTGCGACCCCACCGAGGATCCGCTTCCGGTGCTTCCGCCAGCCCCCGCCGGGTGCCGCCGTGCCGTCTGGCATCTGCGAGAACCTATCGTGGGAGGTCAATCCAATCGGAGGGAGCCGGCATGACCATCCGCAAGAGAACGTTCACACCAGGCACGGCGATCGCGCTGCTCGCGCTCTTCTTCGCGCTCGGAGGCTCGGCGTTCGCGGTCGGCGAGCGAGTCCAGAGCGCGAGCGTCGCCCAGCAGCGCTGCTCGAACGGGGCAGTACGCGGTATCGCGTATGTCACGGGAAATCCGACGATGGGCATTGCCAACGTCGGCGGGACCTTCACTAGCGCGGGTGTCGTTTTCGGCCGAAAGTTCAACTGCAACGGCAAGGCGATCCAGGTGCGGAGAGCGTCGTTGGGAGTGTTCGAGATCCGTTTCGTCGGAAACCCGGCCTCGAGCGCCGTCGCAAGCGGGGTAGGGAACGCCTACGCGGTCGTCGATCCGCTGCCTGGCGGCATCTTCCGCGTCGCCGTGCACCCCGCCGGCCGCGACGATCCCGCAGACCAGCCCTTCGTCATCGTCCTCGTATGAGCTTGCTATGTGAGTGAGCACCAGCGGCCGCGAAGCGGACGCCTTTAGGGGTCTTCGCGCGATCGGAGTCCACGCTAGTGGATTCCGATCTTGCGCCGGCAATCAAGGCAGCCGGGGCGCGACCAAGACGCCGAGCACGCCTGCCGCCACCAGGAGGCCGGCCGCGAGCGCGACGAACAGGAACGTGACCTCCGTCTTACCGGGCTCTCGTCCCAGACGCGAGCCGAGGTTGTCATACGCCTTCTCGAGCGCGTCGGCGGTCCGTGCCTCCGAGAACTCGCCACCAGTGGTCTCGGCGATCTGGCGAAGCGTCTCGGGATCAGGCGGAACGGGAATCCGCTGAGAGTCGCCCGTGCCGGGGCTGAAGCCCCCTCCGCCGAACGGACCTCGCGCAATGGTGCCCTCCGGCGTCCCGAGCGCGACCGTGAACACGGGGAAGCACGCGTCCCGGGCGAGGGCCGCACCTTCGAGCGGCTGGAGGATCCCCCGCGTCTGGGCGCCGTCCGAGAGGAAGAGAATCGACACTGGTCCAGGCTCGTCGCAGGTCGTCACCTGCGCGAACGATCTTCGACCACCGGGATCGGGAAGCGCAATTTCCTCCTCCGTGGGCAACTCCTGCTCGGTTGCCCGCTTGCCCAGGTCGACGGCGGTCTCCAACGCGTCGCCGATCGCCGTTCCGCCGAAGACCAGGAACGTGTCGATCTCGTCCACGGCGGTTCGCACGAGGTCGTGATCGCGGGTCGGAGGCGTGGCCACCTGGGTCTCTCCCGCGAAGACGACGAGCCCTACTCGCAGACGGTCGGGCGCTTGCTCCAGGAATGTCCGCACTGCCTCCTGCGCCGCGCCTAGCCGTGTCGGCTCGACATCCTCCGCCTGCATCGAGCGCGAGGTGTCGACGACGAGGATCACGGTCGCGCGGTCTTCCAGCACCATCCGCTCGACCTGCGGGCGAGCGAGACCTGCCAGAAGCACGGCAAGGGCGAGGGCGAACAACGCGGGCGGCACGAACCTCGGCCACGATCGTCCCGACACCACCGAGGCGAGCACGTCCATGTTCGTGAACCGCACGGCGTAGCGCGTTTGCCGACGCTCTGCATAGAGCCAGGCGCCGACGGCTGCTACGAGCATGAGGAGTGTGAGCAGGAGCCACGGGCTCTGGAAGCTCATCGCTGCCTCGCGCAGACAGCCTGAATCTGGAGCACGCCGCGGACGCCCTGGAGCTCAGCGTCGCCCCGCACCGTCACCCGGATCTCTCCGCTGCGAACGGCTCTAGACCCGCTGACGCTGGATACGAGGCTTGCGCCGGGCGGCGTTCTCGTGAAGAACCCGAAGGCGTGCGACGCCCCGACGAGGCGTTCACCGGAGCGACATTCAAAGCGCACACTCGTGGTTCCCGGTCGCACCCTGACGCTCTTCGCACGCCGGGTCACCGGCTGCCCTGGTGGGAACACGGAGACGGAGGTCGGGACGCGCGTGCCCCCGCCCTGTGCAGGCATGCAGCCGATGTACGGCTTGAAGCTCGACGAGCCGGACGAACGCCCCACGTGTTTCGCGACGAACGTCACCGATCGCGAGGTCGTGATACCGGGGTTGACCGGGCTCCCCAAAAGTCCGAGAAAGCTCACGTCGATGGCCCGCCTGGTGAGCCGCGCGTCCAGGCCGCCGACGATGTAGTTGCGAGGACACGTGAGCTGCCACGCGACCTCCGGACGTGCGGCTCCACCCGATGCCGGCATGACGACCCATGGGCCAGCGACCGGCACGCACACCTGCAGGCCGTCGCACTCGTTCGCGCTTCCGGCAGGTGACACCACCGCGAGCCCCACTGCCACCGCGGCCGTGAGAACGACTATGCGAAGAGCGCGCTTCACGGAACCCTCTGGAAGAGGAACGCCGAAAGCGCACCGCCGATGAGCAGGAACGCCGCCGCGCCGGCCGCGAAGAAGTCCGTGACCTCCCTCGACTCCTCCCGCTCGCCCAGCCGCGAGCCGAGCTCGTCGTAGACCTCTCGCAGACGCTCATCGTCGGTCGCGGTGAAGAACTCGCCGCCGGTCGCCGCCGAAAGCTCCTCTAGCGTCTCCGGGCTCGGAGGCACCTGGGTGATGCGCCGGAATCCACCGGTCAACCTCTCCTCGACGACGCCCTGAGCCGTTCCCACAAGCACGGTGTGCACGGGAATACCCTGCTCCTTGGCCTGCTTCGCAGCTTCCCTGGGATCGACCCGCCCGCCGTCTCGCGCGCCGTCGGAGATCAGCAGGATCGCCCTGGGTGGGACGACGTCGTCGCTCTCGCTTCGTCGGGCGCCAAGCCGCACGGAGAGTGCGACCGCGTCGCCGATCGCAGTTCCCTCTCCAGGCGAGAGCGAATCGAGCGCCTGCTCGGCGAGAGCCCGGTCATGCGTCGGCGGAACCCCGACCGCCGCTCGGCTTGCGAACGAGACGACTCCCACGCGAAACTTGTCCGGAACCTGGACCAGAAATGCCTCGGCGGCCGCTCGAGCAGCGTCGAGCCGCGTCGGCTTCACGTCCTTCGCCTTCATCGAGCGGGAGACGTCCATGGCGAGGATCACCGTCGCCTCCTCCCGCGGGACGCTGACGACCGCGTGCGGTCGCGCAACGCCGACGATCATCGCCGCCAGGCCGAGCAGGAGGATGGCGACCGGCAGATAGCGCAGGCGCCCCGGCTCGCGGTCGATGACGTTGGGAAGGAGAGCCGGGTTGCCGAACACAGCCTGCGATGCCGTTCGCCGCCGCTCCGACCAGACGTACGCGAGGACGAGCAGCGGGAGAAGGACGAGACCAGCGAGCGCGATCGGCCACGAGAACGTCACGAGCGGCTCCGGCGCAGGAAGACGACGAGGGGACGAAGCCAGTCTCCCGAGGTCGTGAGCACGACGTGCCTGACGCCGATCGATGAGAACGCACGCGCGACTTGGGCCCGTTCCGCACTCGCAGCCGCGGCGAACCGCTCGCGCAGACGGCGGCTGCGGGTGTCGACGCGGAGCTGCCGTCCCGTCTCCGGGTCGACGAGCCGCAGGAAGCCCACGTTCGCGAGCTCCTGCTCGCGCGGATCGCGAATCTCGACCGCGACGACGTCGTGACGGCTCGCGAGCTCGAGCAGCGGTCGACGCCAGTCCTGCGGGCCGCGGAAGTCGGAGACGACGACGACCAGCGATCGCTGCCGCGTCCCGGCTCCGGCACGGGAGATTCCTTGGCTGAGCGACGTTGTCCCGGCCGCACTCTCCGGCCCTTCGGACTCCCGGCGGAGCGCGGCCAGAAGGCCGACGAGGCCGACTCGCCCCTGCTTCGGCGGAATCGTCTTCGGCTGGGCGTCTCCGAAGGTGACGATCCCGAGGCGGTTGCCTCGCCGCGTTGCCAGATGCCCGATCGCGATCGCGACGCCTTCGGCAACGTCGGCCTTGCGGCGGTCGGCGGTGCCGAACTGCATCGAAAGGGAGGTGTCGAGCACAAGCCAGGTGACGAGCACGCGCTCGGCAAGATCGACGCGAACATGTGGCTCGTTCGTCCTCGCGGTCACGTTCCAGTCGATTCTCCGCACGTCGTCGCCCGGGATGTACGGACGCACCATCGCGAGCTCGGAGCCGGTTCCGAGCAAATTCGAGCGGAAGTCACCCGCAAGCAGCCCCTCCATGCGCCGCGCGATCGAGACGTCGAGCGCCTTCAACAGCCCTTCGGGCATCGACCCCGGCCCGGGGCGGGCAGGGCTCGAGCCGGAGAGAAGCACGTTCGCGTGTTCCGCTCGGCTCATGCCGCGCTCATGCGAGCCAGGTCGAGCTGCGGTACAGGAACGGCTGCGAGCACCTGCTCGAGGAGCACGTCGGGACTCACCTCCTCGGCGAGTGCCTGGTAGCTCAGCACCAGTCGGTGCCGGAGCGCATCCCGCGCCAGAGCCTGAATGTCCTCCACCAGCGCGTACTCGCGGCCACGGATCAGCGCAAGCGCCCTCGATCCCTGCACGAGCGAGATCGGCCCGCGCGGGCTCGCTCCATAGGAGATATAGGGGGCGAGATCGCCCAGACCGTGGGCTGCCGGCTCGCGAGTCGCGGTTGCGATGTCCACCGCGTAGCTGACGAGCGAAGGATCGACGTAGATGTCGAACACCGCCCGCTGCAGCGCCGTCAGGTCGGCGAGCGAGAGGGCTTGACGCAGCTCGGGCGCCGCGATGAGCTGGCGCTGGACGACCGTCAGCTCCTCGTCATGCGCCGGGTAGCCGATCACGACCTTGAGCATGAACCGGTCGATCTGCGCCTCCGGTAACGGGTAGGTGCCTTCGGACTCGATCGGGTTCTGGGTCGCCATCACGAGGAACGGATCCGGCACCGGGTAGGTCGTGTGCGCGATCGTCACCTGACGCTCTTGCATCACCTCGAGAAGCGCGGACTGCACCTTCGCGGGAGCGCGGTTGATCTCGTCCGCGAGGAGGAAGTTGCAGAAGACAGGCCCGAGCTCCGTGTCGAACTCGCCGTCCCCGACGCGGTAGATGCGCGTTCCGACCAGATCCGAGGGGACGAGATCCGGAGTGAACTGCACACGCGCGAACGTTCCGCCGAGCACGCCCGCGGTCGTCTTGATCGTAAGCGTCTTGGCGAGGCCGGGAACGCCTTCGATGAGGAGGTGGCCCTGCGCGAGCAGGCAGACGAGCACCCGCTCGAGCATCGCGTCCTGCCCCGCAATCACGCGCCTGATCTCGAACAGCGCCTGCTCGAGCTTCTCCTTGGCTTCGTGCGGAGACGGGACCGCGGCTTCGTCCGACTGCTCGGTCACGTAGGGGCTCCTCTCTCGCGGCTTCCTCTTTGGACCTATACGAAAGCAGACCAAGCTGAGTTTGGGGTAAGACCTCGTGAAGAACGGGTATAGACGCGGGTCAGTGGCAGGCGCTCGAGCCGGCGTCCGTGAAAGAGCCGACAGCCGGGCGGAAACGCCAGCTGGGGTTCCGTAGACAAGTCAACGACGCTGGGGCCGCTCGACCAAGGCTTTAGCTCGCGAACTTCCTCCAACAGCGAACGCGACCGCCAGCCGGTCGTCGTGGAGGTGGCGTACCAGCGAGACCTCGTCCTCCAGGTCGATCGGATGGCGATGTTCGAGGCGTGCGCGGACGGCCGTCGGGGATCGGGACCTTGCGTGGATAGCAGCTCCTCGATCGGATCCCAGTACGCGGCGTTGTTCACGTGCCCGAGCAGGTCGATATCGGTCAGCCGGAACGTCCAGGTGGTACCGCCGCCCGAGGGAGGCTCCGGTAGCTCGAGCTTCGTCGAAAATTCGAGCCGGAGCCGACCGTCCTCCGCCCGGTCGGAGAGCCGGATGCGTCGGCTCGAGCGAAAGATCCTGCCCGTCGTGGGGATCGGAACGAGGCCGGGAACACCCACTAGAACGCCGTCGCCAGCCAGTCGGCGGCTGCAGCGGCGTGAGCGGGATCGATCTGATGCGCGACGTCGGACTCGTGGTACTCGACGTCGAGACCGCCCGCCTCGAGGAGCTCCCGCGCACGTCTCGCGAAGCCGATCTCCATGATCGGATCCGCTCGACCGTGCGCCACGAACACGCGCGTGTCGCGTCCCGCGAGAGCGGGCTCCCAGCGCTCCACCACGGGCACGAACCCCGAGAAGGCGAGGATCCCGGCCGGCGCCGGGCGGTCCTCCCCCAGCCCGAGCGAATAGCTCATCACCGAGCCCATCGAGAATCCACCCAGCACCGTGCGCGAGGGCGCGATACCCGTGCTTCGCCTCAGCTCGTCGTGGAAGGCAGCAAGCTGCTCGTACGCTTGGTGAAACGTCTCGGGATCCGGATAGCCGACTCGCGGAACGACATACCAGTGATATCCGGGCGAGCCCGGAAGCTGGAGAGGCGCGCGGGGCGTGACGACGTGCAGCCGCCGGTCGGGATCGAGCACGTCGGCGAGGGAGAGCAGGTCGTTCTCGTCGGAGCCACGCCCGTGGTGCAGGACGAGCAGTCCGTCCGGCTCCTCCTCAGCCGGCCTCTCGCGGAACCTCAGCGCCAGTCGACCGAGACCACGTCGACGGGATTCTCGACGCCCTTCAGCGACTCAGCCCGCGGCTCCGACAAGCGGAACGCGCCGCCAACGCCATCGAGCGTCTCCGCGCTGACCAGGATCTCGGCGGCGCTCGCGGCCCCACCGATACGTGCTGCGACATGCACGTCCTGCCCGCCGTAGTCGCTCGACCCGCCCGCTTGGAAGGCCCCGCCCGTGTGGACGCCGATCCTGACGTCGGGCGCGAACACCTCTCCGTCCAGCGCTCGCTGGATTGCGATCGCCGCCTCGAGCGCCGCCCTCGGGTTCCCGAACGACGCGAAGAAGCCGTCCCCCGTGTTCTTGATCACCTCGCCGCCGGTCTCGGCGATCCGCTCGCGAATGAGCTCGTCATGGCGCGCGAGCAGCTTCTTCCACTTGTCGTCGCCGAAGGTCGAGAGCAGCCTCGTCGAGTCCACGATGTCTGTGAAGAGAAACGTGCGGCGCGCCTCGAGCCGCCCCAGGAGCTCGTTCACGCGCTCCTCGTCGAGTCGGGCACCGAGCCGCGTGAAGGCTGCCAGCGCGCCCTCTAGCTCCACGGTTCCACCCTGCTCGTCGCCGCGCCGCCGAAGCGCGACTCCGAGCAGCATTCGCACGTGCGCGGTCTCGTAGGGCGCGCCGACACGCTGCCACTCCTCCCGCGCCAAGCGAAAGCTTCCCGCGGCGCCGTCCCAGTCTTTCTCGGCAAGCTTGATGCGGCCGGCGGCGAGATGGACCGTCGCATCGAACGCGGGAGCGCGCCGCTGTCCGATCTTGTACGAGTCGACGACCTGCTCGAGCTCCTGCGCGGCGGCGCGCGCGGTCTTCAGGTCAC